>CALABZ010000071.1 GCA_937888615.1 uncultured Lentisphaeria bacterium | reverse complement strand
ATCAACGGGCGGGGTTATTTCCGCAAGGACTTCGCCAAGGCCGAACAACGCGCTCCGAGGATTGACTTCTGTTTTTTCCTGAAAAAAGATGTGCTGTCCAACCCGCTGTTCAGTTCGATGACCGATTTCATGCTCAAGGAAATGTCGCGTCAGGGTTGTTTCATGAATATATTCGCCTATGAGAACCACGGCAGTATGGAAGACTTTCGCGAACGGCTCCTGCATAATAAACCGGATGTCCTGTTCATGCTGGCCTGTTCGAAAGTAACCTTCGGCCATGTGCTGAAAGACCTTGAAATTCCATTTATCCAGATATACCCGAATATGATTGAGACCGACACGCTCTCCTATATCATTGACAACGAAAAAGCGATTCGCATCGGCGTGGAACATTTGTATGAGCAGGGGCACCGGCACATCGCCTATCTGCATGGTCAGGGATACCACGGCAGCCACATGCTGGACCAGGAGGAACGCCTCGAAGCGTTCTACAAGGTCATGGAAGAGAAAGATTTGCCGACGACCGGACAGTTGATTAAATTCGGGGGATTCACCCCGGAGGAAGGGTATGCGGCGGCGCTGGAACTGCTGAATCTTTCTCCGAATCTGCGTCCGACGGCGATCTTCGGCAACGACTACAACGCACCGGGCATCTACCGTGCCGCCCGCGAAAAAGGGTTGCGCATCCCCGAAGACCTGAGCGTCGTCGGTTTCGACAATCTCAGCGTCATTCAATTTCTGGAACCGCCCCTGACCACGATCGACATCTGTTGTGAATCGATGCTCAAGGAGCTCGCGCAGAAAGCCTACCAGATGGCCCGGACCCAAAAGCAAGAATGCGGCCTGGTCCGCACCAATATTAATTTGATCCCCGGAAAATCCGTCGCCACATGCAATAACTCAGCTCAATATCAAAAACAGGAGGCATAACGATGTTATCGGCAAAGCACAACAGAAGCAATCGGCAAAGGATTCATTTTACACTTATAGAACTATTGGTAGTTATAGCAATCATAGCCATACTGGCGGCAATGCTGCTCCCGGCGTTGAACATGGCGCGGGAGAGAAGCCGAAATATTAAATGCATGTCCAACCTGAAGCAGATTGGAACCTACATGAACATGTATACGCCTGATTATCAGGGGTATTATCCAAAAGATTTCGAAACCACCAGTAATGTTGATGCAACAAACTGGGCCGTAACCCTTTGGAAAAGCACACGTCCCAAAGTCGCCGGGACAGTCCATTTGGAATGGGCCAAAGATCCGCTCTTCTGGTGCCCGTTGATATTGACCAACCAATCCCGCAGTTATGCCATGAATTACAAGATGTCCGGCGTCAAAGTGGACAATGTCGTTAACCCCAGTCATAAATTGCTGATTGCCGACAGCGGGATGGCCGCTGGCGGCTGGGCCCTGCAGTTGACACATACGACATGGGCCGGAACTCACAATCAGATGGATTTCCGTCATATGCCGGGAATGACAAGTGATATCCTTTTCAGCGACGGGCATGTCGATGCCCTAACGTTTTCCGAAATTCCAAAATATAACGGAGTTTCAACCAATCCAAATAGTATCAAGTATTCTTCATATTTTCTTCCGACCTATAAATAACCTCAATCAAGGAGATGGTAATGAAACACGTTTTCCCATTGTTATTATTTGCCTGTATTGCAGCCGCAGGAACCACAGTTGAGCTTGAAAGTGGTATAAAAGCAGATAAACTGAAAGATATTCAGAAAATCCCGGGACGGTTCGGTTATGCCCTGGACTTTTATCATGATCCCCAGATATTGAACGGTAAAGAACATCCGATTTCCACCGCCGGCTGGGGCGTCGATGTCTGGTTCCGGTTGGCCGATCCCTCCGGGAAATCGGTTCTGCTGGGTTCCAACCGCTGGCAGAACTTCCAGCTGGCCATCCATAACGGACAGATTATCCGACTGGCTTATCACAACGGCAAAAACCGTTCCGACTTCATGGTCCCATATGAATTCACACCCGGAAAATGGTATCAACTGGCGGTCACCCAGAATAAAGAAGGAATCATTGACTTTTATGTCAACGGGAAACTCATCATGAGCAGAGATGCCGAGAAAAAATTCCCCGCCCAATCCGCCCATATCGCGGTAATCGGCAGTTATCACATCAACAGCAAAGGCAGTTTCGACCATGTATTCAAAGGCTATATTGATCGGCCGCGCCTGCATGACTTTCACCTGACATCCGACTTTGTCCGCCAGGACTGGGAACAGGGAAACCAGACCCTGCCCTTAATCCCCATGCCCCAGCAAGTCCACATGGCCAATGGCGAAAAAGATTGGAAACGCCCATCCGCATTGCAAATCGCCCCCCTCCCTCCGACTTATTCAAACCGGAATTACGCGTATAAAAAACTCGCTGAAAGTCTGAAATCGAAAAAGATTCCGATCGTAAAGAATAGCGCGGCCAAACTAGTTCTCGCCGCCCCGGACTCAAAAGATATCCCGGCGAAACTACAGGAATACACCTCAAACGGCAAGTTCCCGGAAGAAGGCTACCTGCTGTCTATGCGGCCGGACAAAATTCTCCTGGTTGCCGCCACTTCAAGGGGATTTCATCACGGGCTGTTAACTCTAAACGATTTATTCGAGCGGGAAACCCTGCCGTCCGCGGATATCTTCGACTGGCCGGAATTTCCGTTGCGCGCCGCAATGGTGGTAGTAGACAATGAACCGCCGATCGTATTGACCGACCGGCTCAAAAACATAATCGACACATTTTCCGAACAACGCATAAAATACCTGATGATCCGCGCCCATGACTGGGCCATGCCGGACCGCCAGGACGTGCAGAAAAGTTTGAAAAAAGTCGTTGATTACGCAAAATCCCGCGAGATGGTCGTACTGCCGTACCTCCAGACTTACAGTCATGCCAAAGGGTTCCTCTTCCATCACCCGGAATTCGGCCATACCCAAACCGTAAGCGATGAAAAAATCACCCTGCAGGCCGGGCAACCGGTCGAATTATCGAAGAAAAACGTCGTCATCACCGAAGACATTCCGTTGATTGTCCGCAACGCCTCCGGTGAGCAAATGACCGAAAACCGTGATTATAAAGTCTCTCTCGACAGAATCAAAACATCCTGGAAATTTCCCCCGGAGAGCAAAAGACGCTATACCTGGGCGCTTCCTTATTATGACCCGAATTCAGGCGCATGCCGTCTGGAACTCCTGCCGGAAGGACGTCTCAAACCGGGCGAAACCGTGAACGTCACCTACGATGTCTCCGCCGCCGGAGAATGCTCCTGTCCCTTCCTGAAAGAATACAATCAATGGCTGGACAAATGCATTGACTCCGCCCTGAAATTGACCGGGTCCGATTACATCAACATGGGACTTGATGAAATCTGGATTCCACGTGGAAAAGGCAGATGCTGTGCCGCTCACCCGCTCACCAGTGAACAAACAATGGGTTATGCGTTCAGCAAAGCGGCGGAAATGACAGCCAGGCATCCCGGCGTCAAAATGATGGCATTCAGCGACATGATCGACCCCCGCCAGACCCCCTCCTGGAAAAGCACCGAAGTCACCAGGGATTTCGACAAATACTTCGACCATCGCATCTATATGATGCCGTGGTATTACGGCGACCATATCCTGAGCAGCGCCAGCATCGGGCAGAGTGTCCGGTATTTCCTCGATCATAACTATCCTCTGATCGGTACCGCCGGTAAGGTTCCACTCAATCAATTATTGTGGGGCGAAGCCCTGTTACCCCTGCGTGACCGCTACCCAATTGACGGCTTTTTCTACACCATGTGGGACGACCAAAATACCAAACAGCCTTTCAATGCCGGACTTACCGCCTATTCCCAAATGAGCTGGACCCCGAACCGCCTGTATCTCCCGAAAATGAACAGACTGCGCGCCCTGTTGAAGAGCGCCGGTATTCCTCAAGACGCCACCGGCGAAACCTTGAAAAAATTCGCGGAGAACAACCCGGACTGGCTTCAGGAAGTACGTGCCCTGTTGCCGGAGGCGGAACAGGAACTCGCGGCTTTCGGCCAGAGTTTCAAGCTCGATTCACTGCCGATCAACCAGATTGGAGAATTGCCCAACGCCTTCAAACAGTCACAAGAATTGACCCGCTGAAAATTACAGGCAGCTGTCCTGTAAAAAGCGGTTTAATACCGAAGCCCAGCGCCGGATCGAGTATCCGGCGCTTTCTTTTTTCGACGCCTCGCTCATGCGGCGGTACAACTCCGCGTCACCGGACAACCGGCGGAGCGCGTCGCACCATTCGCCCGGCGTTTCCGGCAGGAAACCGTTTTCGCCGGATTTCACCACCAGGCGGTTTTCGCCCACCGGGCTGGCCAGCACCGGCAGTCCCGCCGCCAGGTATTGAATGATCTTAAAAGCCGACTTGCCCCGCGTGAAATCCGTATCCGGCAACGGCATGATCCCGACATGGGCACGGCAAAGCATTTCGATCTCCGTATCCGACGACCAGTCCAGGCAACGCATATTGACGCCGTCCAACGGCCGAAGCCCGCTCGAAGCAATCGCCAGCAATTCGAAACCCGGCACCACTCGCGTCATCGCCCGCAGCGTATCCGCAAACTGTTCCAGAAAGCCGTAAGTAACCGGAGTCCCGATCCACACCGCCGTAAAACGGTCGTATTTCGGCAGGTCGCTTCGGTAGCTTTCGGCATCGGGTACCGTTGGGATTTTGATCGCATTCGCATTCAGTTTCGAGACTTTTTCCAACAGAAAATCGTTGGCGGCGATCACTCCCGCCGCGTGTTCGGTCACGCGGTCGAATTTATGACGAAGCCACGGCAGCCGGGTGTATTTTTCCCAGACGTTGTCATCGAAATTCACCACATAACGGCTCTTTTTCAGGTATTTCCAATCCGTATGCCAGGAGCGGAACGGAAAAAGTTCGTACTCCACCAGGGCGCACGGCGCAATCCGGGCGGCGTCACCGGAACGGCGGAGCCAGGCGCGGACCAATGCCGTCCGGTCTTTCTGTCCACGGTACAGTTTCCGCAGATATTCGTTGTCGTAAAAAGGATAGAAGCGGGGTTCGAAGCCCCCCCCTTTCAAATAAGACTCGTACATGAAATAACGGTAGCGGCTGGAAGCGCCGAGGGTGTCGTAGCGGGTGTATATGCTGAGTTCGGTCATCCTCGGTTCGCGTCAGCCTCCAAGAATCGTGTTGCGGGATAATTCGCCGACGGACGGCTCAGGCACATGCTCGGCGGCGGCGATGGTATCGGCCATCTCCGAACCGGCCAGTTTGCCGAAAATCCTGCGCTGGGTAGCAGTACCGATGGCGGCCACCATGTCGCCGGCCTTGAATTCGAAATTCGGTTCCGGGTTCGAGGTGAACATGCCGTCGCGCATGATCCCCACCACCGAAACGCCGGTCGTGGACCGTATCCGCGAAGATTTCAGGGTCTGCCCCACCAGCGGGCTATTTTCCACCAGCAATGCCCAGTTCAATTCCACGATCCCGATGAACGAACGCAGGCGTGACAGGAGTTTGTAGTCAAGCTGGCCCTCATACAACGCCTTGTAATGGTCGAAACGGACTTCGTCCATATAGTTCTGGATTTCCATCGCGGGTACTTCCATCCGCAACAATGCCTGACGGGTCAACTCCAGCCCGGCTTCAAGTTTGGGCTGGACGATCTCGTAAATATTGTAGCCGTGAAGCATTTCGACCTCGTCTTCCGAATCGGCCCGGGTCACGATCGGCAACGCCGGATGAAGCTCGCGCGCCATCCGAATCGCCGCCAGGTTGTCGCTGAACCCGGCATTCGCGGCGATCAGGAGTTCGGCCCGTTCGATTCCGGCCGCGGTCAGAATGATTTGCTGATGGGGATCGCCGTAAATCGAAACCAGTTTGGCTTTCTGGCTTTCCTGAAACGAATGATAATCCGGGTCGATGATCAGGTATGGCAGTTGAAGACGGTTCAGCAGGTTGGCAATTGAGCGCGCCACCGGGCCGCCGCCGGCGATGATTACGTGTTCGCACAGGTTCGGTTGAGGAATGGCGATGGTATTGATCGGGCTTTTCCAGATCGTCCGTCGCAACAGGCCGTAAACCGGCCCGGTCAGACCGTCGATCACCGGCCCGCACAGCATCGAACAGACCACCACGCAAAGGATCAATGAAGCGGTTTCCTGATCGAAAATATCTTCCTGCACCCCGGTCTGGATCACGACGAAAGCGATTTCCGAGGTGGCCGTCATCCCGAAAAGCATCGCCACCGGGATGATATTCCGATACCCGTACCAGCGGGTGACAAACGCCAGAAACACGGTGCGCGACAGACTTGTCGCCAACATCAACAGCACCACCACCAGGAAATTATCGAGCAGGAACCGCCAGTCAAGCAGCATTCCGATCGATACGAAAAACAACATGCTGAACAAATCGCGAACCGGCACCATTTCGTACAGCGCCTTTTTGCCGTAGGCCGAATCGCTGAGCACAATCCCCGCCAGAAACGCCCCGAACGAGAACGACGCCTGCATCATCTCCGAAATATAACCGATCCCCAACCCGAGGACCGTCACCGCCAGCAGAAACAGTTCTTTGGAATTCCATTTGGCCACGATCTGCAGCAATGCCGGAACGATTCGCGGCCCCAGCACCATCATCACGACCATGAAAATCGCCCCCAGGCAGATCGGTTTCGCCACCGCCAGCCAGCCATCATCCAAGTGCCCGAGGTTGCAGATCAGCACCATCATCGGTACCACGGTCAAATCCTGAACGATCGACATACCGATCATGACCCGGCTGGAAAGCGTCCCCATTTTATTGCGGCTGGTCAACGTTTTCAGGATCACCGCCGTACTGGTGGAAACAAATGCCGTGCCGAACAGTGCCGAGGTCAATGGCGGCATTTTCAGCGCACAGGCCAATCCGAAACAGCATAGAAAGGTAAATACCACCTGAAGCAGCGTTCCCCACACCGCCACCTTGCTGATCGGCTTGATGTCACCCTTGGAGAATTCCAGCCCCATCGAAAAAAGCAGCAGCGCCACCCCGATGTTCGCCAGCGCCTGAAGCGCCAGATAGGCGGAGTCCGGGAAAAATTCCCGGTAGGGAGCCCCCACCAACACACCTCCGATGATGTATCCGAGAATCAGCGGCTGATTGAATTTTTTCATGATCAAGCCGCCGATCAATCCGGTCAACACGATCAGGATCAGTGCGGAAACCAGATTTTCCGGAGTGGCGTTCTGCGCCCCGGATAAAGCATTGTGAAGAATACCGGAAGCTTCGTCCATGACTTTATTTTCCCAATATATCGAGGGCTACATTGATGGTGATCCGCCAATTCCATTTCAAGGCCTCCATCAGCGGCAGCATCGGATCGCCGGCCGGATCGTCAGGGGCCTGTTCGCTCAGCCAGGTAAAAAATGCCTCGCACATGATCCGACTGATTTCGCCGGAACGGATTTCAGCGATCACGTGCTCGTCGCCGACCAGCGACACCTCCGGGTGGAGAAAATCCTCGAACCCGAAATCGACCGCCTGCCCGTTATTCCAGCAGGAAACCGCTTCACAAGCCCGCGCCGTAACGAAATTGAACAGGCAACTGATCTGGTCCTGGTCCAGTTCCCGAAGCTCTTCCTTCGAGAGTTCCGCGATCAGGACGATGAAAAATTTCCGTTCCAGCTCCGATAATTCAGGAACAACCCCCAAAGTCTTGCCGAGCAGTCCCGACGATCTGGCAGCCTCGACCATTACCGCGGCCACCTGCTGATAATTGATTTCTTCACTCATTATTTTTTCGCTTTCTGACTCTCGGGTGGAATAATTTTGCCGGAAATCGACAGATAACGCCCATCTTTGGCGCGGTTCAATTCCGCCTTGACGGTCGAAATAAAGTTCAAACTCCAATCCGCCAACAACTTGCGGGCATCGCCGGTCCACGCCTTGCCTTCGGTATAGGAAATGTTTTTCGCCTCACCGCAAAGTCCGGCCAACTGGGCAATCACTTCCCCGTTATCACCGCTTTTCACCACCGCTTCGATCACGACCAGATCCCGGCACAACATGCCGTAAATCATCTCGGCATCGGTGAATGCCGCCTCGCTCCGGTAATTCAGAAACCGCCGGAAATTATTCAGCGGCATGACCGGCACCAGGGCGGTTTCCAGAATCATGGTTTTTCCGTCGGCTTTGTCGGTCAAGCTCAATTCAATGCGCCTGCCTTCGATTTCGACCACCCGGCGGATCTCCCCCACAAACATATCGGACAACTGCGTCAGGGCCTCCTGCAACTGCGGACTGCTCTTGCCGTCCTTATCCAGCCAGAATTTAGTAACAACCGGTTCGATTTTGATTTTCTCATATTTCCGCATGTCGATGTAATCCTTGCGCCAGAAGTAGGCGAACGGAAAAGAGCCCCCCTGCTTATAAAGCAACTCCGGCTGCGGACAGAAAAACGGTACCGTCAATTTCGTCTCCTGCTCCGCGGCCCGACCGCAAACCGCAGCCGCCGCCAGGATCAATATCAAAAAACTTTTCATGATGCATTTTCTCCGAATTATTGAAATGATATATTAAAAATATAGCTCAACAAGAACAAATTACAATTCCGATTCAGGTTGATTTATCCCGAAACCCGGTGTATGGTACTGAATAATCATATACCAGGGAAACCCATTCTGATGAAAGAAATATTGAAACAGCTCGCCGCCGAAATCGATTCTTATATCGCCAGTGATCCCTACCCGGAACAGATCGCGCCGCCATACCTCCGCGACGCCGTCCGCGACTATCCGATGCGCGGCGGCAAACGCCTCCGCCCGGCCATCGCCGTCTGGAGTTGCGGGCTTTTCGGCGGCGATGTCCGCCGGGCCTACCCCGCCGCCGCCGCCATCGAGATTTTTCACAACTGGACGCTGGTACATGACGATATCATCGACGATGACGCCGTCCGGCGCGGCTGTCCCACCACCCATTGCGCCCTCGCCGCCCACGCCAAGGCAGACTTCAACTGCGACAGTGGAAAATTCGGCCGCGACTTCGCCATTCTGGCCGGCGACCTCCAACAGGCCTGGGCCGCCAACACGCTGTTGAAATCCGTGGAAACGGGAGTCAGCCCGGCGTTGACGCTGGCGCTGACGCGCAAACTTTATGAACAGGCCGCCCGCGAGGTGCTTTCCGGCGAGGCGCTGGACGTGGAACAATCGGTGCGCGACCTGAAGGGCATCTCCGCCGCCGAGGTGGAACATATGCTGTTCCTGAAAACCAGCTCGTTGTTGAATTTCGCCGCACAGGCGGGAGCCGCAATAGCGCTCAATGATCCCGAGTTCGTGCGCCCGGAAGTGAAAGCGATCGGGGAATTCGCGGCAAACGCGGGCATTGCGTTCCAGTTGCGCGACGACTGGCTCGGGATTTTCGGTGACTTCGAAACCTTCGGCAAAGGCATCGGGTCCGACCTCTCCGCCCGCAAAGCCACCGTCCTGCTCCTGAAAACTCTGGAACTGCTGCCGGACGCCCAGGCCGCCGAACTTTATAATATGCTCGGACGCGAAAACTATACGGCAAAGGATTTGGAAACGGTCCGCGGCTTCATGCGCGACTCCGGGGCCGAATGCCGAATCATTGATCAGGCCGCCGCCCTTACCGCCAACGCGCGCGAAATCCTCGCCGGATGTCCGGACAATCCGTATCGGAATTTACTGGATCAATTGCTGACTTTTCTGGTGGAACGCGACCGCTGACCGACTCAGGAAAAAGAGTTTTCCGGGCCGGGAAAGTCGCTGTTTTTCACATCCGCCACGTATTGACTGAACGCCTCGCCGATGACTTTATGGAGTTCGACATAGCGTTTGGCGTGTTTCGGCAGAAACCCGTCAATCAGCCCCAGCAAATCGGTCACCACCTGTACCTGCCCGTCGCACTCGACCCCGGCGCCGATGCCGATGGTCGGGATCTTAAGCGCGGCGGAAACCTGCGCGCCCGTCGCCGTCGGCATTCCTTCCAGCACCAGGCTGAAAATACCGGCTTTTTCCAGCGCCCGCGCCGTTTCGACCAGCTTCGCCGCGTCCTCTTCGGAACGCCCCGTAATTTTGTATCCGCCGGACACCATCACCCGGTGCGGCATCAGTCCGATATGGCCCATGACGGGAATACCGCAGTCCACCATCCGTTCGATCAGCGGCACGGAACCGGGACTGCTTTCGATTTTAACGGCATTGCAACCGGCTTCTTTCAAGTACCGGGCGGCGTTTGCCAGCCCCTGCTCGACGCTGACCTCGTAACTCATGAACGGCATGTCGCCGACGATAAATGCTTCGGGAGCGCCGCGCCTCACGGCCGCGCAATGGTGCAGCGACTGTTCCAGCGTCAGCGGCAAGGTATTTTCATATCCGAGGATTGTATTGGACATTGAGTCGCCGACCAGTAGAATTTCCACGCCGGCGGCGGCGGCCAGTGCGGCGGTCGGCGCGTCGTAAGCGGTAAGCATCACGATTTTCTCGCCGCGCTCTTTCATCCTGCGAAATGTTCCGACATTGATTTTTCCAGCCATAAACAGACTCCTCCGTTATTCATTTCCACATAATATAGCATGGAAAATGGTTTTTTCCTCTTTTTTACGGGAATTCGCGTTGAATTCATAGGGGGGCCGCTTACATTATACAATGAAACAACAGGAAGGAATACTATGAGAAAGAATCGTTCCGGCAAACGTCAACAGCATAAACCCAGCCACCCATTCAAAGCCCCGCGCAGCGGCAAATCCCCGGCACAGGAAATCGTCGTTTCGGGAACAATCAAGGTCACCTCCCAGGGCTATGGATTCGTCAAGCCCGATGAATCGGAAGAACACCAGGGAGATATCTTCATCCCGCCCAAATATACCATGAGCGCCATGAGCGGCGACTCCGTCAAAGTCGAACTGCTGCCCGAAATCCCCGATTATGCGAATGACAAAGGCCCCGCCGGCAAGGTCATCGCCATCACCCAACGCTCCCGCACCGCCATCATCGGCGAAGTCCTCGAAAACCATAAAGTCCGCCCCATCAATCCCGATCTCCCCGGCGAAATCGATATCTCCGGCAATGCCCGCGGCGCCAAACGCGGCGAATGGGTCGAAGTGAAACTGGTCGAAAGCGTCGGACGCGACGGTCTGCGCCGCGGCACCGTGGCCGCCAAACTCGGCCGCGCCGGTGAAATCGTCAACGACCTGAACGCCATCTGCGCCGAATACAACCTCGCTCCGCCCTACAGCGAAGAGGACGACCAGGCCGCCGCCGCCATCGTCCCCCGCGAAATCGGACGCGAAGACTTCCGCCAGGACTTCTGCCTGACCATCGACCCCCACGACGCCAAGGACTTCGACGACGCCATCTCCCTGCATCCCGGCGCCGATGACAACGAAATCAACATCGGTGTGCACATCGCCGACCTCGCCGCCTATATTGCTCCGGGCAGCCGGTTCGACCGCGAAGCCGCCCGGCGCGGGTTCACCGCCTATCTCCCCGGCCGCACATTGCCGATGCTCCCCAAGCGACTGACCGCCATCCTCAGCCTGACTGAAAACGATGACTGCCTGACCCATACCGTCATGCTCACCGTCCATCGCAAAAGCGGCCGGATTCTCAAGACCCGCCGTACCCACGGCCTGATCCGGGTTACGAAACGCCTGAATTACGACGAGGTGCAGAACTATATCGACACCGGCGATTCCCCCTGGGACAAAGAATTCACCCAGAAGGTTTCGGAACTGGTCGATGTCACCCGCAACATCCGTTCCTACCGTTTCAAACAGGAAAAATTCCTGACCCTCGACGCACCTGAAATCCGTGTTCTCTGCGATGAAGCCAATAACAAAATTCTCGGCCTCGAACGCAAGTATCAGCGCGAAGCCAATCAATTGATTGAAGAATGCATGCTCGCCGCCAATACCGCGGTCGCCATCGAAATGTCCGAAAAAAACATCCCGGCCCTCTATCGTATCCACCCCGAGCCTTTCCCGGAGAAACTGGAGGAATTCACCTCCACAGTCGTCGAGTCCTTTGGTCTGATCCCCGGCAACCTCGCCAATCGGGATGAGTGCAACAAATTTCTCGACAGTATCCCGGACGGCCCCGAAAAGCCGCTCATCCTGAGCATGTTCCTGCGTTCCTTGACCCGCGCTTCCTATGCCCCCAAGCCCGAACTGCACTTCGGCCTCGGCAAGACCCATTATCTGCACTTCACCAGCCCGATCCGCCGTTATCCGGACCTGGCCGTCCATCAGCAGCTCTGGGAACTGGGCACCAACGGGCGCCTGAAGTCCGGCAAGGACATGGCCCATATCGCCGAACGCTGTACTGAACAGGAATTCAACAATGACGAGGCCTATTACGCCGCCTCCGACCGGATGAAGCTGCGCTATCTGGAAGAGCAACTGATGAGCAATCAGGAAACGCTGTACAACGGCGTGGTGGCGCGGATCGTTTCCGCCGGCATGATGGTGGATGTCCAGGATCTCGGCATTTACGGATTTATTCCGCTGGAAAATCTCCGCGGCAACTTCAAGCGCTACGGCAATATCCTGAAATCGTACAACGGCAAAAAAATATTCCGCCCCGGCGATTTCATCCAAGTACAGTTGTCCGCCATCGACTTTGCCAGGGGGTCGGCGCTGTTCACGCCGCAGGAGGATGAACCGAAGGAGCAATAAGGCTCCCGGCCGATGTTGAATTCAGCCGTATCAGGACTCGGTTTCGAGGTAAAAATGATTGCCTTCCGGGTCTTTGAATCCCATCAGGGTTTCGCCGTTGAATTCTTTGATCTCCAGCGGCGACTCACAACCGTAGTCAATCAGGCGTTCTTTGAACTGCACCAGGTCCGGAATCAAAATCTTCCACAAGATATTCTGGGTCTGGGACGGCTCGGCATTGTCCTGTTCCAGAATCAGCGAACAATCCTCTCCGACCTTGAATTCAACCCGGAAACTGCTGTTGATAATCGGCTCTCCCAATCCGACGATCGCCTGATAGAAGTAACGGCACAAATCAATATTGCGGACTCTGATGATGATTGCGAACCGGCTTTTTTTCATAAAAAATATTCCTGCGGTTTTACTATCTGAAAAAATGGGCTATCTTTATAGTAAAATTATTATAGTCGCCAAACGGCAAATTACAAACGCCAAATCCGACAGATTTATCATTAATGAAAGGTATTAGAATGGATTACAATGTCTACCAGAACCCGCTGACGGACCGTTATGCCAGCAAGGAAATGAGCTACAACTGGTCACCCCAGAAAAAGCACTCCACCTGGCGCCGCCTCTGGCTGGCCCTGGCCACCGAAGAGAAAAACCTCGGCCTCGACATCACCGAAGCTCAAATTACCGAAATGGCCGCCCACCTCGACGATATCGATTTCGAGCTGGCCGCCGCCAAGGAAAAGGAACTCCGTCACGACGTAATGAGCCATATCCACGCATTCGGCGAACGCTGTCCGGCCGCCATGCCGATCATCCATCTCGGCGCCACCAGTTGTTTCGTCACCGACAATACCGAACTCATCCAGATGCGCGACGGCATGATGCTGGTCCGCGCCAAACTTCTCGAAGTGATCCGCAACCTCGCCGCTTTCGTCGAACAATACAAAGATATGCCCACCCTCGGTTTCACCCATTACCAGCCGGCCCAGTTGACCACCGTCGGCAAACGCTTCAGCCTCTATCTCCAGGACTTCGTCATGGACTTCGAACGGCTCCAGCACGAGATCGAAAGCATTCCGTTCCGCAGCGTCAAGGGAACCACCGGCACCCAGGCCAGCTTCCTCGCGCTCTTCAACGGCGACCATGAAAAAGTCAAAACCCTCGAAAAACATGTCGCCAAAGCAATGGGATTCGACAACATCGTGGCGGTGAGCGGACAGACCTATACCCGCAAAATCGATTTCTTCATATTGAGCGTCCTCTCCGGGCTGGCCCAGTCGGCCTACAAAATGTGCGGCGATATCCGGCTCCTCGCCAATCTCCGTGAAATCGAAGAACCGTTCGGCAAAAATCAGGTGGGTTCCAGCGCCATGGCCTACAAGCGCAATCCCATGCGCAGCGAACGTGTCTGTTCGCTGTCCCGCTACCTGATGTCGCTGCCGATCAATGCCGCCCACACCCATGCCAACCAATGGTTTGAAAGAACTCTCGACGACTCCGCCAACCGCCGCCTGGTGCTGGCCGAAGCGTTCCTCTGCGCCGATGTGATTCTCTCCACCCTGTCCAACATCACGTCGGGCATTCAGGTATGGCCGAACGTAATCGCGCGACGGGTACAGGAGGAATTGCCGTTCATGGCCACCGAAAATATCCTGATGGCCGCGGTCAAAGCCGGCGGCGACCGCCAGGAACTCCACGAAGCCATCCGCAGCCATTCGATGGAAGCCGCCCGCCGGATCAAGGAAGAAGGCGCGGCCAACGACCTGATCGACCGGATCAAAAACGATCCTCATTTTGCGGCAGTCAAGAGTCGCATTGATGAACTGATTGATGCGCGCGCGTTTGTCGGCAGGGCTCCGGAACAATGCATGGATTTTCTTCAGCAGGGTGTTCATCCGCTTCTCGCCAAATACGGCGATTTGAAAGTCCGGATGGATGATGTCTCCGTTTAACTCTCCCGTATACAAAAAAGTCAGGGTGGAAATTTGAAACCTCCATCCTGACCGAGTATAAAAAGAAGGATGCGCCTGAGGGAGTGGGATTGGGAGAGAGAGGGAGTATCAGGCGCATCCAAAAATTTTAAAAAACATATAATACTATTATATTACATGCAAAATTCGATTTTTCAAGAAACTTTATTGCAAAATTCGCAATTTTTTCAACATTACTTACCAGACCCTAAGGCCTTGGTCAAAGAGATTATCAATCCCTGAATTAATATTATAATACAATTCAGAGAAAAATGCAAACATATTTCCTAAAAAAATCAAAAAATCTTAATTTTTTTCTGCAATCGTCCAGACAAATGCGCGATTATTTTGGGCGCATTTTGCCGTATTAACTTTGATTTTTCGCCAAACTCAAGTACATTAATCAATAACCTGTATTTTGGAGGAAAATATGTCTCACTCGGTCTGGATCGATACCGACTCCCACAGCCTTCCAATGGTAGGCGTGGACAATCAATGGGCCACGGCCCGGATATCCCTGCAAGGGGCCAACGTCATGGAATACACCCCCCGCGGCGAAAAACCCATTTTCTGGATGAGTTCACAGAGCTATTTTGAAACAGAAAAGCCGATTCGCGGCGGCGTACCGATCTGCTGGCCGTGGTTCAGCGTACATCCGTCCGACCCGACATTGCCCACCCATGGTTTCGCCCGGCTTAGCACTTGGAGTGTCGCCGGCAGTCGGGAACTCCCCGACGGTTCCAGCGAAGTAACCCTGAAGCTCACCCCCTGCGATATCCCGCCGCAATTCCAAACACAGCCTTTCCTGCTACGCTTTATCGTTACGGTCGGCCCCCAATTGACTATAGCGCTGGAAATCATCAATACCGGAAATCAAGCGCTGGAGTTTACCGGCGCGCTCCATAGCTATTTCAATGTCAGCGACATCGCCAAAGTATCGGTGACAGGACTGGACCGGGTGCGCTGTTTCGATTCGCTGATCAAAAAGGAAGTGGTTCAGCAGGGTGCCATCACCTTCAACGGTGAATTCAATCGCGTCTACATGGATAGCGAAGAGGAATGCGTCATAAACGATCCAGGTTTCAGCCGCCGGATCCGCATCGCCAAATCCGGCAGCCGTTCCACCGTCGTCTGGAACCCATGGATCGACAAATCCAAAGAGATGCCCGATTTCGGCGACGACGAATACCACACCATGCTCTGTGTGGAAACCGCCAACGCCCGCGACGACCGGCGCACCATCGCCCCCGGCGCCGCCCATACCCTTAAAGCGATCATCAGCAAGGAACATTTATGAGCACCATCATCGAGAACTTCAAGGCACATTACGGCAAAGCTCCCGTTGCAGTTTCCAAGGCTCCCGGGCGGCTGGAAATCCTGGGCAATCACACCGACTACAATGAAGGATTCGTTTTGAGTGCGGCCGTGTCGCAAAGCACTGAATTCGCGATTGCCCCGGCCCAGGGCTCCGTCTGCCGCCTGATCGATTTCCGCGGCAACAGCAAAGCAGAATTCGACCTGAACAATATCGACCACCCCACACCGCGCGACTGGAGCAATTATATCAAGGGCGTAATCGTCCAGCTCCGCAAGCGCGGCATTGAAATCGGGGCTTTTGACGGCGCCATTCTCAGTACCGTGCCGCTGTCCGCCGGCATGAGCAGTTCGGCGGCGTTGGAAGTATCGGCCTGTTTTGCCTTCAAAGAGCTGTTCGGCATCGAATTGCCGAAGGCCGAATGGGCCCGGGTTGGTCAGGGGGTCGAAAACCAGTACATGGGACTGCAGAGCGGACTGCTCGACCAGTTCAGTTCGATCTTCGGCCATGAAAACGCCCTGATCCTGTCCGACTTCCGCAAAAACGAAGTCCTGCGCACGATTTCCATGCCCAGCGACTATATTCTGGTCGTGGCGAATTCCATGGTCAAACACAATCTGGTCGATTCCGAATACAATACCCGCCGCATTGATTGCGAACAGGCCGCCGCCAAGATCAAAGCCGTCGAACCGGGCGTCACCACGTTACGCGACGTTCCCAGCGCCATGCTGGAAAAACACCGTTCCCTGCTGACGGAACGCGAATACCGCCGCGCCAGCCACGTCGTGGGCGAAGACGAACGCGTTTTCCAGGGCATCGAATTCCTTGAAAAAGGCGATATCCAGGATTTCGGACGACTGCTGTTCGAATCCCATGAAAGCTCGATCCGGAATTTTGAGAACAGTTGCCCGGAACTTGATTATCTGGTGGAACTGGCCAAATCAATCCCCGGCTGCGTCGGCGCCCGCCTCAGCGGCGGCGGTTTCGGCGGCATCAGCATTCACCTGGTGGAAAAGGCCGCCGCGGATGAATACTGCAAACGCCTCGCCACCGGCTTCAAAACCCAGACCGGCAAAGAACCGGAACTGATCCGCTGCAGCATCGGCGAAGGAGCATCTTCCCACAAATTATAAAAACCGGTAAGGAGGTTTCATGGTAAAGGAATACATTTCCACCGTTCTGTTGTTTTTTCTGGTCACCAATCCAACTGGAAACCTGCCGCTGTTCATTACAACCCTGAATGATGTCCCGTCCGGCAGGTATCGGCCGATCGTCATCCGGGAATCCTGCATTGCACTCGGGCTGATGCTGCTTTTTACGGTTTGCGGCGGCAAAGTTCTTTCCTACCTGAACTTATCCCAAGCCTCGCTGGAGCTGGCCGGAGCCATTATCCTGTTCCTGATCGCCTTGAAAATGGTGTTCGGGGGTAATGCCGCCAACCACAGCAAAGGCACCAATCCCCAGACTCAATCCGCCGAACCGTTGATCGTGCCCCTGGCGATTCCGTTCATCGCCGGTCCGGCCACACTCTCCACCTGCATCCTGATAGGCGGCAATCAACACACGTCCTGGATGGTCTCAATTCCAGCGCTGGGCACCGCATGGCTGGCCGGAACCCTGATCCTGCTGAGCGGACGGTTCGCCGCGCGGCTGCTGGGAACGAAACTGCTGTCCGCACTGGAAGCATTGATGGGATTGCTGCTGGTGGCCATGTCCGCCGAAATGCTGGTCAAGGGCATAAAAATGGCGTTCGACCTGAAACACTGAACCCCGACCGGCAAGATGCCGATGTCCTGTTTCCCGGTAATAAAAAACCCGGAAAGAACGATCGTTCTTTCCGGGCATCGATTTTCAGAAAAATCAATTACGCCTGGGTGACTTTTTCGCACAGGTTCTTGAATTCCTGCGGTTCGAAAACCGCGAGGTCGGCCAGAACCTTGCGGTTCAAGTCGATATCGGCCTTTTTCAGACCGTTGATGAACTGGCTGTAAGTCGTACCGTTGAGACGGCATGCGGCGTTGATACGCACGGTCCAGAGACGGCGGTACTGCTGTTTTTTCTGTTTGCGGCCGCGATAAGCATGGCTTTTGGCCTTGTCCACCGCGTCATAAGCTACGCGGATAGTCTTACTGCTGCGCCCGTAAAAGCCTTTGGCCCTTTCGAGTACGCGACGGCGACGCTTGCGTGAAGGTACGGAAGAAGTTACTCTCATTTGTCCACCTCTCTTACTTCAGACCGTAAGGCAGAGCTGCCTTGATCCGGTTACGTTCGGTTGACTTGACTTCTCCGTCCTGTCCGAGACGGCGTCTCTGTTTCGGCGACTTGCCGGTCATCAAGTGACGGGCACCCGCTTTGAAACGGCGGAATTTGCCGGTGCCGGTCTGTTTCAACCGTTTGGCGGCGCACTTCCTTGTTTTCATCTTCGGCATAGTTGTTCCTCCTTTGGAGTTTAGTTGTTCAACCGGCGCGGCCTATGCCTCCAGCCCATCGCCGGGACTTAATATCACGGATCTACTCTTCCGTGTCATTTTCCATAATTTCAACATCGACGACATCGGCATCATCAACATTGACATCGTCATCAATATCAATATCGTCATCAATATCGACATCATCGACATCATCATCATTCAGTCCGTCTTGCATCTTCGGGCGGGTTTTGCCTTTCTGCTGCTTGATCGGATTAAAATGTATAATGATTGTCCGTCCGTTCAGCTTCGGAATTTCATCCGTGGAGCCGAACTCCGCCAGGTCTTCGGTAATCTTGGCAATCAGGCCGAAACCGAGATCCTGGTGCTGCATTTCGCGACCGCGAAATGACAGAGCGACTTTTAATTTATACCCTTTTTCCAGAAATTCAATCCCGCGATTCAATTTTGTTTCATAATCATGCTTGTCAATATTGATATGAAACTGAATTTCCTTGACCTTCTGCGTAACGTTGTTTTTCTTCTGGGCTTTCAGGTTCTTCTTCTGCTCGAAGATCAATTTGCCGAAGTCCATAATGCGGCAGACCGGCGGAGCCGATTTGTCTGCCACCAAAACCAAGTCGAGCTTGGCATCGGCGGCGCGTTTTCTGGCATCGGTATAACTTACGATTCCGACCTGTTCTCCTTCGGCATCGATCAGGCGAACCTCACG
This sequence comes from uncultured Lentisphaeria bacterium, assembly GCA_937888615.1. GTDB lineage: Bacteria > Verrucomicrobiota > Lentisphaeria > Victivallales > Victivallaceae > UBA5239. The sequence goes on along the minus strand of CALABZ010000071.1, from coordinate 657 downwards.
ATGTGGGAAGGCCTCTCCTGGTTTAATCAGCTTAGCGATATGATTACCCTCCAAGTAATTATTTTTTCCGCACCTGCCGGAGCGGCCTGTCTTTGCCGACTGGCCGCTCCACATATTTCATTTATAAAATTAGCACACTTTATGATCAATTTCAAATCGCATTTTGTCGCTAATTTGATCAATATTCATTTCACCGAGCTGTCCTTCGTTCCGGGAGCGTACCGCCACGGTGCCGTTTTCGACCTCGCGTTCGCCAATCACCAGCATGTAATGGATACGCTCATTGCGGGCATCCTTGATTTTGGCGTTGACGCTTTCGGAACGATCGTCCAGCGAAACCCGGAAGCCGCGCTTCTTCAATTCCGCCTCGACCTGCTTGCCGAATTCATGCTGACGGTCGGTAATCGGCAGGACCCGGGCCTGTTCATGGGCCAGCCACAGCGGGAATGCACCTGCATAATGTTCGGTCAGAATGCCGAAGAAGCGTTCGATCGAACCAAGGAGCGCACGATGAACCATGAACGGACGGTGTTTCTTCCCGTCTTCGCCGATATAGGTCATGTCGAAACGTTCCGGCAGGTTGAAGTCGAACTGAATCGTCGAGGTCTGCCATTCGCGGCCGATCGCATCCTTGATTTTCAAGTCGATCTTCGGCCC
>CALABZ010000070.1 GCA_937888615.1 uncultured Lentisphaeria bacterium | reverse complement strand
AGGTGGTGCATTTTGAGGTGCCCATCAGTGGTGCATTTTCAGCCGCCCGGTGACAATTCCCAGCTTGAAAAATCCTCTTTACGCGGGTATTATTATAAGTAAGTGTGCAATCGGCGACACCGATCTTGAACCAATACATTCATTTGCAAGTAGAGTTTAATTCAGAATCAACAACGGAAAGAACGATGAAAATTTCGACCAAAGGAAGATACGGCCTCCGAATCCTGCTGGACCTCGCCATTCACGACGACGGTACGCCCCGACTGATCCGTGACATCGCCGGCTCCCAGCAGATATCGGAGAAATACATCAGCAGGCTGATCATCGACCTGCGCAAAGCCGGCATGGTCCGCGCGGTCCATCTGGGAAAATCTCAACGAAGAAATCCGCGCCAGCATGGAAAAAGTCACCCTTCAAAATCTGATCGACAATTACTACCGGCTGAATGCCGAAAACGGCATCATGGACTATTGTATCTGACCCATCCCGTAAACCGGGATGCGGGAACAACACAAAAAGGGGGATTCCGCTCATTAAGCGAAATCCCCTTGATTCGGAATAATTCGTTTATTCGACCGACTCGGCCAACACCTGATCCACCAGTTCCTCGAAAGAAATCCGGCGACGGGTCAGTTTAGCTTCGCCGTTGCGCACCAGCACTTCGGGCGGCATCGGACGCAGGTTGTAGAAACTTCCCATCGAATAACAGTAAGCACCGCCGTTCTCAATCGACAGGATATCGCCTTCGCGGATTTCGGGCACCTCGCGGCGCTCGGCGAAATAATCGCCGGTTTCGCAAATATTGCCGACCACGTCATAGGTTTTCGCGGCGCCGTCCGGGTTGGAAAGGTTGCGCACATGGTGGTATGCGCCGTAGAATACCGGACGGATCAACTGCGGAAAACCGGAGTTGCAACCCGCGATCAGATAACCATGATTGTCTTTGACGGTATTGATCTGGACCAGCAGGTAGCCGGATTCGGCCACCATGTATTTGCCCGGTTCGAAACGCAATTGAAGTTTACGACCGTACTTGTCGCAGAATTCGCTGAACAGACGGGTGATTTCCGCGCCCATTTTGACGTAATCAATGCGTTTTTCGTCCGGCTTGTAGGGGACTTTGAAACCGCCGCCGAAGTCAAGGAAACGAAGTTCCGGGAAGTTTTCGGGAGTGGCGACATTCATCAGGGCCTTCATGCTCTTGTAGACCGATTCATCCTGAATGCCGGAGCCGGTATGTTCATGAAGTCCGACGACTTTCAAATTGTACTTCGCCACGACGGCTTTGACATTCTCCACCTGGTCAAGCAGGATGCCGAATTTGGCGATATCGCCGGCGGTCATCAACCGTTCGTTCTCGCCGTCGCGGACGTCGGGGTTGAAACGCAGGCAAAGTTCACTGCCCGGGAACGCCTTGCCGAACTTTTCCAGCCGGGACACGGAACCGATGTTCATCAGGATGCCCTGTTCGTGAACCATGTGCATTTCCGCTTCGGTCAGGTTGTTGGCGGTGTAGATGATGCGTTCGCGGGGAAACCCGGCCTTCAGGCCCAGGATCACCTCGCCGGGGGATACCGTATCGAGATAGCTTCCGGCGTCGTTCAGCATTTTGAGAATGCCGAAATTGTAATTGGCCTTCATGGCGAAATGGATCTTCAGTTCCGGCCACTTGATGAAATCAAAAAGGCGATGATAGCGATCCAGGATCATATCGCCGTCGTAAACGTACAGCGGAGTGGCGTATTCCTCCGCCAACTGCAGCAAGAATTCTCGGCTTAAAGTCATAGGTTTTCAGTCGTTTTTATGGGTTGAAATAATGGCGAGGACTTCCAAGGTGTCTTCGCCGGCGTTTTTGATGGAATGCGAGGCATTGCCGGTCAGGATCGTATCCCCGGCGCCCAGGATAGTGGTCACACCGTTATCATCCACCTCCGCGGTGCCATTCAGGATATAAAAGATTTCATCCTCGCCGTCATGGCGATGAGGACCGATTCCGCAACCGGGACCGATAATCAGTTTCGATACCATACGGTTGGCGGATTTCATTTCACCGGCGGGTTCCCACAGGTGTTCGATGCGGACGGAGCCCTGCCCGCCGCGCATGTTTTCGCGGACTTCGGAACGAAATGCTTCCGGTTTTTTGATCATGATTTTTTCTCCTGCAATTTACCGAATATATTGCCGAATTTCTTCTCGTTCATGGCTTCGATGTAAGCGCTGACCTTGGTATAGGTACTGCACGGGTCGATGGTCGGATCAATGCAGTCACCATCGAGCACCAACAGCGGAATCTCCTTTTCGTTGAGTTCTTCGCGCAGGTGCTTCACCAGCGAACTGTCGGCCATCGAGCACCGCCCGAAACCGTGATTATAAAGGATACAGCCATTGAAA
>CALABZ010000069.1 GCA_937888615.1 uncultured Lentisphaeria bacterium | reverse complement strand
TAAAATCAGCAACCGGACCGTTAAACGGGGCTGTCATGGTGGCGTTGCAAAAGCTCTCTCCATAGGCGAATTGCCCGAAAGTCGGAAAGAAACGGTTGTATAATCAACAATAAAAAAACAAACGCCGAAGAGATCATGATGGCTTATTCACGATTTAAATAAAACTAATATTCATGGAGCGGTAAATGCATTGGCTTGACTGGGTTATTATGGTGGTTCCGGTGGTGGTGATTTTGTGGCTGGCGATATATGCTCGGAAATATGTCCGCGGCGTGGCTGATTACCTGGCGGCCGGACGAGTGGCCGGGCGATATGTCATCTCGGTCGGAGACATGGAAACGATGCTCGGCGTCATCACACTGGCGGCGCTGGTGGAGATGAGATACCAGACCGGTTACGCGATACTGTTCTGGAATAACCTGACCGTGCCGATCGGCATCATGATGGCGCTTACCGGATATTGCGTGTACCGTTTCCGCGAAACCAGGGCGCTGTCGATCGGGCAGTTCCTGGAAATGCGCTACAACCGCCCTCTCCGGATTTTCGCCGCCGCCCTCCGCACGACTTCGGAAATGATGTGCAACGCCATCGGTCCCGCGATCGCCGCCCGGTTTTTCGTCTATTTTCTGGGAATTCCGCATCGGGTGGAGGTGTTCGGAGCCTCGGTTCCATCGTTCACGATCGTGCTGTTTATCGGAATGGCGATGGCGGTACTCATTCTGTGGTTTGGCGGCCGCATTTCGTTACTGGTCACGGATTGCCTGCAAGGGCTGATGTGTTATCCGATTTTTGTGGCGATCACCGCGTATATCCTCTTTAACTATTCATGGGGTGGCGAAATCTCTCCGGTAATGCTTGATCGGATTCCCGGCGAAAGTTTTCTTGATCCTTTTGACATTGAGCAGTTGCGGGATTTCAATCTGTTCGCCTTGGCCGTGGCGGTCATCGGCTCTATCCTCAACCGCGCCAGTTGGATCGGCAACGATACCACCAGTTCGGGACGCAGTCCGCACGAGCAGAAAATGGCTGGAGTCCTGGGGGCGTGGCGCAACGGATTTTCGGTCTTGATGTGTACGCTGATCGCAGCGGTGATCCTGACCGTCCTCAATCACGCGCACTTCGCCGCCGAAGCACGGAAAATCCGCATGGCGCTTTGCTGCAAAGTGGCGGAAGAAGCGGTCTCGGTTCAGAAAACACGGCAGGTTCTGGAAACCGAAATCGCCGCCATTCCAGAGCAACGGCATCAAATCGGGACGGACCGGCCGCTTTCCCAGGCGGACAATCTTGACACGACTTATCTGAATGCTGTTGCGGAAGTGCTGGGAAACGACGCCTCCGGCAATTTAATTTTCCAGAAATTCCGTACGCTTTACAACCAAATGATGCTCCCCGTGACCATGCGCCGTCTTATGCCGCTCGGAATCGTCGGGCTGTTCTGCTTGCTGATGGTGATGTTGTGGATTTCGACCGACAACTCCCGCATTTTCAACAGTTCGTCCACCATTGTTCAGGACATCGTCCTACCGCTCCGCGGAAAACCGTTCACACCCAAAAATCATCTGTTGCTCCTGCGCCTCAGCACCTTGCTGGTTGCACTCTTCTTTTTCTTCTTTTCACTGTTTTTCGTCCAGCTCGATTATATCAACATGTTCGTCACCATCATGACCGCGATCTGGCTCGGCGGCGCGGGCCCGGTGATGATCTTCGGCCTCTACAGCCGTTTCGGCAATTCGACCGGGGCATTCGCGTCGCTGCTGGTCGGTTCGGGGATTTCGACCGGCGGCATGCTGTTGCAACGTAACTGGGCGGAAAATATTTATCCGTTCATTGAGAAAATGGGCTGGACGGAAGCCATCGGCGGAATGCTGGAAGCCGTTTCCACCCCCCTCGCTCCCTACGTGATGTGGCGCATGGATGCGGTGAAATTTCCCATCAACTCAATTGAAATTTACTTCATCGCCATCATCAGCGGGATCGCCGCCTATATCATCGGTTCGCTGCTTACCTATCACGAGCCATACAACCTGGACCGGCTACTGCACCGCGGCATTTACAGTGTCGACGGCGAAAAATACATCAAGTCGTCCTGGACCTGGCGGAATACCTTCGGCAAATTGATTGGAATCACATCCGAATATACCCGCGGCGACAAAATCATCGCCTGGTCGGTATTCGTTTATATCTTTGCCTACCAGATCGGGCTTTGTTTTGCCGCAGTCCTGATCTGGAATTTAATTTCTCCGTGGCCCAAGTTGTGGTGGAGTCATTACTTTTTCGTCACCAGTATCCTGGCGGCGGTGCTGATCGGAATCGTTTCGACCGTATGGTTCATGATCGGCGGCGTGATCGATATGCGGCGACTATTCAGGGACCTGGCCAAACGTATGGACAATCCTCTCGACGATGGTTGGGTTGAAGGTCATGTCGCGCTGGTCGACAAAAGTAAATTCGATGCGGCGGCTGTTCAAATGGAAAATCATCATTCAGGAAGAGGAGAAAAACATGAGTAAAAAAATTACCGTCGCGGCACTGGGACCGGACATCATCCGGGAACGTCTGCTTGGGTCAAAGGCGTTAGCTTTCGTCCGCTCTTTCTGGAGGAAAGAACTTGACCGTGTGCTGCCGGAACAGCCAGACCTGATCGTACTGCCGGAAGCCTGTGACCGCCTGATGGGTCAATCCATCCCGGAAAGGCTCGAATATTACACCGAACGGGGAGAGCTGATGCTGGACGTTTTCCGGGACATCGCCCGAAACAACCATTGCTGGATCGCCTACTCCGCAGTAATGCCCGCCGGCGACGGAACGTTCCGCAACGCCACCATGCTCATCGACCGTTCGGGGCGGGTGGCTGGCACGTATCACAAAAATTTCCCGATGATCAATGAGACAACCGAACAACATATCCTGTGCGGCCGCGCCGAAACCGTCATCGAAACGGAATTCGGTAAAACCGGCATGGCTATCTGTTTTGACCTGAACTTTCACGACCTGCTGGAACGTTACGCGGCGCATCGCCCCAAACTCATGCTGTTCAGTTCCATGTACCACGGAGGGCTGATGCAGAACTATTGGGCCTACCATTGCCGCAGTTATTTCATCGCGGCGGTTACGGCCAATGAATGTGCCGTCGTCAATCCGCTGGGGGAAAAAATCGCCCATTCCTCCAATTATTTCCCGTTTGTCACAGCCGAAATCAACCTCGATTACCAGGTGGTGCATCTTGACTATCATTGGGAAAAGCTCGAACTGGCCAAAAAGAAATACGGTCGCGGCGTGAACATTTTCGATCCCGGCCGCCTCGGCTCCGTCCTGTTGGCCTCGGAAATGCCAGACGTATCCAGCGCGGACATCCTGAAGGAATTTGACATCATGCCCTGGGACGAATATTATCAACTGGCATTGAACCACCGTTGCGGCCCCTGCCACTTGGAACCTCTCTGAGCTCACCGCCTCACTTATCCTTTCCGTTGCGAGAGCAACATCATACGGATAAAACTTATTGAAAGTCCTCAACGCACAAACGTGTATTAGCCGTTCGTTTACGATTGAGATTGCTTGGAAAAGCAGGCGCAAAAGAAACTATTGCTCCCAAATAATATCGAAGTAGGTAGTATCCGCAAGCCAAAAAGTCAATTATATTCGTCATAGCTTGCATTTTTGTAAAAGTGCCTGTAGATTACCTTGAGGCGGGAAAAAATCAGGGAGTGTCTATGTTGGTTCAGCCGCCTTGTAATGCATAATTGATGAATCATATGGGGATATTGAAAAAAATACCGAAAGAATTGCTGGCGGCATTGTTGGTTAATTTATTGCTTTTTCTGGGGTTTTTCCTGGTGAGGCAGGAGGCGCCGGCGGCGAACCCGCCGGTCGAAATCGCCGTCGATATCAGTAATTTCGAGCCGCCCAAGCCCGAGGTCATGCCGCCGCGCGAGGAATCCGCCGAAGCCGGCGAGGCCGGTAAAGGAGTCGAACAGCTCTCGGCGTTGCCGTCACAGCAGGAAGCGTTTCGGAGCGCCATGCGGGAGGTGGCGCCGTCCGCCGTCGATATGGACTCCATCGCCGAGCAAACCGTCAGTGAGCGCAGTCAGGTGTTGGACCGTATCAGCCGGAACATTCAGGTATTCGAGGGGATCAATACGGTCAAATCCGGGCTTTCGGCCAGGGGATTGCCGGCCGGTCTTCGGACGGGAGCGTCTTTCAAGGGGCGTGGCAACGAGGACAACCGCCGGAAATTGTTGAAGCGCTATGGCGGCGGGAACGACACGGAAGAGGCGGTCCAGAAGGCTCTGCGGTATCTGGCGGGTGTACAGAACCCGAATGGGAGCTGGGGCAGTCCGGAGAGTTTCAAAACCGGCGACGCGGCGGCGTTGACTTCGCTGGCGCTGCTGACGTTTTTTTCACACGGGGAGAATTTTCAGTCGCGTGATTTTGGGGAGACGATCCGTAAAGGAGCCGATTTTCTGGTCGAGCTATCGGATATTCCGGGTATTGAGTACGCGGGAAGCGGGTTCGGGCATGCTATTTTGACCTATGCATTGGCGGAAGGGTATGCGATCAGCGGCAGTATGAGTTTGCGCAATGCGTTGGAAAGACGCCTGAAAATCCTGGTTTCGCGGCAGAATAAATTCGGCAGTTTCGCCCCGAACTACGACAATTCGCCGCAGGCGCCATTGACGGCCGAACAACAGGATAATCCGTTGGCCAAAGAAACCATTGCGGGAGAACCGGTCTGCGATCTTTCATTGCTGGGCTGGCATATTCAGGCAATGGCGGCGGCGCGGAACGCGGGCCTTGAGCTGGAATCACTTGACAAGGCCTTGGCGCTGGCCTCGGAATCGCTGGTCAAGATTCATCAGGCGCAGAAGGGCGGGTTCTCGCAGGGGATCAACATGAAGCGTTTCCCGGACAATGAAAACATGAATGCGGTGGGATTGCTGGGGTTGCAGTTGCTCGGCTCCGGGAAAAGCAATCCGGCTCGACGGGCGGAGCGAATCCTGCATGACGAAGCAGTACCGCAATGGAAACACGGCAGGGGATTTCCGTTGTACCGGTGGTACTACCAGACGCAGGCGCTGTTCCACTCCGAGCAGGGACACGGCAAGAAATGGGATGCCTGGAATCGAAACCTGAAACAGGAATTGCTGGAGGCGCAACAGATGGACGGAAGCTGGAAACTCCCCGGCGGCGATACCAGTTTCCGGGTGAAGAACCAAACCGACCTGACGATTTACGGCACCAGTTTGTGCGGATTGATGCTTCAGGTGTACTATCGCTATTTGCCCAGTTACAGCATTACCGAAACGATGCGCTATAAGCCAAAAGCGGACGAATACGACCTTGGCGGCGGCGACCTGATCTCTTATTTGCCGGGCGGCGCGGACCCGATGGCGGCGGTGATCCTGGGAGTCGGCGCCACCGATATGGAGCCACTGACTGTGGGCGTGTTCAACGGCAAGCCGGCCAACAGCAAGGCGGAGTGGGAACAGGAGGAGTTCGGGGTATTTGCCAGTATGCGTTCGACGATTGCGGTGAAGGAAATGTCGAAATGGCCGCAGACATTGCAGCCGAACCAACGGCTGGCGGTGTTTTTCGACGATCTGCTGCCGCGTAATTTCAAGGGGCATGTGAAACTTTCGCTGGGACTGGTGGGACGGCCGGAGGACTTGACGGACTACAAGCTGTCGCTGGAGGCGGTTCTCAACGGCAAACGCCTTTACAATTCTTTGATTCACCGTGAAAAACAGTTGGTCGAATTGGTCGTACCAAGCGATGTCATGCAACCGTACAATAACATTTTGCAGATTCGCAACAACGGCAAGGCGACGCTGGCGTTCGACGCGGTTAAAATCAGCGCCATCAACAAAGTCGGCAAGCCGTTGTTCCTGCTGGCCGAGAACCTTCAAAAACTGCCGCCGGAACTCCAGAGTTATTTCAATACCGAAGCTCCGCCCGAAGCCGAAACGGTCGTGTCCAAGGTATCCGGCTATCTGGAAAACAAGCAACTGCTGGCCGAAGCCGGTCAATATGATGAGGCGAAACTTTACGTGGGCGAATGGTCCGGGGTCGGCAGCGAATACATGGGAAACGAGTTCCAGATCCATTACCTGCGGCAGACGGGACGCGAAATCACCGACTGGCTGGCAGGTGGCGGCTCGGGGATTCGCTACCGGGAACTGACCCGCGGCGGAAGATTCTTCGATTCGGTATTCGGCACCGAATATCCGGCGGTGGCGGCGCTGCGACAGCCGGCCAGGCTGTTCGAAGGCAAGCCGTACCAGCTTCCCGTACAGATTTATCCGAAATACGGTGAGAAGCCGTTGCTGTACTGCAGTACGGCGGCGGCCTACAACGCGCCGGGGGTGGCGACGGTTGTCGTCAGTAAACGTTTTCCAATCCCGGAAGAGACGGAGCTGGTTTCGATCATTCCGTGGAGCGGACCGACCGAAATAACGGTGGAAAAGGGATTTCTGCCCGACAATTCGCCGTTCCGGGGCATGGCGGCCCCGATCACATCAAGCACGAAAACGGTCACGGTGGAGAACAATATTTTCCGCTATTCGGATACGTTGCCGGAGTTGACGGTGATCCGACTGGTCCGACAGGATTCCGTTCCGCCGCGGATTCATCGGAAAAACGCGCAGGTCGCGGTGAATGTAAAATTCGATTATTCGGTTTCAGGAAACCGGATTCCGCCGGATGAACAGAAAACGCTGAAAAAACAGCGGTTGCGGGAAGCGCGCGGATTCGCGGCCGTTTTCGGCGTGAACGGAAAGTTCAGCAATATTCCGGCGACTAAGGGGGGCGAAACGGCAGGCAGCCACCAGCCGTCCGAAAAAGAAAGCATGGTCGTCACTTTCACGGCCAACGCGCAAGTTCCGGGGCGCTTCGACAGCGTGTACCTGCCGCTTGGCAGTGTCAAAACCGGGAAGCCGAAGTACCTGTCATTTCTGGTCTATCCGCGAGCCGCCGGTTTGAAGCGCAGCGACCACACCAGTACAATTCCGCTGCGTTTCGTGCTTGATGGCAGATGCCTGGCGCGCTCGCTGGGACTCAACCGCTGGCACGAGGTCATCATCCCGCTCGACGGGCTCAATCCAAGCTGGCAAAACCTTCGGATTGTCGAACCGGACAATCTGATGAACAACAACATCCAGACCGTTTCCTTCGAAATCAACGATATCTCCATATGGTGCGCCCAATGAACAGACGAAAATTCTTTATCTTGACTCTTATCATTTCGCCATTTTTCCTGCTCCACGGAAACGATGTGAAGACCGCCGAGGAACTATTCAAGCAGGGGAAATGGGACGAATGCCGCAAAGTCCTGAATGTGCTTCTGGCCGACGACAATGTCAAAAAACTTTCGGAACCCGACAAAATCAGGGCCGCCGCCATGCAGGAATACATCATCGGCAGCAATCCCGAATTGATCGCCGAACACCTGAAACTGGCAAAGGAAATCGCCGCGCATTCCGGTTGGCTCACCCCCGACTTGTTGAACCATTCGACCTTGTTGATCCGGCGGGCCTCGGACTGGAAGGACCGGGGGATCCTCGAATATCAGGAACTTTGCGCGGCGGCCAATAAACTGTTGGGCCAGGCCCGGGATAACGGCGAGCCGGATACAGCGCTGAAAATTCTCATGCTCCAGATCCGCAGTCACAATCTGAACGGCGAATACAACGAGCCCCTGAAGAAAATCATCCGAACCCTCCATTTTTATTATCCGCCGGAAAAGACGAGTACCCGGAAACTTCCCGAAGGCGCCGCCCGGCTGATGACCCTGGCCGGCGATCAATACATGGGACTCGGCATCCGCGCCAACAGTGAGCGGGAGAAAAAAGACGCATTCACTCAAGCCGCCCGATATTATACCTGGGCTCTCGCCGGGACGCAGTTCGCCGATCCACAGTTCCAGCATTTGAGCGACCAGCTCTATTATTGTCAGGAAGCCTTGAAACTGCTCGGGTTCCAACTGCGGATGCCCCCCGGCGTTCGCCCGCGCAGTTCGACCGACGTCGCCATGATCGATGAAATGCTCAAGCACCGCCGTTATCAGGACGTGATCCTGGCCACGGAAAACAACAAAAATTCGTCCATGCGGGTACGCCGGGCCGCCGCGCTGGCGGGAATCGGTGATTTTGAGAAAGCGGTCAAAACCGCCACCGCCGATGGGATAACCCCGGCCGATGCGCCGATTGTGCTGAACATCGCCCGCACCTGTCTCGCCGGGGGACGAAAGGGAGAAGCGCTGGCTTTGTTGCGCCATTACCTGAATTACGCCTCGGCCACTCCTGACGCGGGCGCGGCACTGTCCGAATGCGCGGCCCTGTTGCTGGACGCCGGAAATTATCAGGAGGCCGCCGACTATTTTCTCCGGTTCAGCGAACAAACCCCTGATTCGGAAAAAAAAGACCGTGCGGTCCTGACCGCCGCCCAGTCGTATTACAAGGCCGAAAATTATCAGAAGGCTATTGAACTGCTGCGGCCGAGGCCATTTCACCCGGACAGCGCGTTGTTGATCGTCCAGTCCCTGATTCGCCAGAAAAAACATGCGGAGGCCTTGAACGAGTTGAAAACACTCATGCCCCGGAAAACCCTGACCGACGCCCAGCGCAAAACCGCGCTCCGGCTCGCCATCGCCTGCCTGAACGGCAAAGCGCCCACGGAAGAAATCGGGTATTGCCGGGAAATTCTGGAACGTTTTCCCAAAGACCCGGACAGTTTCGAATCCGCGAAACGCCTCCTGGAGCTTTATCCGCAGGATAAGACCGTCGCCGTGGACGACTACCGCAAACTCGGCGAATGGGCCATCGCCAATCATCTCGAACACCCCGAAACAGTCCCTCTGATTATTCAGGCCGGAACCCATATCCCGGATGTTCGAACCCGTGACGAGTTGTACGGTAAGTTGCTGGCCCGGCCGGATTTCACCCCTGCGGAACTGGCCGCTTTACTGCCGCATTTCAATTCAGCCGAATTGAAGTTGAAGTTCCTGAACCGCTACCGTAAAACTTTTGCCAATACCCCGGAAGTTTGCGAGTTGTATTACCAGATTGCAGCTTTGGAAGCCGAGCGCGGTAATCGAGCCGAAGCGCTCAAGCATTGCCAGACGATCCTGTCGCAGAAGCCGGTCTATGAATATTTCAAGGTGAAAATGCTGTACGCCGACCTGCTGAGCGCCGATGGGAAAAATGAATCCGCCCGGCGCGCCTGGCAGGAACTCCTGCTGACCGACTTGAAAGCGGACAAAATGCAGGAGATCGTCCTGAAGCTCTCGACCTCCCGGGAGCAATCCGGCGAATACAAGGAAGCGATCGCCACCGCCTGGACCGCCATCCCGCTCGACGGCAAAATCGCGCCGGAACGCAAAGAAACGATCCGCGCTCTCCTGAAATCAATCATTCGCAATGCGCAAAAAATCAACAGCGCCGCCGACCGTCAGGATGCCGAGGAACTCCTGAAACGTCTGTAACCTATCCTTGTCCGATCAAGGGTTCAAATGATCTCTGAAGTCTTCACCCATCTTGAAACAACGTTCTTATCCGAAATTCTCTGTTTATTCGGGCTTCCGATTTTATCATTCTGTATCCTGTTCAAACAGCGCGCATCAAAAACTTATACTATTTCGCTTTCAAATATAGACATTCATTAATAACATTGCTATATTATCGGCGATCCAAACCGGAGGTTGCCGATGATTCGACCGTATTTGACTCTTGACGAAATCTCTTTCCGTATGAAAGAATCTTGCAGTATTGATCAGTTCCGCCGTTGGCAAGCGATTTACCTGCGGCTTAAAACGCCCTCGATCAGCGTGCGGGAAGTTGCAAGTATTTGTTCCGTATCCTATAAAACAGTGGTACAATGGACTTGGCTTTATAATACAAATGGTCCTGATCATTATGCCCTTGTCGGTCGAGGCGGTCGTCGTCATTTCATCCTTTCGGAAGCGGCGGAATTGGAGTTGCTCCAATCATTGCAGGAAAAAGCAGGGCGAGGAGTCATCGTCACGGCTCACGCGGTAAAATGTGCCGCAGAAGTGAAAGTCGGGCATGAGGTGCCCAAGGATTATGCTTATGATCTGCTGCATCGCAACCGGTGGCGGAAAATCATGCCGCATGCTTATCATCCCAATGGAAATGAGGAATCCCGTTCCTCTTTAAAAAAAACTACCCGAATCTATTGGCTTCCGCCAGAGAAAAATTGAATCTCACGCCCGATGAACCATTGGAGGTCTATTTTCAGGATGAGGGAATATTCGGACGCATGTCCAATCCGGTGCCCTGCTGGGCTCCGCGGAAAGTGCGTCCCGGATTGCCTTCGCAACGGATTCGGCAATACCGTTATGTTTATGCCGCCCTTTGTCCGGAAACAGGGGTTTTGATCAATTGAAAGACAGGCTGTGCGAGGTTTTGTTTCAACTTTCCAGGAATCCCCAAACGATCAAATCATTCTCTCTTTTTGACTGGATGGTCTATGTTTGAAAGCGAATTAGTATTATACCGGTAACTTTGATCAAGATGAGTATATGCAGGTCTGGGGACATGTGGAAACCGAATCCATCAAACCATTGATAAAATATACGTTTGTCAAAGGCAGGTGATTTTGCAGACGGAACGCGTTTGCATAATGTCGTTCCTCATGTTATATTTGTGCTGAAATATGAATGAATCATTTTCATGGGAGACGACATTATGCAGAAAATAGCGACAGTCGAAGAGGCCTGGGGCCGAAAATATCCCGAACAGGTGGTATTGGCGATTACCCGGAATGCCGGGGGACGGATCAATTTGATGGCGATCGGGTGGGTTTGCGTTTGTTCGGACGAGCCGCCGATGTTTTTGATTGGGATCGACGACAACGCCTATACGCTGGAACTGATCCGGCAGAACAGGGAATTTGTGATCGCGTATCCGTCAAGCGCCATGGCGAAGGAAACGCTTTACGTCGGAACCACCCACGGACACCACGAAGACAAGGGCGCAAAGTCCGGCCTGGAATTTACGTCGGCGGAAAAGGTCGCGGTACCGCTGCTGGCCGACGCGGTGGCGAACTTCGAATGCCGCCTCGTGACGGAATACCGTCCCGGCAACTGCCCCCTGATCGTCGGTGAAATCGTCGCCTCCCACGTCAACACCGACGACTCCGTCAAACGCCTCGTCAACCTCGGCAAAGGGTATGATTTAGGAGCATTGTGATTTATGAAAAGGATAATATTGTTATTCGTCGTATCAGCCGCATTCATATTGGGAGGCTGTCGTAGCTCGATCAATGTCAAAAATCCCAAAAAGATGACTACCGCGGAAATCATCAATGTTTTAGAGAATGGTGATATCGAATGGATATCAACTTCGCATTCTCAGCATATCTTAATTTATCTAAAAGATGGCAGGAAATTATCCGGCAGATATAATTCCGACGAGGCACCCCCCAAATATCAAGACAGTTATTGTCGGGATATTCTCAATTTGTCCAACCGCATAAAAGAATCCCGACCCGAAAAGTGGCAGACAATCGCGGAATAGGCTTCCGAAATACCGACGACACCATCAAGCACCTGGCTACCACAGAGAAAGATCAACTTAATTCTTTTTAAAAAGGGAAAAATATCAAATGTCTATTGAGATTAATGGGAAAAATGGTGAATTTGTTAACGTAAAAATCAATGATGAAATCCTTGATTCAGATGATGGAGAGGTTTGGTATTGCCCTAAATCATGCCTAAAAGATTTGAGAATAGATGAATTGCCTATGGAATTGAGGTTGACGATATGCAAGGCAAAAGAAGATGACTGTATAGTGCTTGATACACTTCCCATAGAAGTTCAAAGAATCAGTGATTCTAAAGTCCATGTTATTTTTGAAGACGTAGAAACAAGAAAATATTGGAACGCACCAATAGGCTTAAAACGATACATGGAAAGAAAGAAAACATTAATTGAGGAGCGTAGTAATGAGATAAAAGACGTAAAAATCGATTCATATGATGATGATGGTGCATATATCTCAATGTATTTCTCCGCTGATATTGAGTCTGACTTGTTGATTCATGTCGTGGAACAAGCCGAACAGTTGATAGAGGAAATTGATGGCGCAACGTTGATTGCATTAGATGTTGAACCAATAAATTTAGCCGCAGATAACGAAAGTGATTTTTCCCTACATGTTGTTCTTCCTATTTTACGAAAATTAGGATTCACTAATGTGAAATATAATCATGGCAAAAGAGAATATGGGAAAGATTTCGTTTTTGCTAGACTTTCTGAATTTGATGACTTGGAACATTGGGGGGCTCAAATCAAATTTGGCGATGTAAATGGAGGAATAAAGTCACAGATTGAAGAATTAATCTCACAAGCAGATTCAGCATTTAAAATGCCATTCTATAATATATATACACGAAGAAAAGAACGAATTTCGAAATTTGCAATTATCATATCAGGAAAATATACAGAAAATGCAATTGAAAGAGTATGTGAAGGAATAGAAAATAATGCCTTGAAGAATAATATTGTTTTTATAGATGGTGATAAAATAGAAATTTTAAAGAATAAATTTTTTACGCCGAAAATAAAAAAATAAAATTTTTATTTATTAGCTAAAGAGCAAATAGAGAGGAATTTTTTATGCTAAAAGTTTGTAATTTTGGCAGATTTGGCGAGTGTCTTGTCAAGTGCAAGGGGTATTAATCAGGAGAAGTGATATTATGAAGGGGCCGGATAGTATTTTTCAAAAACAGTATAAGAAATTTTATACAAATTTGTTGGTTTTGGTTGTGTTAGGTGTTGGGGGCGTATGGAGTGCCAGATTGGGGTATAAGATTTTTGCGTTGTGTTTTTTGCCTCTTATTTTCGTTTATTGTGGCTATATGTGATTTTTATCTCGCTTCAATTTCGTTGCCCTTATTGCCAAAAAAGGCTTGAACCTCGGTGCAGACCGAAGTATTGTTATCATTGTGGCGCTTCTTTGACTGGGGAGCCGCCCGCAAACAAGAATACGGAAGAAGAAAATAAAAATCACGAAGACTGATTTAACAGGAAAACATCGGGTTCTCTGATCTTTGATAAAACCGCGAAACCGCGAAGGATTAAACGCATGAAGATTCTGGTTGACTGCGACGCCATGCCGCGTCCATTGAAAGACGTTCTCTGCAAAGTGGGCGAACGGGAAAAAGTCGAAACCGTGTTCGTCGCCGCCCACTCGCCGCGCCTGCCGGAATCCGCGTCGATTCGCTGCGTGGCCGCCGGAACCGCATTCAATGGCGCGGACGACTGGATCGTCGAACACCTTGAGCCCGGCGATCTGGTGATCACCGCCGATATTCCGTTGGCGGACCGCGCCATTGACAAGGGGGCGGAAGTGCTGAACACCCGGGGCGAATTTTTCACGCCGGCGAATATCAAAAACGCTCTGGCCATGCGCGATCTCATGGACGAACTGCGGGTCTCCGGCGAGATCACCGGC
>CALABZ010000068.1 GCA_937888615.1 uncultured Lentisphaeria bacterium | reverse complement strand
GCGCGACTTGACTTGTTATGCAAGTCGCCATCGGGGTCAAACTCGCCAAAATCGCAAGTATTTTGAGGGGCCATCGCACGGGCATCCCGTAATAAAATATGCCCGCAAACGCGCACAAAGGCCCCAACGTTCGATTTCAGGGATAGACCAGCATCGGGCTGGAGGTCATAAAAAATTTGAGCCGCGACACGGCCGCAACAACGCGAACGTTGCCGCAAGAAACAGGAGCATAACCCATGAAAATCCGAATCCACGACACTGATTTTGACGGCAACCCCGTCGAATGCACCGGCGAATTTTTCCGGGGTGCGACAGCCTTGGACATCGTCGTCGGCATGAAGATGAATCCCTTCAACAGCCATCTGGAGCCGCTGGCGTTCATGCGCCAGACACTCGACTTCATCGGGCAGAAGGATTACACCCTGCCGGACGAGCCGGAAAAGGCCGCGCAAGCGTTTCTGCAGCGGTTGACCGCGCTCGGATTCGCCCATTACGAAATTGATGACGGCGAACTGGATGTCGACCATCCGGCGGAAGCCGGAGAACCACCGGAAAAGAAATGAAAAAATCCATATTGCCGCATTCGGAAAAAGCCAGTTTATTTCGCAAGATTTCTGCAACATAAATAGCTCTATTTGAGCTCAATAAAACTGGCTATAGTCTGAGTGAAGCGGCATTGTATGCACGTGATCGGAGGCGGTACGGATGCCGCTTCCAAACAACGGAAACAAGCAATTTTCAGGAGAAGCAAATGAAAGCAATTTTCATCAACGCCAACGAACAGAAAGTCGAAGTCGTCAACGTCGAAAACGAACTTCACGCCATTTACAAACAGCTCGGATGCGACATGATCCAGTGTATCGACATCGGCGAGAATCACACGGTTATCGTCGATGAAGAAGCACGCTTAAAGGAACAGACATGGGGCTTCAAACTCGCCGGGCCGACGGTGATCGCCGGAAACGCCCTGATCGTGGGAACCATGCCGGACGGCGATTTCGCCGACTGCCAAGCGCCATTATGCCTCTTTTCGCGCAATGTCGAATTCGTCGACCTGACGAAACACCCGCTCCCACCACCGAAATGTGGATTTGCGGTGATCGAAGGTGACCTGACCGAGGAAAACATCGAAAAAGCGCGCGCCGCCGCCGAGCGTGATTACAATCGGCAATAATCCGCACAGACCGGAGCCGACGCCTGGACAGCGTCGGTTTCCGCTATTGCAAATCGAATATCAGGAATAGTCCGAAAATATGAGAAAAAGAATATGCCGCATCGCACCGAAATCCAGCATAAAATAACGCCGACAAAGCCTCGCAAACGCCCCGACGTTCGCTTATGCTGGGGCGGCCGCGACCGGCCTGATCGTGGTCAAAAACATTCGCCGCGACGGGGGGCAAACTCCGCGAAATCCGGCGTTCGGTTTATTTTGCGATTATTCTTGATAATGAACTGGATATATCGACGATTGCATGGTTATATATGTATCGTGCGGAGCAAACTGAAATTTAACCGAAAGGACTCCATGAAAAACCTGATTCTTTATCTCGCCTACGGGTCGAATATGCTCCCGGAACGCATGATGCGCCGGTGTCCGGGCGCGACCGCCCTCGGCGTGGCGCGTCTGCCGAACTACCGCCTCACGGAACGGCTCTACGCCGACATTGATTTTTTCGAGGGCGAGAGTGTTTTCGGGGTACTTTACCTCATCACCGAACGCGACATGCGGTCGCTCGACGCCTACGAGGGATACCCGAAAGTCTACCGCCGCGAATGGCTGGAAGTCGAATACCGTGGCGAATCCTACACCGCGCTCACCTACGAAATGAGCGCCGCGACCAAAATCGCCCGCGACGGTCAACCCTATCCGGAGGATTACCGGAAGATGTGTTCCGCCGGAGCAAGATTTTACCATGTACCCAACAAATTCACCAAGAAGGGGAAATCGTCAAAATGAAAGAGAAAACCGTATTCTTGATCGCCTACGGAACGCTGATGACGGGAGAACGCAACCATCGTTTCTGCGAAAATGCCGTCAGCATTACGCCATGCATCGTCAAAGGGACGCTCTACGATACCGGCTACGGGTTCCCTGCATTCGCGCCAGAAGGCGCGACCGAGGTCAAAGCCGAACTGATCGAGATCCCTATTTCCGCGTGGGCGGATGTCGACCGTCTGGAGGGCTATCCGAGAATGTACGACCGCCGCCTTTACCCGGCGACGCTGGTCGACGGCACAAAAATCAAGGCGTGGATCTATGTGATGAACCGTTTACCGCCCCAAGCCATCGTGATCGAATCCGGAGACTGGAAAGCGAGGTAAAGCATGGAACCGACCATTCTGATTGAGAAAACAGCCAAGCGCTGGAAGCGCCTGGAACTCCTTGCGCTGGGCTTGCTGTTTCCGACGCTCTTTGCCGGATTGGGGCTGATGTACGTCAGCTTTGCCGCCGCCATCGCCGCATGGATTCTTGCCGGAGTATGCTTCATCGGATTCTGCACGGTCAAAATCATGGCATGGTACTATCACGGATAAAAACGATATTGCAGTTTTCTTGTAATAGACCGCTGGCTTTGTCGCAAGTTCGACGGCATTGTATCGCCATCGCCAGAGCCCGCGCAAAGACAGCAAGCGGAGCCGAAAGGCTCCACTGCCGCTCCGAGAGCAAACCGCCGGTTGGCCGGGATGGAGAAATCCGAAATAGCCAACCAGTTTTTTCTTGCCGAAATTTTGTAATAACCCGCTCGCTTTACACTCATTCCGGATGCATTGTAAGCTCACTCCGCCAGAGACCAACAGGACGCAAGCAGAGCCACAGGCTCCAACTGCCGCTCGGAGAGCATCCCGCCAGCCGACCGGGATTCAGAAATAGTCGTTTTTTTTATTTCAACACCACCTTAGACCAGATATCTTGTTAGAAAAATCACTAAAAATAACTACTTAAGCCATGTTTACACTTGTATTTCGCGTGAGCGGTGATAAATTCTGTAGGTATAGTAGTAGGCTTAATTATAACTTCACGGATGATTAGAGGTTCGCATATGGAAGATCGATGGCTGTCCCTAAGAGAAATCGCAGAATATCTTGGAGCTCGCCGCGAAACCATCTACAAATGGATTGAAGGCAAAGGCATGCCCGGTCATCGTATCGGCCGCTACTGGAAGTTCAAAAAAGACGAAGTCGACGCTTGGGTTAAATCCGGCAAGGCTGGGGAATAAAGAGCAAGGTTAATTTTATTTGGATGCCATGAATGGATAACTGGGTGACCGTTGATATAATAAAAACATATGACTACTTATGCGACTCCTTGAAGGATCGTTATTGTCGTCTTTTGCTCTTGACTGGGAATTCCGTAAAGAAAACGGACATGCTTAGCTGTTTGTGGCCTCAGAAATGCCAAGTTATTCACGTTGGACAAGCTCTTTCCGCTCTTCTTCTTGAAAAAGCAAAAAAACAGCGTACAAAAAGCGTAAGCGACTTTTTCTCTGAAATGCTTGTCGAGGATACCGTGCTGCGTTTTACTGATATTGAAATTCTATTTAGCCACGAACTCAATATAAATCCGCTCAAACTATTTACTGGGCTTGCAAGAAACCGTATGGTTATCGTTAATTGGCCAGGCGTGTTTGATTTTTCTAGAAATAAACTCAAATACAGCGAACCAGAATATTCCGATTTTTTTTGCGAGGACATGACGGATGATATTTTGTTTCTCGATGAGTCCGGACGAAATTCCCTCAACAAAACAACAGGCAGGAGCTGATTATGAAATACAGAGATCTGATTCAATTTGATCCATTGGAACGAATCATTGAACTTACCAAGTCTGGAGAACACAAGGAAGCTCAAACTCTTGTTTCGTCATATGTCATTTCTGATACAATGGCTGATCGTCTCTGCAATATCGTTTTTCGGCATCTACAGTTTGATGAACCTGTCGACAATATGGGACTGTTGATCGTTGGCAATTACGGAACCGGTAAATCTCACCTAATGTCAGTAATTGCCGGCATCGCTTCAGATTCGTCGCTCGTTCCATCTCTGCGCAATTCCAATGTAGCTACTGCGGCAAAATCCATAGCAGGAAAATTCAAAGTAATCAGAGCTGAGATTGGAAGCGTTGAAACCTCTTTTCGGGATATCATTGTCCGTGAACTGGAGGAGTTCCTTGCTTCGGAAAATATTGATTTCTCCATTCCGCCTGCAAATACCATCACCAACAACAAGGGGTGGCTAGAAGATATGATGGCGGCGTTTAATGCCAAGTATCCAGACAAAGGCTTGCTCTTCGTATTGGATGAGCTTCTTGACTATCTGCGAACCCGCAAGGATATGGAACTGGCTCAGGATTTTGGATTTATGCGTGAACTTGGCGAAGTATGCAAAACGCTTCGTTTTCGTTTTGTCGCAGGAATTCAGGAAGCAATTTTTGACAGCAAGCGTTTTTCGTTTGTCAGTGAAAGTCTTCGCCGGGTACACGAACGTTTTGAACAAGTTGATATTGCTCGCAACGATGTCAAATTCGTTGTTTCTGAACGTCTCTTGCGAAAAACACCAGAACAACAGCAAAAAATACGGGAATACTTGGATCAATTTTCTTGCTTCTATGGAGATATGGCCGGCCGCATGGACGATTTTGTCCGAATGTTCCCGGTTCATCCGGATTATATTGACATTTTTGAACGCGTTGTCGCTGTTGAAAAACGTATGGTTTTGCGTACTCTTTCCTCAAAGATGTCAGCCATATTAGATCAGGACGTTCCGGAAAATTATCCTGGAATAATTGCATATGATTCCTACTGGGACACTTTGACAGGCAATGCATCTTTCCGCACGATTGACGATGTCAAGAAAATCATGGATTGCACGTCAATCTTGACGGGGAAAATCAAATCTGCCTTAAGAAAGTGCTATCAGTCTCTTGCGTTGAGAATTATCAATGGCTTAGCCGTCAATCGTCTGACAACCGGAAACATCTACAACAATGTCGGTATTACCGCGGAAGAAATGCGGGATTCTCTTTGTCTTTTTGATCCACAGGTACGAGAGTTGGGTGGAGACCCCGCGGACACGCTGAAAACGCAGATTGAGCTTATCATGAAAAAGATAAAGGAAGCGGTCAGCGGTCAATTCATCACTCAAAATCAGGATAACCATCAATATTACATCGACGTTCAGCGGACTGAAGATATTGATGCGTTGATTGAGCAGCGTGCCGCGTCTCTTGATGATGAAAAGCTGGATCATGCGTATTATGAAGCACTGAAGATCATGATGGAAATTCAGGATATTCCGACCAAAGTCACCGGATACAATATCTGGGAATATAATAAGATTGTCTGGCTGGAACGTCAAGCTCCACGTATCGGATATCTGTTTTTTGGTGCGCCGAATGATCGCTCTACGGCACAACCTCCACGCGATTACTACATCTATTTCCTGCGTCATTTTGCTCCGGGAAAGTTCAAAGACGAAAAGAAAGCCGACGAAGTATTCTTCCGTCTGACTGGCGCTGACGAGGAGTTTACCTCAGCGATCCGTAATTTTGCCGGAGCATTGGATTTAGCCAGCATATCTTCCGGGTCGTCGAAAGCGAACTATGAACAGAAGGTTATCGAGCACAAAAATACGATCGTGCGATGGCTTCGTGAAAAAAACACATCCGCGTTTGAAATCACCTATCAGGGGCAGACTAAAAGTCTCAATAACTGGTTAAAAGGAGCCAGCCTTCGACAACTTTCCGGTATCAGCGGCAACGAGACGCTGAATTTCAGGGATATGATTGATACGATTTGTGGTTTCCTGATGGGAATATATTTTGCGGAACAGGCTCCCGACTATCCCAAGTTCAAAGCTCTGATTACGGTACAGACCAGACCTCAGGCCGTGTCTGAAGCACTTCGAGTAATAACCGGAGCGTCACATACCAAGCAAGGATTGGCCGTGTTGGACGCGCTGAATCTGCTGGATATAGACAAAATTTCTACCGCAAATTCCATTTACGCCCAGAGAGTTCTGGGATATTTTCGAAATCGCGGAGCTGGGCAAGTTGTAAATTTTGATGAACTCATAACGTACGACAGAGGCGCTAGCTATTTTGATGCGGATAAGTCGCGCCTGGAAATAGAGTTTTTCATTGTAGTATTGGCTGCCTTGGTCAGCACCGGAGAAATCACACTTTCTGTCCTTGGAGATAAATTTGATGCCACAGGATTGTCCAAACTGGTCTCGACACCGCTTGACAATCTGATGTCATTCAAACATATTGAACAGCCTAAAGATTGGAATTTATCCGGACTCACGGCTCTATTTGAACTTTTGAGTTTGCCGAGCGGTTATGCTTCCATGGTAACGCAGGGGAAAAATGAACCGGTTCAGGAATTGCAGACCAAATTGTCGGAAATTGTTGAACGTCTGGTGCGCCTCCAAAGTCAAATCAGAAATGGCTTGACTTTTCTCGGTGTTGACCTTTTGGCTGTGTGTAAACTCTCGACGGCAAATACTGAGCTAACAAGGACGAAGGAATTCCTTGAATATATGCAGAATTTCAATGCTCCATCCAAACTGAAGCAATTGAAACAGGGAAAAGATGAAATAGCTTCTCATTCCAATGCGATGACGACGCTTGATACGCTTAACAAACTGCGCGATTTCTGTCAGGAGGAAAGTTTGACGGCAAGTTATCTTCAATCTGCGGAAGCCTGTCTGCCGCCAGATAACCTCTGGATTTCTCAAGTCCAGCAGGCACGGCAAGAAATTGTCGAACAGCTAACGGAGGCCAAGTCGACGGAAAATATTGTTACCTCCTTGCCACAAGTTGCACAAAAACTACGCCAGCTTAAGCGGGATTATATCATTACCTACACGAAGTTGCACAAAGATGCGCGGCTTACAGTAGCGGACGAAACGAAACGGGGAAAGCTTCGGAACGATAATCGATTGAAAGCGCTTCAGGCTTTGACTGCGATTGAGCTTATGCCGCGGCAGAAACTGCAGGAGTTGGTCGAGCGACTTGAGGGAATGCGCAGTTGCAATGATCTTTCGGAAATGGCGCTTCAGACCGAAACGGTCTGCACTTGTTGCCGATATATGCCAAGCAGGGAACATTCACAGGGAATTGCCTCGGATGCTTTGCGTTCTCTGGATGAAAGATTGGATCAGATGCTGAGTGATTGGGCGAAGAACATTCTGAACAGTTTAAGTGACCCGATAACCCAAGCGAATCTTGATTTGCTTCAGACCGAGGGAAAAGCGGAAATTGAGGCATTCATGGCCGCCGGAGAATTCAGCCTTCCGCTCAGTCCTACATTAGTGAAAGCGTTGAAACAAGTTTTGGGCGGCCTGCTGAAGGTATCCGTCCATACCAAAGACTTGGAGTCTGCGTTACAAAATGGCGGTCCAGCCAAAGCGGATGAACTGAAACAGCGTTTTGCCGATTATCTGGATGCGGTGACGCACGGAAAAGATCCGAATAAAATCAGAATCATTCTTGAATGAGGATATGACCATGGAATACATCGGATATATTAAATACCAAGGCCCTCACATTAAAGACGGTCTTTTTGGCGCAAGAGAAGCAGCTATCGCCTTGAATGGTTTTGACGAGGAATTCCGTTATTTTCTTACAAAAGAGGAGCCTGAATTTGCAAAACTGAAATATGACCTTCCTGTCAAAATTCGTGAAGGTTCATGGGAAATTGCTACTCCAGAAAATATCGCAGATTTGATCACTGTAAGAAATGCGGTTGGAGGGTTAGTCCTCGCCACGCTCACAACATATTTCACAAAATCTGCTGCGATAGCTGCCAAAGATGGATTGCTGAATACACCTGCGGTAAAAGATGTATCTGCTATTTTCCGAAAAACATTTCAGACAATTCAATGGGTGATAAAGCTGGTTTCCCATATGAAGGAATTTCGCAAGAAATTTGAACACACCAAAATTGAAAAAGATGAATTCATATCAATTACCTGATTCCGTTAATTTTTTTGCGGAATCCTGTTTGATTGTTTTTGACGGCA
>CALABZ010000067.1 GCA_937888615.1 uncultured Lentisphaeria bacterium | reverse complement strand
TCCGCCCATGCTTTCGCACGTTTTTCAATGCTTTCCGTAAGACTGCGGAAGTCGTGCGTCGGAATTGTTTTCTTTCGCAGCGAATCCGCCTGAATGACGGTCATACGGCTGTACATGCCGTGCGCCAGAACGCGGTCGTCGATGGACGAGAAAAAGAGTCCCGGCGTGCAGGTTCCAAGAAGCGTGAGATTCGGGCAACTGATCTGGACACCCGGCTGCCCTGCCTTGGAACGAGTGGTATAAATCTCATTCGCCGAGGTGAAAAACGTCAGCAGATATTTCATCATGGACTCTTTCGTTCCGGTTTTGTCGTTGACGATTTCTCGCAAAACAGCATAGAATTCGTCGGACTGCCAGAGCATAGCCGGATGAACCAGAAGTGCGTCTTCCAGTCCCTGCGCGGACGCGATGTTGTCCTGAACCTCGTTGCCGATTCCGGCTTGACAGAGAATACGCCGGTTGACTTTGCGCGGATGGTCCTTGCCGCTCCCCGATCTCGCGAGCGCGATAATATACGGATTGGTGCGCGCGCCCAGCGGCGTTTCCACTTTCCGTGCCGCGAGATGCGCCTGAAGCGCCAGCGCGGCGGCGAATGCGACGCCTTTGTTCGGGTATGGCGTCGATTCCGTCATGAAGCGGATGACTTCGCCAACGAATCCGGGTACATCGTAGAGTTCCTCCGGAAACGGCAGACATCCGGGAAGCGTATTGCATACCGTTTTTTTGTTTTTGATATTCTGACACAAAATGCCGGAAATATCAACGGTGGCTATTCCATCGGGAAACGATGTTTTCTTGGACTGATAGCACCCCGGCTCTTTGAGCTCGCGTAACTTTTTCCAATTGTTCCCGACGCAACCATTGTGGTGACATTTGAATGCGATTGCGCCGGATGGTTCCTGAATCAGAACCGCCGAACGGTTGCGGTGGGCATCATTGAACGGGCAGATGGGAAAAATCCACTTTCTGCCGCCCTTCCAGTCTTGCGGCGAACCAAGTTCCGGGCAGTATTGCGCGAGCCAGCGGTCGATGTTGAAACCGTCCGTCACGGTCTTGAGTGGTTCAGATGAATGTGCAACAACCGCATAATTCGCGACTTGTTCCAGCTGTTCCCGCGGGACAATAGTTAAATGCTCCGGCACAGAAATGAGCTTCGCCATGCGGTGCGGACGAATCGGGATGGAATCGCCCTTGCAGTTCATCGTACCCGGAATGCGCCAGATACGTGCCGGATTGTGAACGGTGCTGTCGATTTCCACCGCATCGGTCGTTGCGGCGGTTAACGCTTCAACCGTCCGCTGGACAAGGCCGTTGTCATCGGCAGGGAGAGAAATGCGATAAAGCATTTGTGCGCCGTTTCCGCTGTCGGTCAAAATCGGTTCCGGCCAGCCGACTGAGGCCATGTCTTTTCGGAGTTCCTGCGCCTTTTGCAGTGCTGCTTCATGTTCCGTATCGGTACTGGAAACGCCAGACACACGTTTCGGATCGCAGTCGATGAGAAGCCAGCGACGTTCGGCAATATCCGAATCGGCAGTCGTCGGTTCCTTGGTGATACCGCGAATCCGGTTACAGGCGCGGGCCAGCAGATCCGTTTTTACCGGGTTGATGGTTGCATACGCCCCGCGATAGGAACGCAGTTTGCCGATGGCGTCGGCGGCAGACGGAATGTGTTCATAATCGAAGTATCCTGACTCCATGTGCGGACGCATCCATTCGGCGCTCACCGCGTCAAGAACACGGATTTCAAAGACATCTCCTGGCTGATACCAAAGACTCAGCGCGCGTATGATTTCATTTTTATCGGTCATGTTCGGAACTCACTTTCTGAACTTCAAGCCGGAATGGTATATCCGGCAGAGAAAAAATGACTGCCGGCTGACGGTCAATCGGAACACTCATGAGTTCTTTCATGAAATTCAGGTATCCCGTCAAAAGATTTCTCGCTTCGGCGGTCGAACGCTCATCCGCCTCGAATTTCGGAAATACCTCGGTTTTGAGCCAGCGGTCGAGCAACAGAGCCTTGCGCCCGGTGTTCGCTGAAAGCAGTTTTTCAACGTCGGAACGCGGAACCAGCCGGACGACCTGAAGCCCGCCGGGTGTGCGGATACGTTCATAAAGCGGGACGTTGGCGGTATGTTTCGCCAGTTCGCGGTTAGGGTTGGAGAAGCCAAGGATATTGCAGATATCGCGAACGACAAAATAGTTTTGATCCTTTATCGACACCACGCGCACGGGCATCTTCCGGAAGGTGAAAACAGATACGTCACTCATGATTTTCACTCTCCTCAATGTTTTTTAGGAAGCGAATCGCGGTTGCTGCGGTGTGCGTCGCCTCGATAATCATTTGACGCTTCGTTCCCTTCTGCTCGTCGCGGTTCAGACTCGCCTGCAAAAGTTCTCCCGCCTCCTCGGTCACCACTGCCGCCTGATGAATCGGGTCGGTCGGCCAGTCGGGATGCAGTTTTTCGGCGCGGTCGATCTCGGAAAAAATCTGCGCAAGTACGGTTTCAATCTTCATGGGAGGATTCCTTATTCTGATTTTCAAGGGATTCGGCGGCTTTCAGCAGAGTATCCATGTGCATCCGCGCCTCATTCTGAACAGCGGCGACCTTCCGCATGAACTCATCGCAGTCGGCAATAAACTTTTCAAAGCACTCGCGGTAATCCGATCCGGTTCCGTGCGGTGTCAGCAGAAGGTCATAATTCGACAGGAAGAATTTCGGTTCGGTGTGTCCTTCCTGCGTCTTTGAAATGTGCCAGCGGTTGTCGGAACTCACCAGCTCCTGAGAGAGATTCTGTTCGGTCACTTTCCAGTCGATTTTACTCATTGTCATGCTCCTTCAACACATCGGTTACCAGACGCCATCCGGATTGCCGGTAGCAGGTTTCGACAAACCACTTGCCGTCGCGGAAGAGATACACATATTCCGCCCAGAAGCGGTCGGCGGCATTGGCCAGCATCTCTTCGGCATTCGCCCAGACGGTCACCGGACGGAACGGTTCGCCGCGATCACGGTGATATGCGATGCAGACACCCTCGACGGGATTCTCGTAATCGTGTTTTTCGCCGGATTCGGGCGCAAGCCGTTCGCCAAGGGCGGACAGGAAGCCGAGCGCCAGCAGGGCTTCGGCGGATTCCGACGTGTTGTAATGATCGATCAGAATTCGGCCGGCCCCGGACGGGTAGCCGTCGAAATGCAGATATGAGCTGCGGACTTTTCCGTCCGCATCCTCTATGGAAATCAATGCTCTTGTGGACATGGTAAATTTTTCCTTCTGTGTTTTATCTGTTTCAGAACATAATCAATACGGCAGTTCGGGCAGGCTGACCGGTCGCCGCAGAGTTCGCAGCGTTCCCGCAACACTTCGATAAGCAATCTGTTCTCATCAAGTAGTTCGCGGATCTGCGATTTTTCGTCAAAAACGACATTCGGTGTTTTTCCATTGATGAAATCTTCGATGCGTTTCCAGTCGATTTCGCAGAGCGCGTTCCGGTCGTCGATGTACACGTCCGCACCGATTTTCCGTGGATCGGTTCCCCATTCGGCGATCTGCTTTTCACTGTGACAGTTTACGCAGTCAGGGGAAAAACCATGATCGGCGAGCCAGAAAAGAGCATCATTCAACACTTTACCTTCGCGGCACGTCCATAAAATGATCGTGTGTCCGGCCTGCTGAAAACGTTTCAAGGCATCTATTGCTCCAGCGATTTCTCCGTGTATTTCCGGGAAAGTCGTCCCGGCAATCGTGTTGTCAAAATCAACGGCGATTATCATGTGAAATCCCAAGTTTTTGCATATTGTCAAGTTTGCGATGACAGATACGGCAGAGCCAATATATTCTTAACGGTTGGGAATAATCTGGGTGATGCATCTCAAGATTATCCGAACTATTACAAAAATAGCAATACTCATCTTTTGTAAGTCGGCCATCTCGCAATGCATTGTCTGCCACAGTGCGGGCATAATACTTTTCTGGTTCCATTTTCTTCTGCCTTCGGTGAAAGTTTTTTCGCATTGTAATTCTTTCTGGTTGATTGGTTCTGAGCCTGTCATATTCCCGATAAAAGTTCACCTTGCGCCTCCGATTTTGCTGAACATCCGCACGATTGCATTCTTTGCATTTATTTAAATGACCATCGGCCATGTTCGGATGCAGATAAAATTCAGAGAGAGGGAGCATTCGTTTACATTTGAAGCAAATTTTTTCCATCATTCTCCTTAAAATGGAACCGAATCGTCGAATTCGTCCTGCGCTACGCCAAGGTCGGCGGGACTGTTGGTCGGCGGGTCGAATTCTGCATTGATTTCCCGTGAGTCGTCGCCGGGTTCGCGCATAACGGGACGCGGTTTCAAGCGCCAGCCCGTTATCCGGTCGAACTTCTCGCCCGTGACCGATTTGACGGTGATCGACTCCGGAGCCGCCAGAAGCCCCTCGTTGGCCAACGCTACGGCTTCGTGCGCGGTAGTTGGAATCGGACAGCCGAGAGCGGCCCGTTCCCGCCACCACTTTTCAAATTTGCCGCGAGCGTATCCGGTATGCTCCGGACAGACCCATTCCGATTTGAAGTCGTTGAATCCGATCCGGTAATCAACGCGCATGGTTCGCGGCGTTCCGGGTTCCGCATAACGCTTTTCATGGACGGCGTAAAAGGTGTCCAGTACCTCGTAATCGGTGTGTTCCACCTGACCGGAAATGATTCCGGCGGTCGAAGCGTTCCGGGAAAGTTTGTCGTTACCCTCCGGCGGAGGAAATTCGTATCCGCATTCCGGACACTTCGCATACCCGGCGTGAATGAGCGCCAGACACTTCGGACATTTTTTCGCCGGAGCATCGCCGCCTTTGCCAGCGCCGGGTTCCTTGATATTGATCATGTCGACAGGACCGTGCCGAAGCACATTGCCGCCGTAGTCCAAAACAAGGCAATTTTGCTTCCCTGTCGCCGGACTGAGCCGGGTCCCGCGTCCCACCATCTGCACATACAATCCGGCGGAATTTGTGGGGCGAAGCAACACAACACAATCCGTGTTCGGACTATCGAAGCCGGTCGTAAGCACATTCACGTTGCAAAGAAACTTGAGCGGCGGCTTCGGTGTACCGAACAGGTCGGCGGAGACGTATTCGCCCTTGAATCGGCTGATGATTTCAGCCCGTTCGCCGGATGAGGTTTCACCGGTTACCATCGCGCATCCCATTCCCGACAAGGCGGTAATCTTTTCCGCCACATGCTTGCAATGATCGACGCTGGAGGTAAAAATCAGCACCGCTTTCCGGTCGCGGGTCAAATCCACGATCTCCCGACAAGCGGATGAAACCAGTTCGTCCGTGTCCATCGCGGAGGCGACTTCGTCGTTGATAAATTCACCGCCGCGCACATGCAGTCCGTCGAGTTTTGCCTCGGCACGACCGGCGCGGGAGACAAGCGGCGACAGATAGCCCTGCTGAATCATCTCTTTCAGCCCGACCTCGTAGCAAATCTCGTTGAGCAAATTTTCCGGCTGGCAGATGAGTCCGCCCTTGAGCCGGTAAGGCGTCGCGGTAAGCCCGATCAGACGGACGTGCGGATTGATGACCGCCATATCTTTCATGAACGAGCGGTACATCCCTTCTCCGTCCTCGGCTTTGCTGCTCGGCGGCGGCAGAAGGTGTGCTTCATCGATCAGAACCAAGTCAAACGCGCCGAGGTCGCAGGCTTTGTTATATACGGACTGGATTCCGGCGACGATCACCTGTTCCGATGTGTCGCGGGATTTCAGACCGGCGGAGAAAATGCCGATTTTCAGTTCCGGGCAGAGCGCCCGGATCTTCCCGGCGTTCTGTTCGAGTAACTCTTTGACGTGCGCCAAAATAAGGACTCGTCCATTCCAGTTTTTGACGGCGTCCGAAACGATCTTTGCGATTACAATCGATTTACCGGTATTGTGATGGACCATAAAGTTTCCATCCACATACAAATGGTCTCCATCCAGTTCAAAACCGAAAAAATCATCTTCCGGTAACTCTTCCACGGAAAATCCCGTCCGGAGTACATTTTTCTTTTGCAGGCGAATATTGAACACATGACGCTTTCTGCGGCACGGAATCGGCGAAAGATCGCCGGAAATATGCATCCGGTAGTACCAGCCGCCTGCGCCGGTCTGACAGGCGCAATATTTCTCATGACAGTTTGCCATGAGCCCAAGGCTTCGTGCAAGAAACACAATGTCTCCGGCAAGTTCTTGTGACTGTGTGGTAATTTCCAAACAATGACCGTCAAAGAATCCGTCACTATCCAGCAATCCTGCCAGCAATTGCAACCGATCGGATCGGGATGCGGTCAAATACTCTCTCGGAATGAACTTGTTGTGAGCGCAATGTCCGCGCAAACCGAGCTGATGCAGCATTTCAAAAAGGGGATTTCTCTCTCCTTTTGCAACCGTTGCAAAATATGTTGGAACATCGCAGTCGTTTTCGCTGACGCGAACTGAACATCCGAGGCTTTCAGCATATCGGCTGAATTCATCGCCCAATTCTTCATCAGCACTCGTTAACCCGATGGCATGTGTCATTGTTCCATCGCCGAGGAGCAAGCCCAGAATATGCGGCGGTATCGGTAGATTCTGCGGGATGGCAAACTCCACCGGGACGCGATAGAGTTTCCGCAGATGCCGCCATGATTTTGACTTTGTCAGATATTCCCGGACGGTGATGTTCGTGATTTCGCCGCCCTTTTGGTAATAAGGGAAATCTCCTTTCCTCTCGCTCGTACTGACCAGAGACAGAATGTGGTTTATATTTACAACAAACGGTTCCCCTTTGATCGGCGTGATTCTCGCCATCGCTTCATGACCGCGAGCCAATGCAAGCACATGGCGCGGAGTCGAGTCCGCACCCATGATGATATCGCCAACGACAATGTCCTGAACTTTTTTGACGCTTCCGTCATACATCAAAATGGGGTGATCTTTCGCGTGACAGCCTGTAGGCAGAACCACGCACGGATTGTTTTCCTTGCTGCGGAGGTGTTCGTATACGGCATCAACCGCAGATTGTTGATATGGCCGCAAATCCAAAATTAAAGCTCCTTTTTTTTACTTTTGTATTGACATTTGTAGTATAATGCGTTATATTATATTGAAAACATAACACATGGAGGTTGCTATGAATGCTGCAAATCTGAGTATTCGAGTAGACGCCGCGCTGAAAAAGGACGTGGAAAGCTGCTTGGATGAAATGGGCATGAACATGTCCACCGCCATCAATATTTATCTGAAGCAGATCGCCAAGCTCCGGGCTATCCCTTTTCCGATAACCGCCGATCCCCGTCCGAATAAAGCGACGATTGCCGCTATTGCGGAGGGCGAGCGCATTGCGCATGACCCGACGGTCAAGGGGTATCGTGATATGGATAGTCTCCGCGAGGCTCTGGAATCATGAAATATGAGGTAAAATTCACTTCACGATTCAAGAAAGACCTGAAAAGCATCCAGAAGCCGGATTCGACAATGAAACGCTTTTGGGACGCCATTGAAATGCTCGCGAACGGGATGCCGCTTCCGGACGAGTTTGACGATCACAAACTCGTTGGAAATTTTATCGGCGTCCGCGAGTGCCACATCCGTCCAGATTGGCTGCTCATTTACAAAGTCTATGATGATGTCCTTGTGCTTGAATTGTTACGCACGGGCTCTCACAGCAAGTTGTTCTGAGCCGCCGTTCCGGATTCCGGCTTTTTTCATGTCCATTGCCAGTTTGAGTTTTATCGCTTCCAGCCGGGGGCGGTCCAGATGGAGTTCCTTACGGACTTCCGCATCGGTATAGTTGTGCATGTAGAGATAGCAGACCAGCCGTTCGGTGTCGTCCGAGATCGTTTTTACAAACTCCTGGACGATCTGGCATCGGCGTCCGCCGTTCTGTCTTCGTTCTTCCATTCACATATCCTTATATATGCCATCCCGTCGGGCGGCATGGGTTCGCGTTTGATGACGGTCAATTTGCAGATTAGACTGTCATCGTCGTACAGCCCCGCGTGAGTGAACGTGTCCAGCAGACATTTCAGGGAATTGTCCACGTCGCGGCGGCGGTTGTCCGGCGGATAGAGCTCAATCAGAAGCTCCACCGGACCGGAAAACTTTGCCACATGGTCGGTCGCAAATCGGGCGACCACATTTTCCCGGTAACGCCGCCCGTCGCGGCTGATAAGCACACGCGGACCGACGTGCCGGTAATAGTGATTCACGCTTGGAGGCCACGGCAGTTCAAATTCCGCCGTCATTTGCCCCTTGCCCACGGAGGCGCGGCGTTGGTCGGCTGTGCGGCCGGAGTGGTCTGCGTCGCGCCGGAGAGAGCCGCTTTCGGGGCGAAACCGCGAATCTCGTTGACGATTTCGTCGTCCTGATTCTTGCGACAGCGGACTGTGATGGTGAGCGGCAGATTGTGGAGTTCCACGGAATCGCGAGGCTGGATCACGTTAACGGCGCGGCAGATCGCCGAAAGGTCGGCGCGAGCCATGCGGACGGCTTCGAGGTTCGCGTTTTCCAGATTCAGACGCGCCCAGAGTTTGCGGCTTTTGTAATCCCCTTCGATGACTTCGAATTCGAGTTGCAGATATTTGCCCGTTCCGGATTTGGTGTCCTTCATCTCGGAATCGGTGATGACGGCCTGATATTTTCCCGCCGGAATGGCATCGAAACCGACCGACGGTTCGACCTCGTTCGCATTGAAATTGAGTGTGGACATGGTGTGTTTCCTTTGTTTTTACGCCAAGCAGAGAGCTTGGTTGTTGAAAGCGGTTCTGACTTTCGGCGGCTTCGGACGCGGCTCGCTGATCGCGACCGCCGGAGCGCCTGGACACTGAATGTGTTCGTGATATTCAACGGGCGAATACTCGTCCCGGACGGCGCGGTAACGTTCGCCGGGACGGATCATCTGCCCGCAGAGATCACACGCCATCGGACGATACGCCGTCCGGATTCTTTCGTGCATGTTTTTTCACCTCATAAACTTTGCGTTCCTTGAATTCTTCCTGTTTTCCCTTGTTCCAGTTACTGACCGGGCGAAAATACCCGCAGACGCGACTGAAAACCTCACAGATGGCTCCGCACTTACTCATGATGGTTCTCCTCAATTTTTGTGTATGCCTCAATGAATGCCTGCCACGAGAGCGGAATTTCCGACGGCAGACCGTAGCGGTTCTTCGCGATGCAGGCGGGGCTTCCCACCGTGCGGATGATGCGTTCCCCGCCATCCGCGCCGATGGGAGCGGCGATCGCGCGTTCTCCATTGAATCCGGCGTTTTCCTTCGTCACCCGGAACTTCTTATTCGCGAACAGAACGGCGTCGACCCATTCTGCGATCAGGCTCGCAGCGTGCTTGTGAAGACGCGGTGTGTAACGATCGTAGGCGGCGTTTTCCGGATCTTCGAACCGTTCGACCTTCGCATGGGCGACCAGAATGACCATCATTCCGCGCTTGTCACGCAGTTCCTGAAGCAGGCTGATGACCTTGCGCCAGTGAGTCAGCGCATGGGTATATCCCCTGCCGTAGCCGCCGTCGGCTTTTTCGATGGAACGGACACCGAATTCGCGGCAGACCTCGTCGAAGATCAGCCGTTCCAGCCAATCGGCGGAATCAACCACCACGGTCTGAAAATCATGCTGTTCATCCCTGAGCGCGGTCAGTTCCGCCAGCACTTCCGCGAGGCTGTGCGCCAGAGGGAACTTCTTGCAGTTGATTTCTCCCAGACCGTCCTCGGTCTGAACGAAAATCGCTCCCGGTGCGGATGCTCCGAACGTGCTATTGTGTGTTACGATGAAATCATCGGTAACGTAGAGTGAATCCAGCGCGTCAATGACAATGCACTGACATGCTTTCCTGCCGACGAATTCGACGTTTCGAATCGTATGGCGAATCATCCATTCCGGGAATTTCCATTTTGCCATGTGCTTGGCTGATGCTATCGGCACGATTCCATTGGTGAAGGATGCATAAATCCGGTGAGACGGTTTCGTATCATGCTTCTCTCCGTTTTTGCGGTAATGCGCCGGGCGCACTTCCATTGTCGCCGAACCGCCAAGCGAACGGACGAGAAACAGAATGTCCTTTGCCATTTGGGGACTTACGGTTGAAATTTCGACCGCGCCGGGACGAACCACATATCCATCGCCATCGCAAAGACCGCGAAGCAGTTCCTGTCTATCTTCCACGGATGCCATGAGATATTGGCTCGGAATGAATTTCGTATCGCTGATTTTATCCTCAAGTCCAAGCGACGCCAGTCCTTTTCTGAATTCACTGGGCGCACTTCCATACTGACGTTTACGGATGCGAATGCTCCTTTCGGCGGCACTGGTGGTGTCGGATTCCGGAACGCTATCGGCTATCCGTTTGAGAATATCCGGTTCCGGATTTGAAATGATTGCAGAGCTGCCGCAGTTGCCCTCCGCAAGATATACGCCCAGCAGCCATGGCGAGATCGGCAATTCCGCTGAGGTTTCAAATTCCGCAGGAGCAACGCGCGGAACTCCGTGATTGAAATGAGTTCCATAACGCAGCGTATGACGGATTGTATTCATGTTTCTCACCGCGCCGGGCTGGTCGTGGTCGCGTTCACTGCGTGTTTGCGTGAACCAGAGATGTTCATCCGTGCATTCCGTTTGCGAGCCGTCGCGGAACGTGACGCGGAAGACTTCCTTCTCCCCTTGCGGAAAGACGGCCAAAACCTTATGCGCCTTGCCATCCGCTCCGATGACACGGTCGCCGACATGGATGGCTCCCATTTCGACAAATCCTGTCGGCGTCAAAACTTGTGCGTCAAGCGGCTGTGCTTTGCCTACCCCTTCTGAACCGTAAATCATGATGCGAGGCGGCTTGCTTTCCCGCCCGGACTGAATGTTTTCCAGCATTCCCATTGTGTGTATTCCTTTATGTTAGAGGGTGTCGATGATGCGGATGTCTTCGTAACCTGTCGGCCATACTCCGGTCGTGCAGCAGGCGCGGAAACGTTCCAGTGCTGCCTGGTTGGAAAGTTCTGCGAGGTCAAGTACCTCGTCAGTCAGTTTCCACGTTCTGTCCGGTGACCTCGCGGATGACCGCCCTGTAAAACGCCAGCTGGTGGATGTATCCGTAACGTCGACAATCAGACTCAAACCATTTCAGACTGTCGCAGGTTTTGAGATCAACCAGACCGAGCGCCGGATTAAACCAATCCATACGGATCTGGCAAGGAACACCGCTGTATTCAGTGCGGATTACGCCCTCCGCTTCACCGTTCGCCAGCAACTCCGAGGCGACAGGATGGAGCCAGACGCCGGTCTGAAGTTTCAGAATGAAGTTGTAATCCTTGCCGGAAACAACCTCCCGATCCTGTGTCGCCGCCCATTCGGCAAACGCCTTGGTCTTGGAGCCGTAGGATTCGCCGGTTCGCGGATTGATCGGACCGTCCGAAACCACATATTCCTTGTCGAAAGCGTTGCGCCCTTCGAGAATCAGGCAGTGTGCGGCGCGGCCCATGATGAACGCGGCGGATTCGGTTTCCTCGATTTTTCCGGTGACTTTCTTGCGGTAGAGAGCCGGAGATTCCCGGAAGTCGGCCAGCAAGTGGCTCGACATATATTCTCCGCTGCGGCTGCGGGCGTGGTATTCGTCCGCCGGTTCGTGGATGATGAAGTTGTTGTTCATGGTAATTCCTTTATGGTTAAAAAGTGAGTTCGTTCTTGTCAAATCCGTAATCGAGGAAGCGTTTGCGAATAAACGGGAGGAGCTTTGTCTGTAACGCACGGTGAGAAATCATCAACGCAGAACAGATGCTGCTTTGCGAATAGCCTTCCAACAGCATCGCACAGATTTTCTTTTCGAGTGCCGGAAGGGAATTGATGGTATCGCGCACGTCCATATCGTAAGTAAGTTCGCTAATGGGATCGCAGGTCAGATTGACGGTAGCCTCAACCGCCAGTTTCTGATGAAGTCTGCGGTCGACTTCGTCATCTATGTAAATTTCTTTTTTCATTTCATTCTCCGTTGGGTTGGATTCTTTTTTTCTCACGCCGGGTATATATCCAGAGTTTTGGAAAATATTCTCGCTTTCGCAAAGAAAGTTCAGAAATAATTTTCCCGGAAGGCGCGACGCATGTTGGGAAGCGCATGACGATAGAAATAGCGGCGACAGCAATAATCGCTGTTGCAAATTTCAGCGATGGGAATTCCATCCATAATCGCCTGAGCAATTCTTTGGTCCTTAGGCGAAAGTGATTCCAATGCCTCCTTAAACGCCTCTCCTTTTTCCAACGAAAAAAAAGGATCATCAGAATAGGTGTCTGTTTGGGAGCGCATTCCGGCGGAAACATCCATGACAAGAGCATTGCTTTCTGTTTCGACCAGTGTCTC
>CALABZ010000066.1 GCA_937888615.1 uncultured Lentisphaeria bacterium | reverse complement strand
CGAAGCGACGATCATCAATGTCGGTTCGATTTCTTCGACGGTGGCTTCGGTCAGCCGCGGCGAATACTGTATTTCCAAAGCGGGCGTTTCCATGAGCAGTAAACTTTGGGCGGTCCGGTTGGCCGAATATGGCATTCCGGTTTATGAAATCCGTCCCGGCATTATCAAGACCGACATGACCAGCGCCGTTACCGAAAAATACGACCGGCTGATCAATGACGGTCTGTGCCTGCAGAAGCGCTGGGGATTGCCGGCAAGGCCGCGCTGATGCTGGCCGACGGAGCGCTCGCGTACTCCACCGGGCAGGTTATCAATATCGACGGCGGCATGGAAATCCCCCGGCTCTGACAGCGAGGAGCGAAAATGATGCATTACAGCGTACATACATTGGTATTGGGAAGCGGCGCGGCCGGACTGAACGCCGCATTGCAATTAAATTCGCTCGGAATCGACGATGTCCTGATCCTGACCGAAGGACTGGACAAAGGAACGTCAATCAATACCGGCAGCGACAAGCAGACTTACTACAAACTCGGCATGTACGGACGGACGCCGGACTCCCCGGAACAACTGGCCGAAACGCTATTCAACGGCGGCGGTATGCACGGCGATATCGCATTGGCGGAAGCAGCCCTGTCGGTGCGCGGGTTTTACCATCTGGTGAACCTCGGCGTACCGTTTCCCCATGACCGGTTCGGACAGTATATCGGGTACAAAACGGACCATGATCCGTTCTGCCGGGCCACCTCCTGCGGACCATATACGTCCCGCGAAATGTGCCGTAAACTGATTGAAGAAGTAAAAAAACGCAATATGCCGGTCATGGAGGGCAGGGTGGCTGTGTCGTTGTTGACCGTCGATGGACGGGCGGCGGGGGTCATTGCCGTTGACGACGCGGGCGAATTCGAAGTATTCCGGGCGGAAAACGTCGTTTTCGCGGTCGGTGGACCGGGGGGATTGTACAAGGCATCGGTTTATCCGGCTGTCCATACCGGCGCGATCGGGCTGGCGCTCCGGGCCGGAGCTCTGGCGCGGAACCTGCCGGAATCGCAATTCGGGCTTGGTTCGATCAAATTCCGCTGGAATGTCTCCGGCACTTATATGCAGGTGTTGCCGCGCGTGATTTCGACGGCGTCCGATGGCATCGGTGACGAACGGGAATTCCTGTTGGATTATTACGACGACGCCGGACGCATGAATTCGATGTTATTTCTGAAAGGCTATCAATGGCCTTTCGATACAACCAAAATCCCGGACGGCTCCTCCATGATCGATATTCTGGTTTATCAGGAAACCGTTCTAAAAAAACGGCGGGTGTTCCTGGATTACCGGTCCAACGGATGTGATTTCGACTTCAACACGCTTGAACCGGAAGCTTACGAATATCTGGAAAAATCCGGTGCGTTGTTCGGTACGCCGCTCGAACGGCTGGCAAAAATGAATCGCCCCGCGATTGAACTGTACGCGGATCACGGCATCGACCTGAGTCGTGAACCGCTCGAAATCGCCGTTTGCGCCCAGCATAACAACGGCGGACTGGCCGCGAACTGCTGGTGGGAATCGGAAAACATCCCGCACCTTTTCCCGATCGGGGAGGTGAACGGTTCGCACGGCGTCGCGCGGCCCGGCGGTTCCGCTCTGAATGCGGGGCAGACGGGAGCGTTCCGGGCCGCAGAATACATCGCGGCCCGTTATCGGGAAAACACCCTTGACGAAGCGGCTTTCGAAAACACAGTGGCCGCCGAGCTGGAATTTTTAAATGGTGTTTTGGCAAAATCCTCAAATCCGAACGACTGGCAGGCCGAACGGCT
Source organism: uncultured Lentisphaeria bacterium (assembly GCA_937888615.1). Lineage (GTDB taxonomy): Bacteria > Verrucomicrobiota > Lentisphaeria > Victivallales > Victivallaceae > UBA5239. Next base: position 8,595 of record CALABZ010000066.1, on the reverse strand, counting down.
TGAATTCCAGGAACGCATGACGCAATACGGCGCGCAGATACGCGGTGAAAACGCCTGTTCCGTGGCCTGGGCCCAGTATCGCCGTCTATTGGGACAGGGATGCTGTTGGCAGGGGCCGAACGGCAAAGCCGAAACCCTGCGCAATTTACAGCTTTGCCTCGCCCATGCCGTTTATCTGGAGGCGATTGCGGCGGCGGCAGGGCAGGGGATTGGTTCCCGTGGCTCGTCGCTGGTGCTGGACTCGGACGGTCCGGCGATTCGTGGAACAGATTGGCACTACCAGTTGGAGAATCGTGCATTTCGTTCGCGGGTCCACTTGACCGTTTACGACGGTGAATCGGTGAAAAATTACTGGGAGCCGTGCCGTCCTCTGCCGGAAAGCAACGGCTGGTTTGAAAATATCTGGAACGATTATCGGGAGCAGAAAATTTATGAGTGAATTCAATGATGGCATGTATGATTTCTCCATCCTGCGCGATATCCGCAAAAATGAAAAACTCAGTATTGCTGAGCTGACCGAACGCAGCGGAGTTTCCGCCGCCGTGATTTCCAAACTGGAACGCAACCAGATTACCGCCGGACTGGAAACGATCGGCAAGCTGGCGCGGGCGTTCGGCATCAGCGCCGCTGATTTGATCAATGCCGCCGAAAACCGTCACGCCCGCCTCTCGAAAATGACGGAACGGGATACGGATGGATTTCATTTTCAGGAGATATCATATTCCAATATGAAAGGGTTGCGCGGCACCGCTCCGGCGGGTGCTGTCCTGGAACGGCCGCATTTGCACCGGAGCGGCTCGGAAGTGTGCTGGGTGCTGAAGGGCAGGGTGATATTCAGCCTGCCGGAAGGGGATTACAAACTGTCGGCGGGCGAATCGATCATGTTCGACGCTCTGAACCGGCACCGGTATCAAGTCCTTGAAGACTGTGAAGTCTTTATTGTTCACTTAAAAGAAGGATTCAAACTGTGAAAACCGGACAAATGCTTTTCCCCCCGGCGGCCAACCGGGCGGAATGGAAACATGCACTGAAACAGCCGTGGAACCGCGGGTATCGCAAGTATATCCTGCAGGAAGCAAAACGGATTCAATCTGAAGACATTCCGCCTCTTCCGGCCCATCTCTACATGGAATTCGTCCGCAACGGCAATCGGACCCATTATGAGCAGCCGTACTTCCTACGCCGCCAGAACTTGAATACCTTGATTCTGGCCGAAGCGATTGAGTACCGGGGACGTTTTCTGGATCGTATTATCGACTACATCTGGGAAATCACCGCCGAACACACCTGGTGCGTACCGGCCCATGTGCCGCGCGGCAACGATCCCCTGCCGTTCCTTGAGCACGAGTGCATTGATCTTTTCGCCGCCGAAACCGGCATGTTGCTCTCTCAAGCCCTGAACCTATTGGAACCGGAACTGAAAGAAGTGTCGCCGAATCTGGTGAAAATGCTCCGCCAAACCCTGTTGGAACGAATCATCGAACCACTGGAAACACAAACATTCTGGTGGCAGGAGGGACGCAATAACTGGACCCCGTGGGTCAGCAGTAATTGCCTGGGAGTGATTCTGACCGTATTGGCTGACGATCCGGCCCGGCGAAAAAAGATGATCGAACTGCTTTCGAAAAGTGTCGATCAGTATATCCGGAAATATTCCGAGGATGGAGGGTGCGACGAGGGGCCGACCTATTGGCAGGTCTCACCGGCGGTCATGCTGTTTTTCTTCGAACAACTGCAAACATGGCCTGACAATCCCAAAATCAAGAAAATGGGTGAATATATCACCGATGCTTATCTTGGGGACGGTTATCTGGCGGCATTCGCCGATGCCAAGACCAACTCCGACTTCATCCATTGGGCCTCCTGTCGCCGTTACGGTGAGCGAGTTGACAGCCCCGCGATGAAAGCCCTGGCGATGGAATTGTTTGACAGAAAGAAAGAAACTCCGGTTATAAGCAGGGATATTGTCCTGAATCTCGCGGCAATTTTCTGGGGACCGGGACCGGCCATATCGCGCAAAAGCACGGCGAACACCATATCCTGGTATGAGCATACGCAGTTGCTGTTCGTCAAAAACGAAGGGCTGACCCTGGCCGCCAAAGGTGGACACAATCAGGAGAACCACAACCATATCGACGTTGGTCAATTCATTATCTTTTATCAAAACAAACCGGTGATTGTCGATCTCGGTTGTTCAGAGTATACGAAAGAAACCTTCAGCGAAAAACGTTACGAAAACTGGCTGATTAATGCCGACGCCCACAACATGCCTCAGTTCAACGGCATGAAGCAGCAGCCCGGTCTGGAATACCGTGCCGGAAACGTCAAGTTCACCCGGACTTCCAAAACGTGCGTGCTGGAAATGGACCTGGCCCCGGCTTACCCCGCCGAAACCGGCCTGAAAAAATGCATTCGAACCATCGTATTCAATTTATCGGAACAAAGCGTCATGATTCGTGACGCCTGGGAATTGAAAGGCGATGGCAACACGGTCACGCTCGCGCTGCATACCCCGGCGGAGGTGAGTTCCCGGAGCGAAGTATGGGAAGTCGGCAATATGAACGTGCAGATAGTATCCAATGGCGCCGAAGTATCCTGCCGTAAAATTCTTCTGAATGATGCTTTTCAACGGAAAGCATGGGGGCGCAGCATCAACCGCCTGACCATTGCCGCACATTCCGGCGCAAAAGGCGAATACGAATTGAAATTCACACCGCGAAAGAGGAACCGATGAAAGAATACCCTAAAATCTCAACCCTGAAAACCCCCGAAGCATTCGCCGCCCACCTGGACAGTCTGGGCCTGCCGCATTGGTTCGAACCGGTCATGAAGTCCGGCGAAGCCTCCGCATTAAGCGCTCCGCTCGAACTGTGCGGGCGCACAATCGGCAACCGCTGGGCCATATTACCGATGGAAGGCTGGGATTGCCTGCCGGACGGTTCCCCCAGTGAATTGACAGAACGCCGTTGGCTGCGTTTCGGCGAAAGCGGCGCGAAAATGATTTTCGGCTGCGAAGCCGCCGCCGTCATGCTCTCCGGCAAAAGCAACACCCGCCAGATGATGATCACCCCCGGAACCGCCGCGAATATCGGCCGTCTGCGGGCGAAAATGGTCGAACGCCACCGAGAAAAATTTGGAACGACCGACGACCTGTACGTCGGTTTGCAGTTGACCCATTCGGGACGCTATTCACATCCGCACGACGACATGAAACTGGAGTCCGTCACCGCCTACGCACATCCGTTGCTGGACCGTAAATTCGGCAGTTCACCTGAAAACGTGGTTTCCGACGACGAGTTGGACCATATTGTCGCCACCTTTATCAAGGCGGCGGCGTTGGCCAAGGACGCGGGATTCGATTTTGTAGATATCAAACACGCGCACGGTTATCTCGGCCATGAACTGCTCAGCGCATTCGAACGGCCCGGCAGGTACGGCGGTTCCTTTGAAAACCGCACCCGTTTTTTTCGCAATATTGTGGAAGGAATCCGCCGGGAAGTCCCGGAAATTGATATTTCGTTGCGGTTCAGCCTGTTCGATATGATTCCATTCGAGAAAGGCCCGGACCGGGCAGGGCGCCCGATGGAGTGGAACGGTCATTATCCCTATGCCTTCGGCGGGGACGGCACCGGCCTCGGGTATGACCTGACCGAGCCGGCGGCATTTCTGAAACTGGCGAAATCGCTCGGAGTTCAATTCATCTGTTCGACCGTCGGCAGTCCGTATTACAATCCGCACATCCAGCGTCCGGCCTATTATCCGGTCAGCGACGGTTATCTGGCGCCGGAAGACCCGATTATCGGGGCATTTCGCCAGATCCGGGCGGTCGCGGAAATGAAGAAACTGGTGCCCGACCTCGCTATCATCGGTTCCGGCTACACCTGTTTGCAGGAATGGCTGCCGAATGTCGCCGAATACACCGTCGGTCATGGCATGGCCGACTTCGCCGGAATCGGACGTATGGTGTTGTCGTATCCCGACATCTGTGCGGACCAGTTGCAGGGCAGGGGACTGGACAAACGGAAAATCTGCCGGACCTTCGGCGATTGCACCACCGCCCCGCGAAACGGGCTGGTTTCGGGATGTTATCCGCTGGACCATTATTACAAAGAACTGGAATCGGCGAAAAAGCTGAAAGACCTGAAGGTCCGTCTAAACAACAAATAAATCTAAAAAAAAGTGGCGGTAATACCGTTTCCGGGGTGAAACAGGTATTACCGCCAACAACAAGGGGGCAGGTTTATTCGAGCAGGTATTCGAGGGTAACGACAACCTTTATGCTCTTTTCGAGGCTTTCCGTATCATATACGCCTCCATAGGAAGTTTCAGTAGAGTAGGGGGAGGTGATCTGGATGATCCCCTGACGGGCTTCCAGAAGCCGCCCGATCTGACCGTTACTGTTCTCCGCCAGCACCTTGGCACGTTCGAGTCCATTTGCCGTGGCTTTTTTCAGCAAGACCAGTTTATAGCGATCCAGATTGGAAATAAAATATTCGGGCGTACCGGTCGACATGTCAACGCCGTCGCTCAGCAACACGTCCAGTTGACGGTATTTCGCGGAAACCAGTTCCACCTGTTTCGTCACGACTTCGATGCTGCGATTGCCGGAAAGATAAAGAAATTCATTGGTATCAATGCCTTTGTCGTTTTTCTTATAAACACTTTCATGACAAATACTGCCAAGGGTGATTTCTTCTTCCTTGAATCCCATGTGCAATAACTTGGCAATAATCTTGTCTTTCGACAATTGCAGCCGGGCGTACATATCTTCAAGGTTCGCACCGCGTGCACGTACGTTGATATAAAACTTGGCCACGTCGCTGTTGACGATCTGTTCGGCATAGCCTTTCACGGAGAGATTTTTTTCTTTCCGTATTTTAATAAAAAACTTCGACAGCATTCCAGACGAGATAATCACCGCGGCGGCAATGATAATCGTAGCTGTGATTTGAACCCCGTATTTAAAACCTTTTTCTTTCATAAGATCAATTTCTTTCATATTAACAATCCAATCCTGTAAAACAGAGACAATGATTCTCTGGTTTTTGCTTCATGTTTCTATTATACACCGTCCGCAACAGATATCCAGAGCCCGATACATAACGTCGCATAATATATATTATGTTAAGTTTACTCTATACGGAATTCAGCTCTGTTAAGATTGTATCATATTAATTATGATGATCTTATGATTTTAAAAGGAGGCACCTGTTAATAAGTTGTTTATCAATCAACACCGGGATTCTCCAGATTACCGGACATCCGGGATCGAATCCTGTACTTTTAGATTTTTCGTCAACCTGATTCGAAAACGATTTGATTTTTCCCGGTTTTTGAGTCTATTACTATATTTGCTATTTTAATTGACGAGTTGATATGAAATATTATGATGTGATTGTTATCGGGGCCGGACACGCCGGATGCGAAGCCGCATTGGCTTCCGCCAGACAAGGTGCGGCGACATTGATCCTTACGACCAACATGGACCATATCGCACAGATGAGCTGCAATCCGGCCATCGGCGGTATCGCCAAAGGACAATTAACCCGCGAAATCGATGCGCTGGGCGGCGCACAGGGCATGGTGACGGATCTTGCCGCCATTCAGTTCCGGTTATTAAACCGCAGTAAAGGACCGGCCGTCTGGTCGCCGCGAGCCCAATGCGATAAGGTTTGTTATCAGCGCACCATGAAATTCGTGCTTGAATTGCAGGAAAATCTTGATGTAAAGCAAGGCGCCGTCACCGGATTCGTCCTCGAAAACGGGCAGGTGACCGGTGTCACTACCGAACTCGGCGAAAAAATCCACGGCAAAAGCATTGTCATTGCCACCGGCACATTTCTGCGCGGCCTGCTGCATTACGGCATGACCAGTTTTCCCGGCGGCAGAAGCGGCGATCCCGCCTCCACTCCCTTGTCCGACGCCCTGAAAGAACAGTTGCAGTTGAATATCGGGCGACTGAAAACCGGGACCCCTCCCCGGGTTCTGGCCAAAACCATCGATTTTTCGCAAATGGATTTGCAGAATGCCGAGGACACCGAGGAACGTTTCAGTTTCTTCGACCTCCCCCCTGCCCTCCCCAGAACCCGGCATCGCGACATGCCGTGCTATCTGGTTTATTCGACAACGGCCACGGCGGAACTGGTTCGGGAAAACATTCAACTGGCCCCATTATATCAAGGAAAGATCAAGGGCATTGGAGCACGTTATTGCCCGTCGTTTGAAGATAAGGTTGTACGTTTCCCGCATCATGAGAAACACCTGCTTTATCTGGAACCGGAGGGTGAATTCACCGGCGAATATTATATCAACGGCATTTCGACCAGTCTGCCGCCGGAAATCCAGAACCGGATGCTGGCAACCGTACCCGGCCTGGAAAATGCTGTAATTTCGCGGTTTGCCTATGCGATTGAGTACGATTTCGTATTTCCGGACCAGATCGAACGTTCGCTGGCCCTGAAAAAATGGCGCAACATTTTCCCCGCCGGACAGATCAATGGCACCAGCGGCTACGAAGAAGCCGGCGGGCAGGGACTGCTGGCCGGACTGAATGCGGCCCGTCACGCCGCCGGCAAGGAATGCGTCGAAATGCCGCGTGAGCTCAGCTATCTCGGGGTCATGATCGACGACCTGGTGACCAAGGATATTATCGAACCCTACCGCCTGTTCACCAGCCGGGCCGAATACCGCCTGCGGCTGCGTCAGGACAACGCCGACCTGCGGCTGTGTGACCTGGCCCATGAATGGAACCTTTTGCCTGATGAAAAATACCAGAGCTTTTGCCATTACCGCGAATTACTGGACGGGGTGGTTGCCTTCGCCCGTACAACCCGCCATCAAGGGAAAACCCTGTTCGAACATCTGAAAGCATTGCAGGGGGTCTACGAAAAAGATACCACACTCCCCTGCCCTTTTGAATTGGACGGATTCGATATGAATTCCGAAACCGGGCGCAAAATTATGCGTCAGGTGGTTATTATGGCGCATTACGACGGTTATATTGAGCGAGAAGATCAGTCTATCACCAAACTGCGCAAACTCGAGAACTGGAAGGTTCCCGAGAACTTCAACTACGATACGCTGAATGGGCTCAGCACGGAGTCCCGGTTCAAACTGAACAAGGTTCGTCCAACCACGCTGGCACAAGCCGGTCGGATCGACGGCGTAACGCCGGTGGAAATCGCCCTGCTTCAAGTCGCCTTGACCAGACAGCGCAATGCACGCAAGCAGGATTGAACATGATACCGGGGGCGGCAAAATTCATACGAAACCGTTTGAACCTCGTATCGCTGGCGATCGTTCTGCTTTATATCGCCACCGCGGTCGGCGTTGAAGCCTATTCGATATACTGCCGACATTATAAGATCGTTCCAGTTTACGAGCGCGGCGATATTAACGACCGGTTCCAGCCGCCGTCCCGCGCGCACTGGTTCGGCACCGACTACATGGGACGCGATGTTTTTCTGCGGGCGGCGGCGGGGACCTCTACCGCCGTCAAAGTGGGTTTTATCGCATCGTTCATCACGGTATTGGTAGGGGTCACGCTCGGCGTACTCGGCGGATACTTCGGTAAATTCATTGACGATCTTGTGGTATGGATAAACAGTACGTTTGCCGCCATGCCGTCGTTGTTATTCGTCCTGGCGTTCGCGCTGCTGGTGAACAAAGGATTTCTCAGCCCGCCGCTGGAAAAGGCGTTCAACGGCATATGCGTGATATTCAATACGGAGCCGGGCATGATGGCCGTTTACCTTGGCATCGGCATTACCGGCTGGGTCGGGTTGTGTCAGGTGGTGCGGGCGGAAACCTTCAAACTGCGCGAGGCCGCGTATGTCCAGGCGGCCAAGGTGGCGGGGTTCCATGATGTGCCGATCATTATCCGTCACATCGTCCCGAACCTGTTTCATCTGGTGATCATTTTTTTTACGATCCGCTTCGCCGGGGCGGTCATGACCGAGGTTATCGTCAGCTATCTGGGGTTGGGCGTACAACAGTTTCCCAGTTGGGGGACCATGATCGCGGACGGGCAGGAACGGCTCTGGCAAGGCATCTGGTGGGAAGTCGGCGGGGCCACGTTGTTCATGTTCCTGCTGGTGCTTTCGCTGAATCTGCTGGGCGACGCCCTGCGCGACCATCTTGATCCGCGCCTCTCCACATAATTGACTACATGGCTTCGCCGCCGCGCCGCCTGAAATTCGCCGGGGACAGCCCGAAATATTTTCGAAAATCCCTTGACAAGTGAAAAGCACTGCTGAACCCCAGTCTGTCGGCAATTTCCGCCAGCGTATTATTGTTCAGGACCATGCCGGCGGCATATTCCAGCCGCATTTCGAGTTGGCGGCGTATCGGGGAAGTGCCGGTTTCCTGCCGGTAGCGGTGATTGAGCTGTGAAATGCTGATACCCATCATTCCGGCCAGTTTCGTCGATGTCAGGCGAACGGAAAGATTTTTCCGCAGGAAATTGTCCACATTGCGGGAAAACGTGCCGTTCGATTCGCTTTTTCGTTCCTCATCAATCTGCTGGAGCGAGGAAATCAACTCGAACAGTAAAGTCTGTGCTTCCCAGAATCCGCTCTCCTGCCGCTGGTACCCGGT
>CALABZ010000065.1 GCA_937888615.1 uncultured Lentisphaeria bacterium | reverse complement strand
CAATCTATTATCTTTTTTGAGAAAATGCCAGATGGTCCCCACTGGGCGCTTTCTTTTGAAAAAGGCTTTTATCTCGGACCGACAATATTTGATAAGGTAAAGCCGGAAATGACGATTGGCAACGAAGAAATCTTCGGGCCGGTGCTATGCGTTAAACGGGTGAAAAACTTTGAAGAAGGCCTGAAACTCATGAACAATAACCCGTTTGCAAACGGTTCGGTAATTTTCACTCAAAACGGTCATTACAGCCGGGAATTCGCTAAACGTACCCATGGAGGGATGGTCGGGATCAATGTCGGAATTCCGGTGCCAGTTGGAATTTTCCCGTTCACCGGCCATAAAAATTCGTTTTTCGGCGACCTGCATGCCCTGGGCAAAGACGGAGTAAGGTTCTTCACAGAAACCAAAGCCGTTACGCCGAGATGGTTCGATGCTGAGGAAATAAAACAACAGAATGTGGACACATGGGACGGCACTATAAACCTGTAATTGGAAACAGCCTCGAAAACCCCGTCAGAAAACAGTTGCATTGATTGAAAAAAGATTTTTCAATCAATTACATGAGAAACAATGGAACCCATCATCCGACAAGATGCTTTTCGCCAGGCTTGATTAAAAATCCAATGTGTTTGGCGACAAAATATTACGCCATGCGCTTCTTGTTTCCCAAATGGTTTGGAAGAAAAATTTCATTTTTTTCCAAACCAGCAACTGCTGTATCCCCCCATTAACTTACCCATAAATTCTCGTGAAGACCCAACATTATTTCAGCCATTTTCGGATATTTGCGGAGAAAAGGCCTCCGTATAGTGATTCCAGTACAACGAAAGAGTTTTACCATTCATATCAACAGTAACTTTCCGAATACTGTCGCGCCGGTCTACATGGGCGTTTATCCTGTCTGAAATCCATTCTTCGCCAATAGAAAAGTTCTTCGCCAATTCAATGAAGTCAATCAAAGCAAGTTCTGAGCAGGCATAGATGAAAAAGCCGCCGCTGATATGATTCTGGATGAAGCGCTTTGCTTCTCCTTCATAATTCAGCATTTTTAAGTCGAGAACTTCTTTTGTACACTCAATTTGCAATCCCGTTAAGAAAAACTCTCCGTGCAGCAGATCTGACCGGCCCATATCCACCCTGGTCAGCGGGTGGAGATAAATCATGGTATTTTCCATTTGGATAATAAGCGGCCCGTCATGCCTCCCAGAAATAATTTCCCGACTTTCCAAATCATATAATTTGCCGCTAAACCGGCTGAAATGCAGATTAAAACCGAAACTTTTCAAGATCGCATCAACTTTATCTATTTTATACAGGCACAACAGGCTGGATTTTTCCTGAACGCATTTTATTTTGGGTTCCGGCGGAAAGCTCAGGTGCGGATAAAGCCGGTCTATCTTATCAAATTTGAATTCGCCTTCATAGGGATGACATTTGAAGCAGTTATTTTCGTCAACGGCTTCCAGACGCAATACGCCTGAAGTACCAACGGAATTATTCAAGGTCAAATAGACCACCCCATCCTGCCAGCCGCTGCCGCTGACTCCGACGGTCTGCCAGGCAGTGGTTTCCGGTGGATAATAGTTAAATGAACCCAACAGAAAATCTTTATCAAGATAACTGTAAGCTTCACAGTCTTTATGGACTTTAGAGCAAAGGCTCCGGGGGCGTTCGATTTTTTTGGAGTCATTGAACAGTTCAGGAAATCGCTCGGAACTCATACCAATAGTTACCGCCAATACAAGATTTGAATATAAATCCCGGCAGGTCGACATTTCCCGGGTCCAGCCCAGCAGCCAGGGAAGGATATCGACACGTTTTGTCGAGTAGTATCCATTGTAACCGCGCCGGAACGGAGCCGGAAAACGTTCCCGGAAAAAATAGTTCTGTTTCAGGAAAATCTCCGCCAGCAGGCGTTTTGCGGCAGCGGCAAATTCCTGATTTTCAGTGCATAAAACACTCATAAGCAGAATTATTATATCGACTCCGATATAGGTCGGTGATAAGGTTTCATTTACCCCGGTATGCATAAGGAAATCAGCGTACTTATTGAATTCCGCGATATCATGATCAAGTTCCGACCTGGAAAAATATTCTGCCAGCAAAACACACATCACGTATTTTCCCAAAGACGGGTTCACATAGCTCAACACCGTCTGCTCACGTTCTTTTGAAAACACCGGATACAAAAGCGTTAAAACCTCGTCTATTACAGCCAATGTATCGGTTTTCAGACTTTCAGTGAAAAGCTTCCGGATCAGAAATAATGACGCCCCGTTAAAAAAGTTGCCGTTCCGATCCCGAATGTGTTTTTCTTCGGAAAACCAGAAAAGTTCTCCATAGTTCGGATGCTCAGAATCTTTAACCTGTCCGTCGCGGCAAAAGGTATTAATTATTTTTTCCGTCGCTTCGTTACTGCTATCAAGAAAAAGCATGGCCAATGCCCAGGCCAAAGATTCCCGGTATGAATGAAGGGAAGAAGCGTTAAGGTCGTGAAAATGCTGTTTAATATACTCCGGGGTATAAATGTCGGAATCAAATTCCCCGACCAAGCCTGCGGCAGCATCGTATCTTTGGACAAATTCATCCTGAATCGCCTGTAAATAGCATTGAGCGTTATTTTTTATCGTCATCCTTGTTCCCCTTAAGTTCCAGACTTTTTATGAGGATAGAACCTTTATGGGTAGTATTGTAAAACATCATCCGGCAGTTCCGGTTTTTAACCTCGATCAACGGTAAATTAAAAGTCATTTTCGTAAAATCTGAAGCGGTTTTCCCCCAGCATAAAGAAGATATCCGTTTCAGGTTTTTGGCTTTTTCATAATTGATAATTCCTAACGCGGCTCCGTCCAGACATTTAAACTCCACTTCCAGTTTCAAAGAACCGGCGCCAGACTTGAAATCAATTCCGGCAAAGCAATACTTTTTATCAGAGGAAAGCACCGCTTCATTATCGGTTTTCTGTCGGATGCTCCATATTGTCATGCCATGCTGCATTTTACTGAAATCACTGCTGATTAGTTATTTCTTGCTGGCCGCCATATTTTTTGAGCTGCTCCAGCGGACGCTTCAAGGCTCTGTCGACGTAAGCTTTCATATCAATCTGGCCGCCTTTGTACCAACCGTACTGGTTATAAGGTGTTTTATCTTTTGCCGCAGCAAGCATTTTATTCCTGAACTCGCTCGCGATCTTTTCCCGTCCCGAAGTGTTTTCTTTAGCGGATGTCAGTTTCAGGATAGTCATCCCCGCGGCAGGCACTTTTACCGGCATGCCCTGCCGCAATTCCTCAGCCGTCCATATTTCCCGGCTGTCCAGACAAAGGGCCAGGTTATTAATAACATCTGTTACATGGTAAGCGCGGTCAGAATCCTTTGGCAGTCGCAGCAGCCATTGCTTATCCTGGTGGGGGTCCCAATTGAACAGCGATATCAAAATACCATCACCTTTACCGTGAACCCGGAATTGAACCTCACCGTTGTACTGGTTGTAAAAACTTTGCCATATTTTACCCCCGACCCTGCTTTTGTCCTGCAGCCAGGGGCTGGGAATTTGAGTCAGGTCGATAACTTCAAGATTATCATCGGCGCGCTTCCCGTCCAGATACCAATCCTCGACTTTAGCGAGGATAGCGGCGGCCTGATCAGCTTTTAACGCAGTATCAGCTTCCTCAACGGTAAACCTGATCCCAGCGGCACCGCTAGCCGCCTGATGCACTATTCCCAGTTTCAGGAAATCCGTCCGCCGCTCATAACCATACTTATCTCCGGTTAATTCGGCGGTCATCCGCCGAAACGACATGACATGCGGAGAAAAACCGACACAATACGAACAGCCTGCAACCGAAATTATCGGTTTGCCGGTAGTTTTCCGCATCACATCAACCGCAACCGCGTCATAAACACTGCCGGTCAAGGTGTCGGCGAGGTAATAATCCACCTCATCTTTCAACAGACGCGGATCTTCAGCAAAATCACATATGCCATATTTCAAATCTCCCAGATTACTTTCCGGGTGAAGCAGGAGAGTATTGCACCCCATTTTTACTCCGGGATAATTTTTATGCAGAAATTCCCGGATCAGGGAATAAAGTTTTCCGGTTTGGGAACAACGGAATTCATACCATTTCAAAGGATATGTTTTAGTGATTTCGACCGGTTTCATATTTTGCAGTAATTCATACTTCACCCCGCTGAATTCCGCAAAATCTTTCAGACAATCGGGGCAGAAACAATGGCTCCAGCCGTGAACCTCGAAATCAGCGTCCAGCTCGCTGGCGCCTTGCTTTGCTTCCTCCCCGGCAGCTTCAATATTCAGGTTAAAAGGATAT
>CALABZ010000064.1 GCA_937888615.1 uncultured Lentisphaeria bacterium | reverse complement strand
CCGCTTCACCGATCTGACTGCCGCCTATGAAGCCCTGCCGGAAGAGACGCGCACCGCCTCGCCGCACACCCCGGTTGTTTCCCGAATCCTCGGGGTCAACGTAAACCCGGAAATCAGCGATAGCGAGTTCGATTTGCCGCTTCGATAAGATTCTTACTGTTTTTATCGAATATCGATTTGCATTTCCCCATTTCGGTTGTACTATTACCCACCATATGAAGTATATCACCCAACCAAACAACACAATATATAGAGACAAATGAAAAGCTACAGCATTGCCGAAGACATCTGGGGCCGTAAATACCGTTACGGCGGCTCAGTCGAAATACCTGCGGATAAAACAATTGCCGATACCATGAAGCGTGTCGCCAAGGCCTGCTCCGCCGATGAAAAAGAATCCGCCAAATGGCAGAAAAAGTTCGAAGACATCCTGACCGGCCTTGAATTCATGCCCGGCGGCCGGATTATCGCCAACGCCGGCACCAGCCGCGCCCAGACCACCATGTTCAACTGCTACGTCATGAACAAGATCGATGATTCGATCGATGGCATTTTCGATACCGTCAAGGCTTCCGCCCTGACCCAGAAACAGGGCGGCGGCGTCGGGTTTGACTTCTCCACCATCCGCCCCCGCGGCTCCGATATCAAAGGATGCGAAGCCCCCGCCTCCGGCCCCCTCAGCTTCATGCGCGTGCTGGATTCCACCTGCCGCACCATCATGAGCGCCGGACAACGCCGCGGCGCCCAGATGGCCGTTATGCGCTGTGACCACCCCGACATCGAAGAATTCATCACCGCCAAACGCGGCAACAGCCAGCTCCAGATGTTCAACATGTCGGTCGCCATCACCGAAGAATTCATGCAGGCGGTAAAAGCCGACGCCGACTGGGAGCTCAAGTTCAACGGCAAAGTCGAAAAAACCGTCAAGGCCCGCCATCTCTGGGATACCATCATGCATTCCACCTATGACTTTGCCGAACCCGGCTTCCTGCTGATCGACAAAATCAACCAGATGAACAATCTGTACTACTGCGAAACCATTTGCGCCACCAACCCCTGCGGCGAACAACCCCTGCCCCCGTTCGGCGCCTGTCTGCTCGGTTCCGTAAACCTGACTAAATTCATCGAGAGCCCCTTTACCCGCAACGCCAAACTCAATACCGAACGCCTCGCCGAAGTCGTTTCCACCGCAGTGCGCCTGCTGGACAACGTCATCGACCAGAGCAACTACCCGCTTGAGGAACAGCGCCGCGAAGCCCACAACAAACGCCGCATGGGCATCGGCATTACCGGTCTGGCCGACGCCATGCTCTTCATGGGCATCAAGTACGGCTCCCCGGAATCGGTCAAGTTCGCCGGTGAAGTCATGAAGACCATCACCCACACCGCTTACCGCGCCAGCATCGAACTGGCCAGGGAAAAAGGTTCTTTCGAACTCCTCGACCGCAAGAAATACTGCGCCGGCAAATTCATCTCCACCCTCCCGAAAGACATTCGCGACGGCATCATGAAATACGGCATCCGCAACTCCCACCTGACCTCGATCGCCCCGACCGGCACCATTAGTCTGCTGGCCGACAATATTTCCAGCGGGCTCGAACCGGTCTTTGCCATCAAATACACCCGCAAAATCCGTAACGGCAGTGAGGACGACATTTCCGAAGTCGAGATTTCCGATTACGCTTACCGCAAATACTGCGAGTACAAGGGCGTGGAATCGATGGACCTGGAGAGCCTGCCGGAATATTTCGTCACCGCCGACAGCATCCGTCCGGTCGATCACCTGGCGATTCAGGCCATATTGCAGAAATACGTCGACAGTTCGATTTCAAAAACGATTAATATCCCCACCGATTACCCGTTCGAAGACTTCGCCGACATTTACATGAAGGCCTACGACAGCGGGCTAAAAGGGTGCACCACGTTCCGTCCCTCCGAGTACATGACCGGCGTGCTGGTCCGTCAGGATGACAAAAAGGAAAAGCAGGAAACGAAGGGGCGTAGTCCGTACATTCCGAAACGCCCCGACGAACTCACCGGCACCACCTACAAAATCAAGACCGCCCAGGCCGCGGATGCGTTCTATATCACGATCAACGATTATGAAGAAGACGGCATGCGCCATCCGTATGAAATCTTCATCAACACCAAGAATCTGAATCATTTCAGTTGGATCGTCGCCATATCGCGGTTGATTTCGGCGGTATTCCGCCACGATCCCCGCCCGACGTTCCTGATCGAAGAACTGAAAAGCGTTTACGACCCGAACGGCGGTTCCTACCGTAACGGCAAATACGTGCCCTCGCTGGCCGCCGAAATCGGCCTGGTCATCGAAGAACACCTGATCAAAATCGGCTGCATGGAGCCGAAAAACGGCAAGAAAAATGCGGAAAACGTTCCGGCTCAAGCAAATCATATTCCGGCGGACAATAAAATGATCTGCCCCGAATGCCACGAAAAAGAGTTGATCAATCAGGAAAACTGCCTGAAGTGCCTTGCCTGCGGCTACAGCAAGTGCGGCTAGACTGAACACAGCAAAGCCGGGTCTCGAATTCGTTTCGGGAGCCCGGCTTTTTTTTATGGATTGCGAATCATTTCCGACGCAGCAGAGCCTCCGACGAAGTGGCCGCCACCGGCGCCAGTGGTTCACAGAAACGCAGGGTCACGTCCTCCTCGGCCCGAATGAAATCAATCGACCAGATTTCCGGCGTGGTGGCCTCGGTGCGCGTACCGGTAAAAATGGTTTTCTCGTCAAAATCCTTGCCGCTGAACACCGCGTTGCCGTCCGGTCCGCGCAGAACCGCGCTCAGTGGCTCGCCGGGATCCCCGGATAAGACC
>CALABZ010000063.1 GCA_937888615.1 uncultured Lentisphaeria bacterium | reverse complement strand
AAGGAGGCGCCCATGCCGTTCATGACCATGATATTGCCAATGGTAACGGGATCCGTCAGGCCGAAAGCGTAGCGGAGGATAAAATACCATATGCATAGCGTGTTATTATTTTCATTTGGGGTTGTTTTTGATAGGCTTTCGCTGGGCGACCGGAGGTTTCAGGGATTTGCGAAATTCGATTGGAGTCAGACCATGATGTCGTTTGAACAGTCTCGAAAAACTGGCCGAATTGCCGGCGCCCAGCTGATACGCTATTTCGGAAATCGTGTAATCGGTATTACTCAACAGAATAATGGCCCGATTAATCCGGCGGTTGTTGCAATACCGGATCAGGGAAACGCCCATTTCCTGCGCAAACACGTTGGACAGGTAAACCGGATTCAGGCTAAACTGTTTTGCCAGTTCCCGCAGGGAAAAATTGTGTCCAAGATGTTGTTCTATATAATACAGTAACTTGAAAAAGCGTCCGGGCATGACAATATTTTGTTTCTCCCGGTCATTCACTGAATTGAAAAACGGGCAAACCAGTAGGGTGAGGGCGGCAATCGCTTCCATATCGGCAAGCGGCGGTAATTTAATGCCGCTTCGTACCGGCATCGTAAAATACTTTGTCATGTGTTCGAAGAGTTTGCGATAAACAGGGTCGTCATCATCGGATACCGCCAATTCATAGAGTGGACGGACAACCGAAAATATATCCAGTTCCGAATCCATAATATGGGCATTGAAATTGGCCCAGTACATCAATAACCGCGACTGACAACTGACTTTGGTCGGTACAAATGGCGGAACCAGGAAAAGATATCCTTTCCGCAAATGATAATTCCTGCCGCAATGTTCAATATATCCTTCCCCCTCTATCGGATAATAAATTCTGGTAAAGGGTACGATCCGCACCGACGGCGCGAAATTTTCAGTCCTCCAGTTGCTGTCGAGTTCCTGCAAACGGGAGACGTCGATTTCCCAGCGAATGTTGACAGGCATATTATCCACTAAAACCTCGATATCTGTAAAATGGTCATTTCTTCCTGTAAAACTATCATCTGAATAATGTATATGGGCATTGCTTTATTTTAAGATAGTACGTATAATAATAATGTAAAGTATGTTTTCAAATTATGCGAATAATAGTCACAATAAATAAGGAAACACGCAGAGATGAAAATGCAGAACACAGATCTAAAATCGTTAACCGGATGCAAAAGTCTTCGAATTTTTACACTCATTGAACTCCTTGTAGTGATCGCAATTATAGCGATCCTCGCCGCAATGCTGCTCCCCGCTCTCAACAAAGCGCGGGAAGCGGCCAAACGCGCATCATGTATAGAGAACCAAAAACAGATTTATACGGGCATTGCTTTCTACATAGGAGATTATAATGATTATCTACCCGCAACCGGAAGTTGGCAATGGAGTGAATATATAGCGCGGGGAATGCACATCAAGAATAATAATCCGACATCATTTGTTGAAGACCCCCTCTGCAAAGAAGACACGGGAGCGGGTATTTTTTTCTGTCCCTCTCAACCCGATGTTTATGGTGAGCAGGACATACCGATTCCAGCCGGGAAGAAAATTACCTCAAGCTATCAACCTACAATGGGGCATGGAAGCGGCTATATTCGCAATGGTAAAAGTGGAGGCTGGCGGTTGAGCGGCAGCGATGATACTCCTAAAAAATTCAGCAGTGTAACCGATGCTTCTGTTCTTTTGATAGAAAAAAAATATTACGGATTTTACGGTGCCGCGGGGGCTTCCAATGATATTGTCGTTTGCTATCAATATAATTTACCTGAATACTATAATTACTGGTTTTGGGCTCCCGCATATCGTCATGACGGTACTTCCAATTTTCTGTTTAAAGAAGGAAATGTGAAGAGCTTCGGCAAAAACGTAAAATTTGAGACGGCCTATGATTATTGGACGCCGATAAAATGAGAAAGATTTGCGGGATTCAGGCAGCAACCGCAATTATTTAAATATGACCTCCCTGAACCTCGTGTACCCCGGAATTTTTCTGTTCCATTGCAGGCGCACCTGTATATGGCGTCCAGCAGGGGGTGAATTATAGACGGATTATATGCAAAATTCAATTAGCAGATTAAAAAGGAAATCAGAATGCTTAAAGTAAACAACCGGATATTTTTTCATGCCGTGGTACTTTTATTCATCTTATCGCAAACCGGCCTGGCCGCCCCGATGAATTTATTAGAAAACGGAGGCTTTGAAAAAAGCTCTGCCATCCTTGAAAAAGAAAATTTCTGCCAGAACTGGCCGGTAACATTTGGCACCAGGGCCAAACAATGCAGCGCGGCGCTTTCGACCGGTGCCTACAAAGGGAAATATTCGCTGAAACTGATTTTGAAAGGAACCGGGGCTGACGTTTGGACCGGACAGAAAATAAAAGTCATTCCGGGAATGAAACTGAATTTCAAGCTTTACGCAAAAGGGACTCCGAAAGAGAAATTTTATATTCAGTTTGTACCCATGATTGGTACAAAAAATCAGGAAAGTACTTACATTTACTTCCCATTCTCTCCGGACTGGAGGTTGGCCGCCGGCAGCTATTCAATTCCGGAGAATGTTGATGGGGTCAGGTGCCTGATTCATATGGTGGGTAATCCGGCGGAAGGTTACTTTGATGAATTCGAGTTGAATCTGTCTCCTGAAAATACATTGAGCAACAAGCATGTTATTTTGAATATCAATCCGCTGATCGGCGGCGGTATCGATGGCTTTATCGACGGGGAAAGCCATTTCAATTATACCAGAAGCAGGCAGCCCGGGGTCGTCGGCGGGATGGGAATCGATATTTTGCCCGGAGACCAGTATCCGGGGGTATTCGCCAATGCTCTGTACCAGAACAAAGTTATTGTTCCATACAGGGAAATACGGGTTTCGCATACCAATGGTTTTGGGAATTGGAGCGGGCTGAATATTTCCAAAACTTACAGCCTGCCTTCGGAAGATAAGCCTGAAGCTAAAATAATGGTGGAAGTGAAAAATGAAAGCAGCAGAACCCTGTCATTTATCTACCGGATACAAAATGTCATCAGCCCGGATGATGGTATTTTTTCCTATCCGTCACGGGATTGGCTCACCATATTTGACAAAACGCCCGAGTCGATCAGGACGATCAATTCGCTGGTATTGGACAATTTACGTACTGGATGGTGTGCAAAAGCATACAAAAAACATAAGACCTTATTGTTCAGGTTTGACAATAAAACTGTTCACAAAATATACAGTTGCCTGACAAAAGAATTCGATACCATGGAGTGGTATTACGATAAAATAAGCCTCAACCCCAATGAAAGCTGGCATTGTGAATATTCCATTTCACTTGCCTCACCTCGGGAAAAACCCTATATGGGCGGACTCAAATATCAAAGTCCCCCGGTATTGCTGAAAGGAATAAAGTTGGCGCCGCCGGAAAAATCCCACACAAAATTGCCGTCAATTATTCAAGGTTATTTCCCGTATGGTGCGGCCTTGTCCAGCGTTGCCACGCCAGAATCCGCTGGCAGCAGGACCGATTGCCTGCTTTATACACATCAGCGTCAGGTCAGGGAGTTGGCCGACAATTATTTCAATAACTTTTATGTCGCCCATATGTTTACGAATCATAATCTGTTCGAATATCTTGGTGAAGAAGCCCGCCTGTATGACATGACTGTTACTCCAATCGTGCATATCGTTGGCAAAAACGATGTTGACACGGAGAAATATCTTGCGGAAAAATGGAAGATATCAACGCGGTATAATGTGCAAAATGCGCGGCAGTCCATAAAAAAATATAAAGACCGGATACTATGTTATTACACGGGAGATGAAATTACCAATCAGAATATTAACTGCATGTTATTAGGGCATGATATCCTGCGTCAGGAATTTGATCATCCGGACGCCGCTTTTTTCCCTTATCTCAACCTCAGTGGCACAACCTATGAAATTGCCAAATACCTGCCTGTATACCTGGGAGATCTTTATCCTGTATATGAAGCCGAAAGCCTCACTCGAAATCCATGGGCGGCGGGCAACGCTGTTGAAAATGCGGTGAAGAACCTTCCTGATTCCATAATATGGTTTATGCCGCAGGCATTTGCTTCGGGCGGGATTTACGCTTTGCCTGCTGAAGCGGAAATGCGCCTGATGATTTATTCCGCAGTTGCGGCTGGAGCCAAAGGAATTATTGTATACGGGCTCAATGGAACAAGCCGTTGGCTGGTGAAGGCAGGCGGTGAGACCATTCCCATATTGACGGCGGAAGGCGCTGGCCTCCCGCAATGGAAAACGCTCGGAGAATGTGGTCGTGAGCTTACCGCCATCGGGCCCCGTCTGTTCTATACAAAACCGGAATTGGACTACCGCGAGGTTGAAATTTCATGCGGCAAGATAAGCCGGACAAGCAGAAATATAAAAGTTTACGAAGGCCCGGCAATCACGGTCAGTTCATTAAAACACCAGAACGGAAAACTCCGTTATCTGGTCGTTATTAACCGGGATGATCGCGGAGAGCAGACCGGAACCGTTTCGTTCCCGCAGACAAGCCGGGACTACAGTTGTTATGATTTGACTCACATGAAATTGACTACGTCCAGAGAACTCAAGATCGCACTAGCTCCGGGAGATGCCGCCTTTTTCGTTATGGGAAATGAAGCCGATCTTCGTAAGGAAGTGGAACAGGTTTTCACGAACCGCTTTCAGCGCGAAAGAGTCCGTTATTTGATAGCCTCGGAACGTGCCCGGAAAAATGGTATCGAAGTCCCGCCCGTCCCCTGCGGAGAAGGAGAAAAAGCCTACCGCGCCGTCATTGCCGCACAACAGGAACTCCAACAGGTTCTCCGGAAAAGTGAATTCGGTCAAATGCTGGAACAATGGATGAAAATCAGGGCGCTGTTAGCCAAAGCGAATTTTGCGTTAATAAAAAATTTCGACTTGATCGTTCCTCCGTCCATTCAGGAAAAAACGCCGAATTTCAGAAAGCATCCCCGTCCAGAGGACCCGGTACTACGTGGTTTGCTTGATGATATTGAACACGATTTTTTTAATTACTGGAAATTTGACCGTACTATTGAAAACGGCGGATATCAGGAGAATCGGCAACAGATTCAGGATTTGATTGACAGGATTCCAGGCGATGTTCAGAAAATACTTGATTATCTGGGAAATATGAAAAGAGCGGGAAAATGACGAAAAATAAAATTACCGCGCCTTCCATCTATGAATCATGCCTTAGCGAAGAACTCAATCCGCAGGATAAAACGAATGAACACAAGTAAGGATATTGTATCGCCCTCGGTTCAAGAATGGGCTTTTGTTGACGAACTGAAGAAAACGGAATTTACCAGATGGGAGCGGACGCGGCGAACACCGGAAACCGATGAGGCGGATTTATCAGAAGGAGTCCATATTCAACCGAATTTTCCCGATCCCGAAAACCTGTTGGACAGCGCGCTTGCGGATTTCACGCATTTTCTTAAACTCGGCAAGGTGAAAATTAAGGCCGAAAATGGATTCCCGATCGTGATCCGGCGCCGTAATTTCGCGGAAAAAGAAACTTATCGCGTCACGGTTACACCGGAACAATGTCTGTTGGAAAGTGGAGACGCCGAAGGAATTCGGCGCGCGCTCTATTATCTTATCGATGAAATGTTAATCGCCGGCGGCCCGTTCCTGAAATACGGGCGGCTCAAGCGTCGTCCATTCATCAAGTCCCGCATTTCCCGGTGCTTTTTTGCGCCGCTCAAACGGCCGCCGTTTTATTGTGACGAACTATTGGACGGTATTGATTATTATCCGGACGCTTATTTGAGCCGCCTGGCTCACGAAGGCACCAACGGGCTCTGGCTGTCAATGGACTTTAAAACGTTGGCCCGCACGGAATTTATGCCGGTTGACTCCCAGGCGGAACAACGGCTCAATAAACTGCGCCGCATTGTCCATTCCTGCCGCCGTTACGGCATAAAAATTTATCTTTATTGCTGTGAACCGGTGTCTTTTGACGAAGATGATCCGATTTTAAAAAAGTTTCCTGAACTGGCGGGTACGGCTATCCCCGGTAAACGCGGTTTTTGCCCCGGTTCCGCGACTGCGCGGGAATATTTGCGGCAGGCGCTTTTCAGTATTTTTTCCGCCGTTCCCCATCTGGGCGGAATGATCATTTTGAGCGTGGGAGAATGGCACACGCTGTGCTGTAATTTTCCCGGACACAATTGCCCGAATTGCGGCGGCAAACCGCCATGGGAAACGTTGGCGCTTTCGTTGAGCGCCATGGCGCAAGGAATGCATCAGGCCAATCCGGAGGCCGAATTGATTTCCTGGCCCTATACGCAGCTTTATTACTGGGGGCGTGAAAACGCGATTGAAGCCGCGTCGCATGTCCCTCCGGGCGTCAGCCTGATGCATAATTTCGAGTCGGGCGGCGGCAAAATGCAACTGGGTAAAATGCGGACAATAACGGATTATTGGCTTTCATACATCGGGCCCAGTCCGTTTTTCAAATCCTGCGCCGGAAATGCCGTAAAATCCGGCACTCCCATGTTTGCCAAGCTTCAGGTCGGCTGTTCCTGGGAATGCGCCACCACGCAATATGTTCCGGTACCGGCCAATCTTTACGCCAAATACCGGAAAATGTTGAGTCTGGGCATTTCCGGAGCGATGCATTGCTGGTATTTCGGAGCCTATCCGTCCTTGATGACCCGGGCGGCCAATATCCTTTCGTTTCGCCCCTTTCCACCCGGCGCCGAGTCTTTTCTGGAACGTCTGGCGAGGCTTCGTTGGGACAGCGAATCCGCGCCGCGGGTGGTCGCGGCCTG
Source organism: uncultured Lentisphaeria bacterium (assembly GCA_937888615.1). GTDB lineage: Bacteria > Verrucomicrobiota > Lentisphaeria > Victivallales > Victivallaceae > UBA5239. The sequence goes on along the minus strand of CALABZ010000063.1, from coordinate 8,886 downwards.
GAAACTTTTCTCAAAAGCTTATGATCATTATCCGCTTTGCAATAATCTGGGCTACATCGGGCCGGTTCATGACAGTGTGGTATGGCATCTGCATTTACGGCCGGTCAACCGTCGCCTGACGCCCAGTTGGCAGATTACGTTTCCGCCGCCCGGCGACCGGATCGGAGAATGCATTTCGAACCATAATGATTATGATCGCGCGTTTTCCCTGGATGAAGTGATAACGCTTACGGACAAAATGCTTAAGCTCTGGAGTTCCGGGATTGACATTATGCGGGGCCTGCCGCTGCGTTCACGCGCCAACCGGCGCGAACTCGGCGTGGCGGAGGCGGTCGGGATTCTGATCGCCGGAACCAACGCGATTTTCCGCTTTTACCGGCTTCGGGAAAAAATGATTTTTGCGAAGGCCGACAAATCCCGTCTGCCCATTCTGGCGGAACTTCGAAAAATCGTCGAAGAACAAATCCGTCTATCCCGCCGGATGCTGCCGTTGATTGCCGCCGATCCTGCAATCGGATTTCATTCCGAAGCCGAAGGCTACAAATTTACCCCGGCAATGATCAAAAAGCGCATTGTCTGGCTGAACACGATTTTGCGCCGTGATTTCCCGGCCGCCGAGAAGTGCATTCGCGCCAACCGGAGCCTTTATCCCGAATATACCGGCGAATCACCGGTCGGCAAAGCCGCAAAGATCGGCGAAACCGTGCGACTGAACTGTTACGGCTGCCTTCAGCAGACCTATTACGGCGCTTACAGCAATTTTAATTTTATCCCGATTGAAAACGAAAATCCTCCGGTTTCCTCATTTCAGGCGGATTTTGACGATGAATTCCTCAATTTCACATTGTACGCCGAAAATCCAATGCCGGACGACCGCTTTGTCATTCATCTGGAAGCATTCCGGCTGACCTGGAGCGAACTTATTACCATTCATCGCGACGGTTCATCTTCCTGGTGGGCCCGGCGTGCTGTTCCTCTGGTAAAAATCGAAGAAACAGGAAGTGCCTGGACCGCACAGGTGAAAATCAGCAAAGCGGATATCGGCATGGATCAAAAGGCGCCGCGCCCGTTCCGTATCAATATCGAACGGACATTTCAGAATGGAAAACAGGAACATACGTTGTGCTGGGTCGAACCGCATCCCTTAAAGCATATTTTTGTCCTGGGACATTACAATCCTGACGATTTCGGCTGGCTGATTCCCAAATAAATTCAATGAATATCATATCAATCCGATCTTTTTTTATGTCGAAAAACGTCACGTTAAATTTTGAATTTGGCAATGCCGTGGTTTTGGTGATATAATAATGCCTGGCCCGCTGGAGTTACTTGCGGTAAGAATCAGGCGATAAGCCTGGCAGGGGAAATATTTCAATGCAGTTGGAAGTTGTATTTGAAGAGCTGAAAATCGAAAAAGCATATTTTCCGGCCGTGGCGGCCGACTGGGAAAAATCGGAATTGTCCTTTCCCGGGACCAGCCCCTATTTCATGAAACGGGAATTTTATGAAAAATATTATGCCATGAGCGGGGCCGGGCATGATTTACTGGCTTTAATGGATCAGGCGGCGGCAGTTGTTGAATCCTCGCCCGCCGCGCAACACCTCGCCTGGCACTGTCATAAGGCACTTTGTTTCTATGAGGTCAGGCGATTTGATGAATGGCCTGAACTTGATACGTTTTTGTGGAATAACCGCGGCATATTTTATCTATTGATCTGGTTGAGCGCTTTCCCCGAATGGATCAAAACATATAAGCAACTGGGTATTCCTGAAGAATATGCGATCGCCGCCGGTGAAAGCATTGATGGCGCAATTTATATCTACCAGGCCGCGCACGATGGTCATCCGGGACTGAATCGTAAACAATTACACTGGTGCAGATGGTATATTGAAGGAAAGGTTTTCAGGGTTGGCCGTTTTGAATATATGTACAGGGAATTTAATAAAAATTATCCCGCCGTTTATCGACATAAAGCGACAAAACAGATCGTGGCGATTTGTAATAGCGGCTGGCTTCTGGATAAAAATGGATTCCGGCTTTGCGATGGTCAGAAAAAAGAAGATGCATGGCGTATTTCTGAGCTGATTGAGACTGAGGATCGCATTCGCGGGATACCGATATCTCCCGCAGGCTATGCACTGCCGGAGGAAAAGTTGGAACTTCCAGCCTCCGAATGGGAAAACGTATTTCATGAGGGCGACGGTGTCCTCGACGTGCATATTCCCGGCGGCGGAAAAATGACTTTAGAAGCATGTGAAAAATCTTTCGCGGACGCGATAAGTTTTTACCGGAAATATTTCCCGGATAAAAAAGTTAAAGCTTTTTTTTCTGTTTCCTGGATATTTAACCCTCAATTTGAAGAAGAACTGCCGAAATCCAATCTTGCCCGGTTTATGAAGCAGCTTTATTTATTTCCGTGGCCATCAAATGGATTGGACGGTTTGTTTTTTATTTTTGGTCGGGAGGACGATAACTGGCGGGAATATCCCGCGGACAATTCCATCCGGATAGCGATGCTGAATATCCTGAAATCCGGCAGGCGTCTTAAAACCGGAGGGATGTTTTTCCTTACCGGGCATATAGACAAGTTCGGAGAGGAATATTATCGTAACAACCATAAATAGCCAGAAACTCCCCGTAGATGGAATCCATCATTCGCCCTTGAACCTGACTAGAATCCAATGTGTTTGGACCGTATATTCCGAGTAGGAGTTTATGGCGCAAAACGGAGAAGAGGCCTGGAAAAGGGCAAAAAAAATTGGTGGCCGGACCCAGAATCGAACTGGGGACACGAGGATTTTCAGTCCTCTGCTCTACCAACTGAGCTATCCTGCCACCTGTATGTCAGGTTGATCTCATTTAATGATCAACTGAATGAGCTATTAATAAACACCCTTTTCCTGTTTTTGCAAGCGCAGTTTCGGCTTTTTTAGGAAAATTTCAGGAGTTTTTTTCTCCTGGAAGTGAACTCGAAGCTTTCAGCCATTTTTGGCGGGACCTTGAGTTTTTTACTCATAAAGGAGCCTCACCGTAATGGAAGCCTTAGAAAACAAAGCGATTAGCTTGCGAAAGCCAAGGCCGGTCGGAATGGGTGGTTTCATATTTATGTATGGAAAATGGTTTCGTCAATTGAAGTTTTCGTTTTTTCGCATAGATTAAGCCAAAATAGATGGGACGTGAAATGAGCGGTTTTCTGCCGTCGTAATTTGTTCCGGAAGGCAATGCTTCAAGGAGACTTTGATTTTCACTATCTATAAATCAGGGAGGTTGGAATGATTGAGTTAATTGTACTTTGGAGTGGATTGGGAGTGGCGGCGGTGGCCGCCGGGCTTGTGGCCGGGAGTGCCTTGGGAAAGGGATTTCGCTATTTCTGGTATGGGCTTGCGGTTACGGTATTGTGTGGACTGGCGGTTCTGTTTCTGGCCTGGTCCGATCCCGCTCCGATAAACGAGCTGGTCAAAGAGCTATTGAAACAGTCCTACATTTCGGAACCGAATCGATTGATGTTGGCGTTTTGCCGTAATATTCTGTCCAAGACGGTGGTTTTGGAGTTGACGGGACTGGTCGTGCTGTTGGCGGTGTTTTTGTTTGTCATTTCATTTACCTGCCGAAAAAAGACGGTGAATCCCTATGCGGCATGTGGTGGGGTTTTGCTTTTTGCGGCGGTTTTCTGTTTGGGGTTTCCGTGGTGTTTTTACGGTCTGGGGGCATTTCTGGCTTTGTTCCGGGGAAATTGGTCGGATTTCGCCGCAGGTGAGTTGGTGATGGCGTTTTTGGGATTGACGGTGGGGATGCTGGTGGTGTGGCTGGTATACGAATTCCGTTCGGAGAAGAGCGGCTGGAAAAGGCTGTTGATTCAGGCCGGGATTGGTTTGGGGATTTATGTCTTCTGCTGGCTGGCGGCGCTGGCGGTGGTTTACCCGTATGGCTGTCATGTGCGTTCTAAATTGGTGAAGATGGGAGTCAAACCATGGAGCATTGCCGACGAATTACCGGATGCCGCCAAACCGTTTGCAGAGAAAATCCAACAATTCCGTACCGCACACCGTAAGATGGAGTTGCCTTTCGATAGTGTATATAATTGGAAGGCGGGAGACCCGCTAGGAACGCTGGTGTCGCAGGATAAGCGTGAATATACGTTGAAAATATTCGACACGCCGGAGTTTGAGGCGTTTTGCGCCGCATATGAGGACGTCTTGAAAAAGGGAGAAGGGGCAGGGCCTGTTAATTTCCCATTGCTGAATCATGTTCGCGGCTATGCCCGTGTGCGGGGGGCGCGGGCGGCGCTGTTTTTCGAAACCGGGCAGGAGGCGAAAATTCTGCCGGAGCTGATGAAGATAACAAAAGTCGATACGGAAACCTTGGCAAATCCGCAATGCCAGCTTGATGAACTGGTTCGTGTTGCGATTCGGCGCATTTGGTATGCCTCTATGGTGAGATTTGGGCCGGATGGGCCGGAATATGCGCCGGTTTACCGGGAGGCGCTGGCATTGATGAAATCGGGAAAAGTTCAAATTCCGTCCGAGTTGGGCTACGGGCTGTATTTATTGGATTCGAGTCTTCGCGGCGATTATTCACCATATGAATCGCGTGGCCGGCAGTACAATGCCTACGGGCGATTCCTGGGCTACCCGGTAGTGATTGCATCGTGCGCTGAATCTGCTGCGGAAATGTTGGCGTTGGAGAAGTTTCGCGTTGAATGTGAACGAGATGAGGTGCTTGGGGTGCTTGTAAAGGATAAGGGCATGGCACGTTCAATATGGATGACTGCGTTGAAGTCAAAGGCTTCGAAGGCCCAGGGGGTGGTGGCGATGGCGCTGAAGCTCTATCGTTCGGAGAAGGGCGAATATTCGACGAAACTGGCGCAATTGGTCCCGGAATATCTTGAGGCCGTTCCGGTGGAACCGCACACCGGTAAACCGTTGATTTATGAGTCCGACGGCAAGACGTTCAAGCTGGGATTTCCGGACCGGGACCGGTTTAAATTCTATGATCTGGATTTGGTGAAGAGGTATTGAGACGATGAACCGGAAATGATGGGGATGCGGGGTTGACAAGTGTCAGCTACCGTGATATTGTACCTCAACATTCTTACAGGGAACACAGAATGGCGGATGAAATCTGCAGAAAACCGGGGGCTGGAGAGGTCTTCGGTATTCAGGGAACAGGAATGACTGGCGACACATTCGGCTGCCGGCCCGAACGCGCTGTGTCTTTGATGCGCCGTCGTTTGGGATGGACGCTGTTTCGAACACGTTTCCTGCCGGTTGGCAGTGCGGCATTTTTCACCTGCGGGTTGATCATTCTCGGAGGCCGTATGCTGGAGAAAAACTGGGCTCCCTTGTATTCTACGGTCTTGATTGCCATTGCGACCGCGACGGCGCTGGGCATTGCCGCGTTCAAGGTCTGGCGCATACTGCCGAACCGGCGGAAATTGTTGATTTATCTGGAGGGCAGCGTCGGAAACTCGGGCGGCTTGCTGTCCGCCGGGTTGGAAGTGGATCTCGGGCCGTGGCGCGAACGCATCGGGTTGATTCCGTTGCCGCGGCTGCGGGGGCGGGTGAAATACAGCGGGCTGGCTTTTCTGGCGGGAGCGGTATTTGTCGGCGGGGCGCTCTGGTGTCCGGTTCGGCATTTCGAGCCGAAAACGACGGTTTCACTGCATATCGACGACGAGGTGGCCGAGGTGTTGGAGAAACTGGAGGTGATCGAGGAGGAAACGCTCGCTTCCGCCGATGAAGTTACCGAAATTCGCAATACCGTGAACGAACTTCAGGAGAACAATGACGCCGGCAACGCCGGGCGCACCTACGAATTGTTGGAAAAACTTTCGCGCCGGGTCGAGGGCATCGGCGAGAACGCCGCCGGTAAACTTCGCGAGTCCACCGAGAACCTGACCATGCTTTCCTCCGCCATGAACACGCTGGCCGGACTCCCCCCCGACAATCCGCTTTCCAATGAAATATCCGCCGAAATGGCCAACGCCATGAAAAAACTGGCCGAAAACAATCCCGAACTTGCCGAATTGATGAAACAGGCCGCCGCTTCCGGCATGAAACTGAATTGTCCGAACCCGGAAACCATGCGCAAACTGGCCGAGTCGATGAAGAATATGTCCAAAGAAATGCGCGAGAAACTCGCCCGGATGATGAAAGCCAAACTGACGAAATGTAAATCCTGTTCTTCCGGCAAATGCGGCAAGGACGGCAATGGTTATAGCGTCGATCAGGAAGCCTTGTCCGAATGGCTGAAACAGCAGGGGATGGAAGCCGCGTGCATGGGAGTCGGGTGCGGAATACCGGGGAAAGGGGGGATCAGCCGGGGACGTGCCGACGCTGAACTTGATCTTTCCGGAAACACCCAGGACGATGGCGGGAAGCGCCGTTCCATGCAGGCCGAGGGGGGAACCGATGCTGAACAGAGCGTCGTGCTGGCGACTTTCGCCGGACCGCCCGATCCCAACGAGGAGAAACGCACGGCCGCGGCGGGCCGTTTAAAAGGCGGCGACACGGTATTGGAACGGCGCCGCACCCGTATTCTGCCCGAGCACCGCGCCGCCGTCGAACAATATTTTAAAACCAAATCCAAACAGGAGTAGAGATATATGAGCCAGCCAGAGCTGATCCCACCCGATGAACTGCAAGCCATCCAGCAACAGGCTAACCGCGTGCTGGACGAACTCGACCGTATTCTGCTCGGACACCACGAGGTCCACAAACTTCTGTTGATCGGAATCCTGAGTCGCGGCCACGTCCTGCTCGAAGGACTGCCCGGTGTGGGCAAAACCGCGCTGGTCAAGGCGCTCGGACAACTCCTGTCGCTCGATTTTAAACGCATTCAGTTCACCCCGGATCTGTTGCCCAGCGACATTCTCGGGTGCAATATCCTGCAGATGGAACCGGACGGCACCCGCAAAATGAGCTTTCAGCCGGGCGCGATTTTCTCCAATATCCTGTTGGCGGACGAAATCAACCGCGCTTCGCCGAAAACCCAGTCCGCCATGCTCGAGGCCATGCAGGAACGCGCCGTGACATTGCTCGGCGAAACCCGTCCGCTGCCGGACCCTTTTTTCGTGCTGGCCTCGCAGAACCCGATCGAACTGGAGGGTACGTACCCGATTCCGGAAGCACAGTTGGACCGTTTTCTCTTCAAGATCGCCGTCAGCGGTGTCAATGCGGACGTGTTGACCGATATCATTTCGACCCGTCGCCGTGGTGAACCGCCAGTCCCGAAATGGCGGCTCGGACGCGAGGAACTCCAAGGGCTTTTCGCGGCGATGGACCGGATTTACCTGAGCCGCCCGGTCGCCGCCTACATGGCGCGCCTGGTCGCCGCCGGGCATCCGGGCGACTCCGACGCATTGCCGGAAATCAAACGCTATACGGCGTTCGGCGCTTCGCCGCGCGCCGCGATTGCGTTGGCGGAGTCGGCGCGCGCGGCGGCATTGCTGGCGGGACGCCCGACCGTCGGGTTCGAAGATGTGCGTTACGTGGCTCCCGCCGTGCTGAACCACCGGTTGATCCTGAATTATCAGGCCCGACTGGAAAAAGTCACCAGTTTCGACCTGATCGAATTGCTGTTGAAACAGATTGACCCCGCAGGAATCGAATGGCCCGGTGATATCGTTCTGGAACAGCCGGAGGCGACCGCATGACTTTGCTGAAACGCTTGATGACCGCAGGACTGGCGCTGGCGGCGCTGGTCGTGGCGGCGGAGGAATTCGGACCGGTTTCCATTGACGTGGTGCCTCCGATGAACCACTCGTTCTCTTTTGACGGATATCAGGTGCATGAACTGCGGATGCGCAACCGGGGCCTGAAGCCGGTACAGGTTCATTTCCTGTTGAGACTTCGCGGTGGGCAGTCGCTTCGGGTGGAACGGACGGTTCTGCTGGCGCCGGCGGCGACCGCACAGACATTTTTGTTCCATCCGAATTCGTTCTCATATCTCAATGCGGAGCCGTTGGAGGTCTATATCGATGGCAGAAGGGCAAAGCAGACATTGCATTTGAATTACAGATACGGGAACAATGATTGTTTAGTGTCGCCGTCACTGCCGGTTCAGGATTACCGCAAACTCCGTTTCATCGTCCATAATGCGGAGGCGACGAGCATTACGATTTCCCAATGGGGACAGCACTTGCGGGATTATATCGGTTTTTTGAAGATTTACCTGTCGTCCGAGGACCGTTTGCCGCCGGAGGTGGAGGAACCGATTATGCAGTGGGTCCGGCTCGGCGGCAATTTGCTGATTTTGGTGCCTCCCGATGCGCCGTGGCCGGAGAATGTTCCTCAACCCTCAAAAAGCGGCGTTTACGAAAAGCCGCTTGGCTGGGGACGAATTATTTATTGCCGGCCGATTGCCGCCGCCGATAAGAAAAAAGCGGAAGAGTTTGTAAAAAGCAACAAAGCGCCGGTACCGTCCTGGCGGTATACCAAAAATGAAGACGAATCACTTCCTGATCTCGGCCCTGCCGCCAGTTTCCTGCGTTCAAATCAGTCGATGGGAAAACAGGGACCGGCCATGGAACCTGTCAATTTGATGCCGAATATGATGAACGTGCCGCTGCAGTTGCTCTTCTGCGTGATGCTGTTTTTCGCCATTCTGATCGGTCCCGTGAACTTCTGGGTGTTGAAGCGCCGCAAAAAGGAGCCGTGGATTCTGGTGACGACGCCGATTATCAGTTTACTTTTCTGCGGCGTGGTGATTCTTTTTATTACATTCAAGGAAGGGTGGTACTCGCGCGCCCGGGCCGTGGCGGTGACGCTGCTTGACCAGACGAAACAGCAGGCGGTCACCAAAGGATGGATGGCGGTTTATGCGCCGATCGCGCCGCGCGGCGGTTTCGATTTTCCGATGGAGATGTGCCTGGCATTTCGGAACAG
>CALABZ010000062.1 GCA_937888615.1 uncultured Lentisphaeria bacterium | reverse complement strand
GACAATATTTCAACTTGGCCTTTACAATTTAAAGTAGATTATACGGATGAATGTGGCATGGTTTATACAAATACTTTCACACGTAATAAACCTGTAATCTCTTTGGCTTTAGCTACACCGTCAAACGTCAATCCTGATGCGTGCGGATCTAGTTATATATATGGAACATTGTCTAGTTCTACTTTTGGAATTACTATGCCTGCCGGTGCTGAATATCAAGTGGGAGGGGGAGCTTGGAATCCTGTGACTCCTACGGTTTATGGAAGCCAAAGTGGAACTCAGTCCTTTACTATTCCTTATGGACAAACAGTGCAAGTTTGTGTACGTACATGTGGTGCGGATGGGCCTGTATATTGTCGAAGTTACGCATCTGTTGCCCCATCTTTGTCTACGGACATTAGAGAATACAATCGTGGTGCTTGTGTGGGCAATTCTGGGGTTATATTTAGATCCTTTACCACTAGCGGGTCGGTGGCATTCCCCATTACTGTACATCTTTTGAGTGGTCCTGAAGGCGTTAGTATTCCCGACTTTACCTATACTCAAATTAATGTAAGTAATTATGCTTACCCTCCTGAGACAAGTAACTTACCGTTAGGTACGTATAAATTTCGAACAACGGATCTATGTGGTAATGTAGTGGAGAAGGAAGTTACTTTAACCAGACCTACTCCGCAATTGACGGCTACTTATAGTTACCCTTGTGGGTCCACGGATCTTGATGTAGCTTTTCAAAATATGGAATATTACAATGGCTCTTCAACGGGTACAACTGGGTTTCTTTATGCTCAGTTGTATAATTTGGACGGGACAGCAGCAGGTTCGGCTAGGCAAACAGCCGATAGAAATACTGCTAGCTTAACCTTACCAACTTCTTCATTGGCCAATGGGGATTATATTATTAAGATATGGAAAGAAGGAGCAGCAACATGTAAATACGATATTCCATTTACCAAAACATCAAATTTAATCCAGCTGGAAGATGTTTTAATGAATGTAAGTTGTCCAGGAACGCCTACGACGAGTACTGTTAGAGCTTACGCAACCTCTGGGGTTGCGCCTTATAGATATAGCTTGTATAAGGGTTCGTACGCTCCTGAAAATTTAATTCGCGCATCGCAATCGAGTAATATCTTTAATGATGTGCCAGGTACGGGTCCATTCTTAGTTTTCGCAGAAGATGCTTGTGGAAGAGGTACGCAAGGTACGGTATCAACCGATGTTTCCTCTCTTCGTGTAAGTAATTCTGCGGGTGGGAAAATGCCGTGCCCAGGTAGCGACTTAACCATGTCATTGGTGAACGTAGAAAGTGCAACGTATCAATGGTTTAAAGATGGAAGTCCAATAACGGGTGCTACATCTAATACCTATACTATTACTGGCATTGATAACACTGACGCGGGTGATTACACCGTGGAGATGAAAATAGGTACATGTCCGGTTCTTTATAGAGCGTTCCATTTGGATCCTGCTGATTGCAATAAGTCATTGCCTGTGAATTTAACAAAGTTCGCATTGAAAGAGGTGAAAAAAGAGGGACAACCGGCTGTAAGTGTAGACTGGGAAACAGTAGGGGAAACCAGAAACGAAGGATTCCAGGTGATGCGCAGCGCTAACCTGAAAGATTGGACGGTTATCGGTAAGGTGGAAAGTATGGGATTAAACGGTGAGGCTGTTGGTATCTTGAAGTACACGTTTACGGATTTGGCTCCGTTGTCAGGTGTATCTTACTACCAACTGAAACAAGTTGATTTCGACCAGAAATATGAATTGAGCAGGGTACAATCTATTGAATTAAAAGGTGCGTTCGAACTTGTGGTAAGTCCTAATCCGGTTGTTAACAAACTGACAATTAAAGGTGACTTAACTAAGTTTCAGTCTGCGGTGGTGTATAATGGTGCGGGTGTGAAAGTACTTTCGAAGGAAATTGGGACGAAAGCTGATACCCTTGATTTGAATGGTTTACCTGCCGGTATTTATGTTGTAACAATAACTAATATTAATGGAATTAAACAATCGAGAAGTATAGTTAAGCTGTAACCCGATGAGTTCGGTGCAAAATGCCGGACTCACTAATGAAGTTTAATTTTGTAAAACATATAGAGGCCACAAGAGCGTTGGGAGACCACGCAATTGTGGCCTTTATTATGTATATCTGCACATATTCTGTATATGTAAAATAATTCATTAAAAAATTTTGCTATTCTATTTAAATGAAGAATATGATTTAACTTATTCCTTAATTTTTGAAAATAATAGGGAGTTTACTTAAGTATTTTTTTCGTTGAGATCGTCTATGATACAACCCCCAGAAAATGGGTAGCCTGGTTGTGGAGTAGATCGTTGCTGGCGCGAAGAGGGTATCCAGTCCGGATGCGTCATCATCATCCTTTGGGCTAGCATGTTAGAGGTGTTATAATAGGGGCTGTTCCTGTGTGATGCGGCGAAGTATATCAGTGATAAGTTGATTTGCGTATATATATAATAGTTAAAGTTTCGGGGCTATTTCTGTTTCGAGAAACTTTAATCATGGCTCTTTTGTGTGCATAATTTCCTATTTCTAAACCCAATTTTAACTCATTTCTCATTTATGAAATACAGGATTCAATCCGCTGTATTGGTGGCTCTGCTTTTGGCGAGTGGCGAACCAGGTTTTGCACAATATGTTGCAAAACTAAATAGGGCGCCAGCTTCCAGAGCCAGTCAACCTAACTTTAAAAGTCTCCATACCGTGTTACAAGATTTTAAGGAGCGGTATAAAGTAGATATTCTCTATTTTGATCATGTGGTTGACGATTATAAAGTGGCTGCTGAGACTATCACTTTACACACAAGCGTGGAGCAAAGTATGGAGAGTTTATTGACTCCATTAGGACTTAAATTTAAAAAGACGAGTACCGGAGGTTATGTTATTCAAAAGAAGAAAGAAGAAAAGGAGCCGAGAAAGGGTAGCCATTCAGAGGAAACCAGTCATGTAAGCGCAGGTATGGAGACATCAGAAATGGTGGATCGAACGATTACGGGACGAATTACCGAGGGGGAAAAAGGTGAGGCTATACCGGGTGTAAACATTTTGATCAAAGGTAGCACTACCGGAACTGTTACAGACGTAAATGGTAATTATTCGATTCAGGTTCCCGAAGGAGCGGTGAGCTTGGTGTTTTCATTTGTTGGTTACCTGAGTCAAGAAATCTCAGTAAACTCAAAAGGTGTAGTAGATGTGGTGATGCGTGATGACACGAAGGCACTCAAAGAGCTGGTTGTCGTGGGTTATGGTACACAAAGTAAACGCAATTTGACAACCTCCATCAGTTCTGTGGCTCCCAAGGACATTGTGGGACAGCCCGTTCAGCAGGTAGGACAAGCATTACAAGGTAAGGTTGCGGGGGTTCAAATTATTCAGAATTCGGGATCGCCCGGAGCATCGCTCATGGTTCGTATACGTGGGGCGGGAACTGTAAACAATAGCGAACCGCTGTATGTGATCGATGGGAATCTTGGGGCTTCACCATCCAGCTTGGATCCGAATCAGATAGAATCCATAGAAATTCTGAAAAGTGCGTCGGCCTCGGCCATCTATGGTGCGCAGGGAGCTAACGGGGTTGTTATTATCACCACTAAAAAAGGGTCTACGGGTAAGGCAAATGTGCAAGTGAATTTGTATACGGGCATGCAACAGGTCCATAACACTATGCCGCTAGTTAATGGACAACAATATGCTCAGTTGTACAACCTGGCATTAACAAATGCCGGCAAAGATCCTTTGTTTAAAGATATTGCCTCTTTGGGGCAGGGTACCAACTGGCAAGATGCCATTTTTAGAACTGCGTCTATACACAATGCCGAAGTATCAGCCAGTGGAGGAAGTGAAAAAGGTACCTATTATATATCAGGTGGTTATTTTACACAAAAAGGCACCGTTTTAAATACAGATTACAGTAGACTAAGTTTCAGGGTCAACTCCGAGTATAAAATAAACAAAGCGGTTACCATTGGAGAAAACATTGGCCTAAGCTATGGCACGCGGAACATAATTCCGGAATTTGGTGACCGTAATCCGGTACCAAGTGCCTGGCATATGGATCCCACGGTTCCCGTAAAAAATCCTAATGGTACTTGGGGCTTGCCCAAGTTTTCGGATAACAAAAATCCGGTAGCGGAAGCGACGCTATATACCAATACTACAAAGAGTCCAATCCTGAATGGTAGTGTATATCTCACTGCGGATGTGTTCAATGGGTTGAGATTTAGGAGTCAGATGAACCTGAACCTGAGTTTTGCTAATTCTTACAACTACACGCCTACTTTTGATATTTTCCCGTTACAGCGAAATCTGGTAACAAGTCTTCGGAGAGAAATGAGCCAAACCACCAATTGGGATTGGCAAAATACGTTGACCTATGAAAAGTCCTTTGGTGACCATGATGTGGATGTTCTAGGGGGTATTACGGCCCTGTCCAACCGCACCGAAAATATGTTCGCAATTGGTCAGAATTTACCGGTTAATGCCAATATCGACGAGAGTTTGCGGTATCTGAATTTGGCTTCCAGTGGTCAGCAGGTAGGGGGGAGTGCCGGCGAATATGGAATGTTATCATTTTTAGGCAGGGTAAACTATAGTTACAAAGGTACCTATTTGTTTACGGGGAATATTCGGGTAGACGGTTCATCGAAATTTGGGAAAAATAACAGATTTGGCACTTTCCCTTCGTTTTCGCTGGGTTGGCGTATTTCTGATGAGGAATTCATGAAAAACATCTCCTTTATCAATGACCTTAAAATACGTGGTGGATGGGGTATGTTGGGAAATCAGAATTCCTTGTCGAATTATGCTTTTGCCAGCACAGTAACGCCTAATATCATCTATCCATTCGGCGCTGCTATTTCCCAAGGTCAGGCCGCAACAAGTATTGGTAACCCTGACTTGAAATGGGAGTCGACCAAGGAGACAGAGTTTGGTATTGATTTTACCGGGTTTGGTAACCGAGTAACTGTTTCAGCCGCATACTATAATAAAAATACATCCAATATGTTGCTTAGGGTTCCCATTCCCGCATATTCGGGCGTGAGTACACCGCCTTTTGTTAACGGGGGAGATGTAAATAACAAAGGAGTTGAATTGTTGGTGACTTATAGAAATAAACCAGCTGGCAAGTTTAGTTATGATATATCGGCTAATATTTCAAATAACGTCAATAAGGTTACCAAGTTGAGTAACTCACAAGCAGCGATATTCGAAGGGCTTTATTCCAGAACTACCGTCGGAGAACCTATTGCAGGGTTTTATGGCCATGTGATGGATGGGATATTTCAAACACAGGGAGAAATTGATAACCATGCATTTCAAACCTCAGGTACTTCACCGGGAGATATTCGATTCAAGGATTTAAATGGGGATAATATAATTGATCAGAACGACAGAACGACCATAGGCTCGCCATGGCCAAAAATGTCCTATGGGCTAAGTTCGAATTTACGTTGGGGTGCGCTGGATATGAATATTGGTTTTTATGGTGTGTATGGAAATGAAATTGCAGTTCCAGCGCCGTCCGGGACTGTGATGGCGGACATATTGACCGCAGACATAGGTCGGGTAAACGACGTTGGTCAGGGTTACCGCCCCCATCCGGCCTTGGCCGAAAGTGGGAACCGGACAGTAGCGTGAGCGCGCGTCGAGGTAAATCTGTTCCGGGACGTCCGGAGCATTGTCGAGATAATTTTTTACCTGTTCCTCCGAGCCGTCGCAGATGACGGCATAGCTGACCCGGGATGAATTCGCAGGCACGGCCAGCGGCTGCAGGATTACATCGAGGAAATTATCGGCGCCGTTGTGGTCGGGCAGTGAGAGAAACGCCTGGTGAACGCTGTCGTCATACAGCAATGTTTTCATGATATCCGGTACGGAATAGCGGTGTACGAAACCGGACTTCTCATACCAGCGGATACCATAGCCATGCCTGATGCCGGGATACCGGATGTGGAGCCGATCCGGTCCGGGCGAGTCATACACCGGGCGGTTGCCGAGGCTTACCGGAGCGAATTCGGGCAATTCCCGGCAGACGGCGATGCCGTCGATGATCAGCTCACCGCCGCCGAGGGAAATGATTTCAAGGCTTTCAGTGGATATTTCAATTCCGAGATCAGTGATGCTCCAGATGGCGGCGGCCGGCAGTTCCCGGACGGTTCCGTTTACCTTGATCTTCAGCGGGCGGGAGGAGCGATAACGCAGATAGCATTTTCCATCGGCGTGATCCGGCAGGGTGAATAGGATACGGTCGCCTTCGTGCCGGCCGAAACCCTGGCCGATGGCGGACCCGCCGACCGTTCCTTCGAGACGGATTTCGCGGCGGCGTAAGCCGTCATAGTTCAAACCGTCGGTAGGGAGCGAATCCACGGTTTCCACTCCGGAGTTGGCGACGGCGTCAATCCAGGTTCCGTTCAGGAGTTCGACGGTATGCGGCGCATGAAGTTCCAGTGAGGCAAGGAGATGAATGGCGAAATCGGTATTGATATCGGTATTGTTGACCAGTTCCATGCGGACGAGGCGGCAATGGTCGTCGATGCGCGAAAAACTGATGTCGCAATACTGACGGTCCTGCCATTCGAGCTGTTGGCGGTAGGAGTAATTTTCCAGTCCTTCATCGATATCCCACGGCAGGTAACCGGAGGGGCGGAGGGCGTCGGGGATTCCAAGTTGGCGGCGGTAGATGCCGGGGGCGACGGTGAAGTCGAAGCGGGCGCCGTGACGCGGTTCCGCGATGTGTGAAATGCCGAAAAATCGTTTGGAATACGGGCCCCAGTCGGGCAGGCTCAGGTCATGGCTGCCGCTCAAATAAGAATATGCTGACATAAAAATTCCTTGCAGAAATGTTTCGGGATGGCCGACGGATTGACGATGTCGATTTGTTCACTCTATTGCTGGTAAAAAATAAAACCCTGTCCGGGAGCGGATAGGGTTTTGCCGATAGTACAAAAGGACCGGAATTAATTGGTAATGCCTTCTTCGGTCAAATCGCGTGCGGAATCCAACGATGTTTTGTCGACGCTGACCTTGTTGTCGTTGGTCAGGCTGTTGGTTGCGCCGGCGATCATGGTACGGATGCGGTCACTGAATGCACCGAGGAGTACCAGAGACGCAATCGCGACGATAACGATAATGATAATATATTCCACCAGGGCCTGACCGCGTTGTCTTTTCATGCTTTTTTTCATTTTTACCTCCAAAACCGGGCCGCCGTGCCTGCTAATAAATATAAGATATTATTATCTGGTCACTTGCAGTCCCAAGTGTCTGACCATAATAGTATCATCTCGTCTGCAATTTTGCAACTGTTTTTCATAAAAAACAATCGGAAAATGAACAAATAAATCCGATAAAGAAGCCATTCGGCCCAAAATGTCGTTTTTTTGCTTTACGTTTCGGCATACGAAGTGAACGTTTGTCTGGGGAACAGGCAACCCTACTTGAGGTTTCGACGGGCAAGGTAGGGCGCTTTGATATCTCAGACTGAATGGACAAACTTCCGTTTTTATTCGTTGATCCCTCCATCGCCCAGGCTGCGCAGTTCATCAAGCGAATCGTTGACTTCCGGCGCTTCTCCGCCCAAGCTTACGGTCGCACCGGCGATCATGGTGCGGATACGGTTGCTGAACGACCCCATTACCACCAGCGCGGCAATAGCCACAATGACGACGATGATGATATATTCCACCATCGCCTGCCCTCTTTGTCTTCTCATGCCTCTCTTCATGATAGACCTCCCTGAGTTCAAACATGTTCCACTTCACCGTCGGTTCATGGATAGCCTACTCCCACTTGCGTAATCATTCGCCAGCCATTGATTGAAAAATAATGACTGAAGACCATCACGGCCAGCGTAATCAACAGGCACATGATGAGCATAATCGCGTATTCGGACAGCACCTGTCCGGATGAACCGCTCTTCAATGTCGAATATAATGCGCGGCAAAGTCCTTTGCAACTGTTTTTCGAAAAAAACAGCATAAATATTCTCCCTAATATTAGATGGTAAGGGAACCTTTACGCATAATTATGTTATTATCGGCGTCCAATACGATTACCCGCGGCGCCAGATTTTTAGCCTCGGCCGGTTCGAAAATCGAAAACGCGATAATCGTTACGCAGTCGCCGACGCTGCCGAGTTTGGCCGCGGGGCCATTCAGGCAAAAAGTTTTGCTGCCCCGGGCTCCGGGGATGGCGTAAGTTTCGAGTCGCGAACCGTTTTCGCGGTTCACTACCAATATTTTTTCATAGGGCAAAATCCCGGCTGCATCCAGCAAGTCCAGATCAATTTCCAGGCTGCCTTCATAATCCAGTTCGCATCCAGTAAGACGAGCACGATGAATTTTGCCGCTCATCATTATTTTCTGCATAATACAACTCCTTGGTGTCACATCCTATTAATATAACACCGGAATGTTCATTTTTCAATGATTTAATTTACGGAATGCGGCCGGAGATATGCGTCTCTGCCCGGAAAATATCCGTGTAAAGTAGTAACGGTCGCAAAATCCGGTCTTTTCCGCGATCTCGTCGATGCTCAAATCGGTGAAACGCAACAGTAGGCACGCCTCCTGTATCCGGCGCTGGACGATATAAGCCTGTGGCGAAAGCCCCGTTTGCTCGCGGAACAGCCGCGCAAAAGAATTGACGTTCATTCCGAAGGGGGAGGCCAGTTCTTCGTTGGAGATCGGGCGGGAAATGTTGTCTTCGATGAAATTGACGGTTTTGATGACCCGGCGGTCGGAATAAGATTTACGCAGGTCGCCTGAGGGAACCTGCTGTAACGCCCGGATGCAGAGTTCATGGATCAACAGCGAGATCGACCGGGCATTTTCGTGCAGATCTTCGTTCAGGGAGCAAATTTGCGCCATAACCTGCTGGTCGCGGGGTTCCGCCTCATAAGTATAGACCCGGTCGGTGCAGAAATCATACGGCTTGGCCGCCTGAAAGTGAATATAGAAATGATCGAACGGCGTTTTCAACCGGGCGCCGTACTCGGTGTCGGGGGAGATCAGGTAAAACTTGCCCGGAACCAGCGGTGTTTCTTTCTTGTGCCGGATGATGGAGGCGCCCTCGTTGTAATTGTAATAAATGCGCCAGAACGGGGCGGCCAGGTTCGGGATATCCCATTTGCGGATGAGCTGGCGGGCGCAGAAAAGAAGCACAACGTCGGGATTGTAATAACTGTTGCGCTTGTCGATGGCGAAACTGTGGATATCGTGTTCTTTATTCATTCACACAATGAGCACACGGCCAAGCCGCCGCGGGAGGTTTCCTTGAGTTCGGGACACATTCTGCGTCCGGTTTCCAGCATGGCCGCCACGACTTCGTCGAAACTGACTTTGTGGTACAGCGGGTTGCCGACCGACGCCAGGATATAGGCGTTGTAAGCCGTAATTGTGCCGACCGCGTTGCGTTCGATGCAGGGGATCTGCACGTAACCGCAGACCGGATCGCAGGTCAGGCCCAGATGATGTTCGAGGGCAATTTCGGCGGCGCATTCGATGATGGCTGAAGAGGCGTTGTTGACTCCGCCCAGCATGGCGGCCGCCATGGCCGAGG
Source organism: uncultured Lentisphaeria bacterium (assembly GCA_937888615.1). Taxonomy (GTDB): domain Bacteria; phylum Verrucomicrobiota; class Lentisphaeria; order Victivallales; family Victivallaceae; genus UBA5239. Next base: position 3,875 of record CALABZ010000062.1, on the reverse strand, counting down.
CCACGCCGACTTCGCCCTGACAGCCGACTTCCGCGCCGGATATGCTGGCATTGCGCCGGGCGATCATGCCGATGGCGGCGGCGGTCAACAGGCCGTCGCGCAGCTTGGCGTTATCAAGGCCGCGGGTTTCACGCAGCATATGAAGAATAGCGGGGAGGATGCCGGCTGAGCCGAGGGTAGGGGCGGTCACCACCAGATTTCCGGCCGCGTTTTCTTCCGCCACGGCCATGGCCCAGGCATTCAGTTGGGCCAGGAAGCGGTCTTGCGGTTGCTTCTGGTTCATGGACGATTTATAAAACAGGGCGGCTTTGCGGTGGAGCCGGATCGGACCCGGCAGGACGCCTTCGGTGGCGATGCCGCGCAATACGGCCTGATCCATCCGCTCGATCAATTCGTCGAGCCGCGAATTGATTTCGGCCTCGGACAGCCCGGAAACAGCCTGTTCGTTTTCCATCATCAGGCGCGAAATGCTGATCCCGTATTTGGAGGCAAGCCGGAGCAGTCCGTTCATGTCGCGGTAACGGTAGGGGACCATGACCGGGGCTTGTTCCTCCGGTTCTTCGTCGCCCTCCACGGCGAGATAGCCGCCGCCGATGGAATAGATGGTCATGGCGAAGACCGGCTCGGCGTTGTCGTCGAGGAGCCGGAAGATCATGGTGTTCTGAAATTTCGGGCAGGAGGCGTGTTTGTCGAACAAAATGGACCTGCGGTCGAAATCGACCTTGAACGCGCCGAAATCCGCCTGATACACCGAGGCGTCTTCAAGCAGCAGACTCAAACGTTGAGTGTCGCAGGTTTCCGGCTGCATGCCGATCAGGCCGCCCGCGACCGCCCGGTGGGTGCCGTGTCCGACCCCGGTGGCGGCCAGCGAACCGCACAGGCGTATTTCAAGCGCCGCCGGCGGAACGGCGAATTTCACTTTGCCGGCGCGTTCCACGAACAACGTCGCCGCTTTCATCGGGCCGATCGTATGGGAACTGGATGGCCCGGGTCCTACTTTATAGAAGGCGAATACCGAACTGTTGATATAGTCGTCCATACAATGGCCGTGGTTGAAGGTTACATGGCGCCGAACAAATAACAAAGAATGGCTTTCTGAACATGCAGGCGGTTTTCGGCCTGTTCGAAGACGATCGAAACGGGCGAGTCAAGCACGTCTGAGGTGATCTCTTCTTCGCGGTGGGCCGGAAGACAATGCATGATCTTTACGTCCGGGCTGGCCAGTTTGACCAGAGCGGAATTCACTTGATACGGGGCCAGGATTTCAAGGCGTTCGGCGGATTCTTCTTCGAATCCCATGCTGACCCACACGTCGGTGTAAATGTAATCGGCGCCGCGGGTTGCCTTGAGCGGATCCGGTTCCCAGGTGATGGTGCCGGGGCCTTTGGCGCGATCCATCACATCCTGACGCGGTTCGAAACCGCGCGGGGATGATATGACCAGTTCCAGTCCGCAGGCCTTGCAGGTCAGCATCAGGGAATTGGCCATGTTGGAACAGCCGTCGCCCAGAAACACCATTTTGACGCCCTGAAGTTTCTTGCTGAATTCCAATATCGTGAAAATATCGGTCAATGCCTGACAGGGATGGAAATCATTGGTCAGTGCGTTGATCACCGGCACCGAGGCATTTCGCGCCAGTTCTACGACATCGCTGTGCAGAAAGGTACGGATGACGATACCGTCGAGATAACGGCTGAGCACCTTGGCGGTATCCGCCGGAGTTTCGCCGCGGCCGACCTGCATCTGTTTTTCTTCCAGATACATCGGATAACCGCCGAGTTCGTGGATACCGACCTCGAAGGACACCCGGGTGCGGGTGGACGATTTTGCAAAAATCATCGCGATGGTTTTATCTTTCAACGGTTTAATGTCGGCGGTGCGCCGGTTGGCTTTCAAGTAGGCAGCCATATTAAAAATTGATTCAAAATCACTAAGGGGAATATCTTCCACAGTCAGCAAGTGCTTCATTACGGGCCTCCGCTGTTATAGGTTATCGCTCTGCCACTTGGATAGAGCTTTTCTGATCAGGGATATCGCGGTATCGCATTCATCACGTGTTACATTCAGTGGGGGCAGCAGCCGCAGGACGTTTTCGCCGGCGGTCAGCGCGATCATACCGAGTTCGTTCAGGATTGGCAGCAGGGAACCGGCGTTGCGGTCCATTTGTACGCCGATCATCAATCCTTTGGAACGGACTTTCTGAATGCACGGGAATTCGACGGCCAGCGCTTCAAGCCCGGCGGTCAGGTATTCGCCCTGAATGCGGCAGTTTTCCAGCAAGCCGTCGTTCATGATGGTGTCCACCACGGCACAACCTGCGGCGCAGGCCAGCGGAGTGCCGCCGAACGTGCTGGCATGGGTGCCGACAGTCAGCACCTGAGCGTATGGCCTTCTCACCATCAATACGCCGAGGGGGAAGCCGTTGCCGATGGCCTTGGCCATGGACAGCGCATCCGGTTCCACGCCGTAAGACTGGAACGCGAAAAACGTGCCGAGCCGGCCAGTTCCGCATTGGACTTCATCAAACAGCAGCAGGATGCCTTTTTCGTCGCACAGCGCCCGGACTTGTTCCAAATATTCCTTCGAGGCGGGGATAATGCCGCCTTCACCCTGGACGGGTTCCAGCAGCACCGCCGCGGTCTGCGGGGTAATGGCCGCTTCCAGCGCGGCGAAATCGCCGAACTTCACATGCTTAAAGCCCTGCATGTCCGGTCCGAATCCTTTCCGGTACTTGGAGCGTCCGGTAGCCGCCAGCGTGGCAAGGGTCCGCCCGTGGAAGGAATCCTCCATGGCGATGATTTCGGATTTGCCCTGTTCGGAACCCCACTTGCGGGCGAATTTGATCAGCCCTTCATTGGCTTCCGCGCCGCTGTTGGCGAAGAACGATACCGCGTCGTAGCCGCATTTGGCCAGTTTTTCGGCCAGCTTCGGCTGGTTTTCGTTCATAAAAAGATTGGACGTATGTATTAAAATCCCGGCTTGGCGTCGAATCGCATCAACCACGGCAGGGTGACAGTGTCCGAGATTGGACACGCTGATTCCGGCGCCGAAGTCCAGATACTTCTTACCGGTTTCGTCCCATACCCATGTGCCCTGGCCTTTGACCAGAAGCAGCTTCGGTGCGTATGTCTGCATGACATACTGTTGGTACTTTTCTACGGTTTGTGCTTTTTGACTTTCCATTTTTCCGAGTTTTCCTGAAATTACCTCCTGTCCTCATGACAGGAAAGGGACTAATATAACTGTAAAAATGAAAAAATCAACCCCTTATGACGAATTTGAGTATCCTGTTTTTCCGGAAAAGCGGTATTTCAGGGAAACCCTGCTTTTTTCTCTCCCGAAAACCGGAATTTGACTTTTTCCGAAAAAACGTTATATTTCCAAATATCTATTGTCGAAGCCTGATGTAAAAGGCTTCGACAATAGCAGCGGTGTCTCTCTGAATAAAATTTCGGGACGCCGTTTCTTAACGGCGCTTCACCCGGAAGAGGCGGGATTCGCCCGGTTTCAACTTGACGACCGGCTCCCGGAGAACTTCTCCCGTATACAGGTCCTGCAGTTCAACCGGATAGGGAAAACGAAGCTGATTGGTGTTGCCCTCCACGCCGTGGAGCACCAACAGGTCGTCGCGATGGTGAAAGAACATGTCGCCGGGCGTATTGTAAATATGAACTCCGCCGAAACGGGCGATGTTCTGCAGAAATTCCGGCGTAAAACAACTGGGCGTGGCAAAGTAGATGCTGTTCCAATCCCGGAAGGTTCGCATGGCCCCGGCGATTTTGCCGTCGGCATAGCGGGCGAGGGGGACGGCTTCGGGATCGGAGACTTCGAAGCGTTCGCCGGGCATGTCGATGCCGAGCCCGACCCGTTGTCCC
>CALABZ010000061.1 GCA_937888615.1 uncultured Lentisphaeria bacterium | reverse complement strand
AAAAAGCCGGGACGCTGATTCTTGCCGCCGCGGTCATCCTTTTTATTATCAATACCTTTCCGAAAAAGACCGAATTCTCGAAAGATTATGGCGCCGCAATCGCAAAAGTGGAAAAGTCCAATCTGGGCGAAAAGGAACGCAACGATCAAATCGCTGTCCTCGAACATGAGCGGACCCAGGAAGAATTGGAATATTCCATCGCCGGTCGGATCGGACGCGGACTTGAAACCGTCATGAAGCCATTGGGCTTCGATTGGCGCGTCAGTTCGGCTTTGATCGGCGCGTTCGCCGCCAAGGAACTGTTCGTTTCCCAGCTCGGAATTCTGTTCGCCGCCGGTAAAGTCGCGGTCGATGACGAAAGCGGATTAACGCCGTTGCGCCAGAGCCTGATCCGGACGTATACGCCGTTGCAGGGGTTCTGCATCATGCTGTTTTGCCTGCTTTCGATCCCGTGCATGGCCACGGTGGCGGTGGTGCGGCGGGAAACCGCTTCATGGAAGCTGACGTTCCTGCAGATGGGGGGGCTGACGCTCCTGGCCTATGTCATGACGCTGATCGTGTACCAGACAGGGTTGCTCCTGCATATTGGGACTCGCATTATTACTTAGAATTCAAGCGGAAATCATTTCCCCCGCGTTATCGACGGGGGATTTTTTAAAATATAAAAGTTAGGTATATCTAATAAATGAGGTAATAGAAATGAGACTGGCAATTATGATGATGATATTAAGCATGGGGATTTGTTTTTCGGCGTATAGCCAGCAGGAAATCGACATCAATACCCTGACCAAACGGGTTAACATGCTGAACCGCATCGTCACCAACAGCAAAGCACTCCAAACCCAATGGACGACCCGGCGTGCGGAAGAACTGGACCTGCGCATGGTTGCCGCGCTGCAAGGCAAAACCGCCGCCCGAAAGTTTGCCAAAGAAAAGGACATAATCTATTTCAGCCACTCCCGCCACGGCAACGGGCCGGAAGACAAGGAGCTGGCGGAGGCGGTGGCGAAATGTCGCGAAAATTCCAACCCTGCCAATGAGAAGGCGCTCCGCAAATTGGTGGAAGAGCGTTTTGACGCGCAGCTCGCGGGACTTCCGTCGCGCAATGAGAATCAGGAACGTTCCTATGTCGCCAACAAGGCGCGCCTTGAAAAGATGGTTGAAAATAAGGAATCGGACCTCGAACGGCGTTTGAACGCTCTGATTCAGTGATGGAGGAAGGCGAGGCGAAACCACCGGCGGGCGAGAGCGGTAGATGGTGCGAGGTGAACGGCGCGCCGTACGTGGGGAAGTCGTTATTCGGCGGGATGAATTGAAAACTTATTAATCAGATATTTAAAGAATTGATGAGATTCGTAAAACCAAAAAACAACAATACGGAGGTTATAACACCATGAACAGAAAAATTTTCACACTCATTGAACTTCTTATCGTTATTGCTATTATTGCGATACTGGCCGGAATGCTGTTGCCCGCGCTGAACAGCGCCCGCGACAAAGCCAAGGGATCGTCCTGCATCAACAATGTCCGCCAATTATCGCTGGCCAATGTCCAGTATTCGGGGGATTACGGAGTGCTCTGCCCGATCGCGATCAGTTCGACGTTTTTCTATGGTGGGCGTTCCGGGTCGATGGGCAGCTACAAGTACGACCTGACCAAAGACGGTTTCCTGCATACCTATGTGGGAAACGGTTCGACCGTGACGGTTTGCCCCGCCTGGGAAAAAACCGCCGATCTGGCGGACCTCACCGAAGCCGGCGGCGCGGGCGGTATCGGCTACAACCGGCTGATCTGGAGCTCAAGCATAACCGCCACCCATTCCGGCGGTTTGCCGGATAAATCGATCAGCAACGGCAGGACCAAGCCGGAGAAAATCAAATCCCCCTCCAAGATCGTCATGTTCGGCGATTCGGCGATGGGGAGTGCTCCCACCGGCACCGCCTATCTGGTCCCGAAAGGACTCGGCATGGTCGACAAAAACGGGACGGTTCATTTCCGCCACGGCGCCGTCGCCAATGTCGGCTGGGCCGACGGCCATGCTTCCACCGTCAAATTCCTCGGAGGGGATGAAACGGCAAAAACCGGGCATTTCGATGAAACCATGCGGTATTTTTATACCGAATACAACGACCCGGACAATCTCGAACCATAAAGACAATCGGAGGTGAACGATGTCGAACAAAAAGAAAGTATCATTGTCAATCATTCTGCTGTCCATATCCGCCGTCATTTTCGGCTCTTACGCGATTTCCGGCACCGCGCCGGGATTGGACCGGGTGAGGGGGACGGCTGAAGACGAAGCCGTCAACTTTGCACAGGGCGTGATCGGAGCGGTAAAGAGCGGAAATCCGCGGGACTTTGTCAGTATGGCACTGAACCCCAGGGAACGGGGTTTGAAGGACTGTTATGAGTCGCTTCGCGGCATTGCCCGGGCGGCGGACCCGCAATGGGAAGTGAAAAAAGCAGCGGATGCTGAAGTTTACCATGTCTATTTCAACACCGAAGGCGGCGGCAGGGTCGTCATGATGTTGAAACAGACCGGTAATGAATGGAAATTTGCTTATGTGACGCAGGAATAAATGGAATTCTTTATCATCACGATTTTAGCGGCGGCAAGCCTCCAGAGTGCGGTAAAGCTCACCTTGCTGCCGCGCCTTTTCCGTTACGGCATAACGATGCTGGCGGTATTGCCGGTGTTTTTTCTGGAGAAACGGGTGGCGGCGCTCAATCTTCAGGATATTTCCGCTTTTCTCAACGACGGCAGCCACCTGATCGACCTTTGTACGTTGGTGGTGGTGCAGGAGTTGCTGTCGCTGATCGTCGGATTTTCACTGGTCGGCGAAATCGAGCTCGGCGGGAAACGGCACTACTGGAAATACGCGGCGCTGCTGCCATCGTTATTAATGCCGGTGGCGGCGCTCTACCTGCAGGCGATGGCATTCAATCACCTGACGAACTACAGTTTCGGGGCTCTGACCTGGGCGGCGGCGCTGGGGTACGCGGCGGCGGTGATTATCGTTTCGGAGCTGCTGGTGTTGTGGCGCGGGAACCGGCTTCGCCGGATCGCCTCGGCGCTGAACGCGAGCTGGCTGTTGCTGATGCTGGCGGTGTTCCTGCCGGTGACGGCCAGTTGCCGGATCAGCGGCATGACCCTCGGCGGCGTGTCGTGGCGCGACCTGTCGGTGCTGGGGATTCTGGCGGCGGCGATTGTCCTTATGACATTCATTACTTACGGTTTGAAAATATTCATGGAGAAAAGGAGAAAAATATGAGTATTCTGACGGAAGTCTTAAGCTGGGTGGCAAACAGTTTTATGCTCCCGGTTATCGTATTGCTGTTGGCGGGAATGCTGATGGCGCTGGTGGAACTGGGCAGTTTCTGTTCAAGCTATCTGTTGCTTTTGAAACAGCGGCGGCAGCGCGACGAGATCATGCAGACCCTGCGGGCCGGAAGACAGATTGACCCCGGCAACCTCGGGCGCGGCGTTTTCGCACGGCATTTGCGGGAACTGATGGCGCTGAGGTGGAACAATACCCATTGCGAAAAAGCTATTTTCGATATTTCGCAGAAGTACGAGCACGAACTGGAACGCGCCAGATACATCATGAAAGTCGCCCCGATGGTCGGGCTGATGGGGACGCTGATCCCGATGGGACCGGCGCTGGCGGGGCTGGCTTCCGGCGATATCGGCTCAATGGCCTACAACATGCAGATCGCGTTCGCCACCACGGTGGTGGGGATCGTGATTTCCGGCGTGGAAATGCTGGTGTATTCAGTCAAGCGGCACTGGTTTAAAGAAGAGATCGCGGGGCTCCGCTATGCGCTCGATTTGAACGGGGTGGACGGATGAGGAAGAACCGTTACGACGATGCGTTTCACGACGACGGCGACGGCGATCCGATGGGGGGACTGGTCAATCTGTTCGACGCCGCAATGGTGTTCGCGGTGGCGTTGATGGTGGCGTTCGTGATCCAGAGCCGCATGACTGAATTCCTGACGGCACAAGACGTCACCTACGTGAAAAACGCCGGCAAGGCGGACATGGAAATCATCGTGAAAAAAGACAACAAGGTAACGCGCTTCAAATCGGAGAACACGTCCGGTTCCGGCAAGGGTGAGCGCGTCGGGATCGCCTATCGGCTGGAGAGCGGCGAGATTATTTACGTGCCGGAGAGCAAATGATGAAAAGAAGAATGAAGAAGCAAAAAAAATGGACAATCATCGGCGCCATCGTATTGGCGGCGATCGCGGTTTTGACTGGAATATATGTTAAATTTGCCGCCCCGACCTATATCGGGATGGTCAACTACCCGGAATACATGCTGGCCCCGCAATTCGACCAGAAACTCAATCCGATGATTCGGGTGACGGTGCAGAAGTGGGACGACAACACCGATCCTGAAGTGCTGAAACGCTATGACGTGATTTATTTCTTCGGCATGGGACTGAAATTCAACGAACGCCAGATGGCGCAGGTGAACGCCTTGATCGAACGCAAAATCCCGATCTATGTGACCTCCTCCACCCGTCAGGAAACCGGGCTCAATACGCTCAACGAGGAGCAGTCCAAAGCGGTTCGCGCCTACATGGGCAACGGCGGCAGGGAGAACTTCCGCCGCCTGGTGAACTACAGCCGCCGCAAACTCGACGGGAAAGTATTGTTGTCGGAGAGCGTGGAGCCGCCGCATCAAGTCCCCCGGTACGCATTTTTTCACACCGATGAAGAGAAAGGGTTCGAAACCTACGAGGATTTTCTCGAATACTATCAGCGGAAAGGGTTGTACAACGAACAGAACTCCACTGTCTGCATTTTTGGCGGCAACGGCGGCGGCAGTCTGACCGAACTGATCCGAGCCCTGGAGAAACGCCGGATCAACGTCGTAGCCGCCAACGGCATGCCCAATCTGGAAACCCTGCGCAAAGTCAAGCCGGACCTGGTGGTTTACCAGCCGCACGGGCGTTTCAGCATGGCCGATCCGGACGCAGGGATCGCCTATTTGAAAGAACACAATATCCCGCTGTTCTGCCCGATCAAAGTGCCGCAACCCTACAATGAATTTCTGAAAGACCAGCGCGGCATGACCGGGGGTATGCTCAGCCAGAGCATTACCATGCCGGAACTGGACGGTGGCGTAGTGCCGTATGTCCTGAGCACGCTGTACTCGAACAAATGCGGGTTGATGGAATTCCGCATGATCCCGGACCGTCTCGAACGCTTCGCCGAAATGATCCGCAAAACGCTGGTGCTGAAACATAAAAAAAATGCCGATAAAAAGATCGCCATCATCTATTACAAGGGCCCCGGTCAGAATGCCCTGGTCGCCAGCGGTCTTGAGGTCGGGGATTCACTCCTGAATACCCTGAAATACCTGAAAAAATCCGGTTTCACCACCGGCGATCTGCCGAAAACGTCCGTGGAGCTGAATAAAATGATCCAGCAGAACGCGGCGGTATTCGGCACCTACGCCGAAGGCGCGTTCGAGGAATTTCTCAAAACCGCCAAAGTTGAATATGTCGGCTATGACGAATACCTCGGCTGGGTTCGCAAGGCATTGCCGGCGGACCTGTTCAAATCGGTGGTGGAGGCCTTCGGAGAAGGGTTCGGGCGTTATTTCACGCATCAGGGAAAATTGGCGATCGGAATGCTGCGTTTCGGCAACATCGTGCTGATTCCGCAGGGCCTCCCCGGCGTCGGCGACGACACCAACCGGCTGATCCACGGGGTGAAAAAGGCTCCGCCTCACAGCTATCTCGCCACTTATTTGTGGATTCGTTACGGGTTTCAGGCGGATGCCATGATGCATTTCGGCACTCACGGCAGTCTTGAATTCACCCCGTGGAAACAGGTGGCGCTATCCAGTTACGACTGGCCGGACGCGCTGGTCGGCGAAATGCCCCATTACTACCTGTATGTCATCAACAACGTGGGCGAGGGACAAATCGCCAAGCGTCGCAGTTACGCCACGCTGGTCAGCCACCTGACCGCGCCGTTCATGAATTCGGGGTTGTACGGGTCGTTCACCGATCTTCATATCAGGATTCACGAACTCGAAACCACTGAAGACGCCATGCTCAAAGACGAATACCGGAAGTCTATCATCGCCTATATCAAAAAGGAAAAGCTGGATGACGAAATCAAGTTCAGCGAAAATTTTGCCAAAGGCGAACTGACCGAAACCGATATCGAACTTCTCCACAATCATATTCACGAACTTGAAAACGCCAAGGTCAACCGTGGCCTCTACGTGATCGGCCGTCCTTACAGCAAGGGCGAGGCGGACGAAACCGCGCGGCTGATGATGGTCGACGCCGTGGCCCGGAAACTGTTCGACGCCGACCTGAAAAAAGGAGTGGTGACGGAGCCCGACCGCGACCGCAACGTCGTTTTCGATAAATATGTCGAACAGGCACAACAGATGATTCGGGACGCTTTTGAGAATTCTCCGCCGGTCAAGGCCGCCATGCCCGGCGCCCGCGCTTCAAAACCGGCGCCGGACCCGGTCTGCGAAGCTGTTCGCGCCCGCACCGACCTGATTACCTCAACCGAGGCGGAACTTGTCTCGATGGTCAACGCCTTCAACGGCGGTTATCTGGCCCCGTCGAGCGGCGGCGACCC
>CALABZ010000060.1 GCA_937888615.1 uncultured Lentisphaeria bacterium | reverse complement strand
AGGGGCGAACTGTTTTTTTCAAAACGCGCCAGCTTCGATCTTCGGTCGCATTGCCGGATGTCGATGCCGGTCAGTTCTTTCATGGTTTTTTCGCCGTTCATAAAACCGGGGGCGTACAGAAATATCAGGGTTTTGCCATCGCGTTTCAGGCTGTCGATGAAAGCGCGTTTTTCCGGCGAAAGCAGAAAGATGTTCGAGAACACATAAACCCGGTAATCTTTCATGTTTCGCGCCAGCACGTCGCTGAAATAATAGAAATCATACTTCAGGCCGGAACGCAGGAAGGCGTCCTGATTGTTGCGGATGGTATGGTAGTTGGGGCCGTTCCATACGTTCACCTGTTCGGTGGTGAGGCTGTAATCGTCTTCGTCGGCGATCACCACCAGTTCGGCGGGCGTGAAAGTCGCGGGTTTCGCGGTCAACTCCTGCCATATTTTCTGGGTCTGGCCGATGAAATCCATGATTTCCGGCGAATCGTACCAGCCGTCGGTCATGGCGAAATGCCAATAACCGCCGCCGACCCCGATCATCTTGCCCAGTTGCCTTTTGACCGCGTTCGTATAATCCTCCGGCGTCCAGTAGCGGGCCACCCGGTAATCATGGAGCATACTCTTGAATCCGCATACCCAGGTCCGGTAATCCCCCTCGTCCATCGGAATTTTTCCGTGGATGCGGAGCGAGTCGAAGACCCACGGGAAATAAACCGCACTGCCGCTTTCGCGCTGTCCGTAATAGCCCGACTGGGCGCCCATCAGGTCCAGGTCTCCCTGCGGCAGGATCTGCGAGGTCTGGGAGTAGAACGGATATACGGTCAGTCCTGCGCCGCGTCCCCACCACATGACGGTGATGACGGGTTTGCCGGCTTCTTCCCGCGCGGTCCGGCATATGAGGTTGGCGAATTCGCCCTGCATTATGTTCAGGTATTCGGTGTAATCAATCAACGGCTGGTATTTTTCCCTGTCCCAGAAATTACCGACGTTGCTGTATTTCACGCTCTGTACATCGGGACTGGCGGTGTTCAGGGTGATGTCCGGTTTGCGCCAGGCCTGCTGGAGCGCTTGATCGTCCGGGTATTTCATCCGCAAGAAGCGGCGGAAAGTCGGAAGGGAGTCCGGGGCGAGCCCGTCGTTCAGCACGCCTTTTTTGTCGGCTTGATAATAGAACTGCTGGTCCTCGTTGCCGGCGGGGAAAAAGCCGACGACCGCCCGGTAGTAATCCTGTTCGCGGATATGCCGGATGACTGCGGTCATATAGTCCAGCGCGGCCTGGCGATAGGTCGGACTCCAGTAGTCCGGCGGCCCGTGAAAACCGTGACGGCTTCTTGCAAGAGTGCCGTCGGCCTGCCGGGCGGCGGTATCGGGGTAATCCTTGTACCATTCCGGGTAGGGGGTGAGGTCGATGCGGACGACGAAATAACCTTCCGGGTTCTTGCTGACGGAGTCGCGGATATGGTCGTCAACCGCCTTCAGGTCGTAGTTGTTTGGTCCGCACCAGAATTTGCGGACGACATTGTTGAGGCTGATGAATTGGAGTTTCACTCCGGCTTTCTGGAAGCTCTGACGGCGTGTGCGCTGGGCATTGAAGGCATCGCCGAACTGAATATGCGAGGGAATCGGCGCCCCATCGACGAAGATTGCCGGGGCGTCGCCGTGCATCTTGACGACGGCGGTGGAATCGGGGCGTTTCGCCAGCCGTTCGGCGAATTCTTTCGGAGGGCAAGGGCGATCGTTGACATTGCGGGGATTCTCCCGGGTGTCCGGTTCAACCTCTCCCACATAGAAACCGCTCCAGTAGATCTGCGACGGATTGCCGTCGAGAACAATGATGACGCGGGCGCGCGGTTCCCTGGCGGTGAACGTCTCCTGATGGGTGATTCGCCGCCATTGTCCTTCGCGGCAGTTCAGCATGGTACGCCGTACCAGCGGCGTATGGATTCTCGGCTGACGAAAGTCGTTGAGAAATTTCTTCTCCTGCCCGTCCGGGACCAGGGCGATTTCCGAGTATGAACCGAAAACCGCCTTGACGGTATGATAGACGCCGGTCATCATATAGGTTTTGCCGGGCGTGACATCGAATGCGCCGGAATAAAGAATGACGCCGTTTTCACGGTTGGAGATGGACACCGCGGGATGAGAATCCACCGTAACCGCGGCCGCTTTGCCGTCGCCCAGCATCGTCCAGTGTTTCAGCTTGTCCGAAAAATCGGGATTAAGCAATAAATTGGGATTGGCGAGGATGGGCAGGGTTTCGCCGGGCTGGCGGATCAGGCGGGCCGCGTAGTCCGCGGCATTCAAACCCGAAAGGTTCAGCAGGATGATTAAAAATAGATATTTCATGAACAGTTTCCTTATATTGTCAATAGTAAGCGGCGAAAAGTTCGCGGTTGTTTTCGTCGAGCGCATAGTATCGGCTGCCGATCGGTTGCGGCAGGCGGTACGATTTCAGCGCCCCGATTTCCGCGAAACCGAGCGCGGCCGCGTGACCGTCATAAAAACCGATATTGACACGGTTGCTGTGGCGTAGATGGAGCTCGCCGGTGGAGAGGGAGGATTCTTTGTAGACCGCATAAATCTGCACCTGATCCGTGGAACGGAGGCTGTCGCCGATCATGATGTCTTCGGAGGGGAACAGAGACTGGGTAATCTGATAATAGACGCCGCTTTGCGGTACTTCCATTGATTTCAGGTAGGGGGCTCGCGCCATCATGCCGTAGGAACGGTTGTACACGGAACTCGGGTCGTTGGTCTGGGTTTTGGGGCACAAAAGAATATGGCGCTGACTGGAGCCGATCTGGCGTTCCGGCAGGTAATGGTTGTCCACCAGCCGCTTTCCCCAGTAGATTTTGTCATTGCCGTCATACAGGGCGGGGCGATACCCATGATAATCGTTGGCGTAGGACATGATGGAGGCATTGACCTGGCGTATGTTGTTCAGGCACTTGACGGCATGGGCTTTGTCCCGGGCCCGGTTCAGGGCCGGCAGCAGCATTGCCGCAATTATGGCTATGATTGCTATGACTACAAGAAGTTCTATAAGTGTGAAATATCTCTTCATTTTCCCATCTCCTTTTGATCAACAGGTTGAACCTTTGTAAAAAAACGTTTCGAATGAATCCTTTGACTCCGGCGGTTGGCTGTCGCCGCGCATGACCTCGGTCAGCCGTTTTATTCCCTGACGGACCATTTCGGCACGGGGAACCATGACCGTTCCCAGGTCCGGGGCGGCGCTGCCGTGGTATGCGGGATT
>CALABZ010000059.1 GCA_937888615.1 uncultured Lentisphaeria bacterium | reverse complement strand
CAGGAGTTTATGGTCCAAACCGGTGAAGAGGCCAAAAAAGGTGCCAATCTGCCACCTTTTTGAGTTTTTTTAGGATAAAATGGTGGGCGTTACTGGACTTGAACCAGCGACTTCTACCGTGTGAAAGTAGCGCTCTAGCCAACTGAGCTAAACGCCCGTTTTATTCAAAACAAGACCATTAATATAACCCTATTTGTATCTTTGTCAATCCGTTTTGTCAGTTTTTTACAATGATTCAAGGTTTTTTTGTATTCCAGATTGATATTGTATGATCTTGTGCTATGTTCTGTAATTATTGATGTTTTCGTCTCCTACTAGAGAATTTTTTACGAAGATGACATATATGCAGGAAAAGAAATCCGGAAGATTGATTTTTGCCGGCGGCACTCATCGTGGTTTATGCCGCGAAGTCAATGAAGATAATTTTTGCTACATCGACAGTCCGGATGAATCGAATCAGTTTGCCGTTGTTGCCGATGGTATCGGCGGGCATCGCGATGGCCAGTATGCCAGCATGTTCTGTTGCAGTTATATGATCCAGGCCTGGCGCAAAAATAATATCGGCGATGAAACCGATCTCGAAGCCGTCAAAGAATTTCTGTATCATACGGTAGAGGCCTGCAATCAGGAATTGTATCGTCAGAATCAGCTCAAGCCGCCCGGCAAGCCAATGGGTTCCACCATTGTCGCCGCAGTGTTCATGCCGACCCAGGTGGTCGTCATTCATGCCGGCGACAGCCGCATTTACATGTGGCACAACAATGTCATGGAACGCTGGAGCAACGACCACAGTCTGGTCATGGAACTGGTTAAGAAGAATATTATCACCCAGGAAGAGATGGGGAGCCACCCTTATTCGCACGTCATTCTATCGTCGATCGGGCCTGCGCTGAAACTGAAGCTGGATGTGAACTGTTTCGAGCGGCATCGCGGCCAGCGTTTTCTGCTTTGTTCCGATGGACTGATCCGGAATCTCAGCGATGCGCAATTAGGCGACATCCTCAAGTCGTCCAATTCCCCCAAGGCCGCCCTCGATCAAATGATCCGCGACACTCTGCGGGCGGGGGCGGAAGACAATATCGCCATCGTCTGCGCGTTCTGAACAACGGTTAATCCGCTTTGTTCTCGCCCCAAGCCTTGAATACCATGCGGAAATATTCGTTGATGCCGTCGACGGCTTTTTCCGGGAGGTCTTTGATGATGGATTCGCAGATATAGGAATGAATATCGATCATGATTTTGCGGTGGCGGCAGGTGCTGAAAATGTCGCATTTCTCCGCCTGGCGGATATCTTCCATGCTGCGCATCAGGGAGTTAAGATAGGAGAGCAGCAGTTTATTGCCGGCGAACTCGGTCATTTTGCGATGGAACCCGGCGTCAATGGCCATGCTTCCGGCATCGCAGTTGGCGATTTTCATTTCTTCGACATAACAGCGCAGGATTTTGCCCTGTTCTTTGCTGATGCGGAGGCAGGCGAGTCTGGCGGCTTCGCTTTCGATGGCGCGGCGGGCTTCGAGGATTTCGATGATGTTCTCGCGGGAAGTGCCGATACCGGCGGTATGGATCATGGCGTCGGAGGGGCGGCAGCGGATGATATTGCCTTCGCCGTGATGACTTTCCAGAATGCCGATGATTTCCATGGCGCGAATGGCTTCGCGGACTGAATTGCGGCAGACTTTGAGCTGTTCGGACAGGGCGCGTTCCGAGGGGAGCCTGCTGCCCGGTTTGTACGGACCTTTTTCGATTAATTCCTGAAGGGCCCGGATGACTTGAAAATGCAGGGGTTGGTTTTTATGTCGTTCGTTCATGATTGTTTCCTCCATTGGTCGCCGACTTCGGCGGTGGAAAGCCATTTTAGCAATTCGGCGGTACCCGGTTCGCCTTCGGCGGGAGCCCAGGCGGCGACATCGTCGGCGGAGGGGGCCATGTAGGGGCCGGGTTTGATTTCCATGCCGATGGTGCCATGTTCGAGCACCAGAAATCCGTGCCAGTTTTCGGGCTGGCTTTCGACCACGCAGGGAGTCGAACCGGCTTTCAGCACCTGGCGCTGGAGGATTTTGCCGTCCTTGTCGAATTCAAAAAGGATCATGCTGCCGCGGATGATGGAAAAGAGTTCCCATTTGGGCAGGGCATAGTGACGGTGGGGACGAATGTAAGTGCCGGGCTCGGCGGCAATGAAAAGGCGGTGGATCGGATCTTCGAGGGTGGCATGCAAATTGAAATGGGTGCGTTTGCGGGGGGCGTCGACCGCTTTGGCCGTCAGCGAATCGAGCAGGACTTCATCTATGAACTTCATGATTTTCAGGCTCCGAGGTAATATTAACAACAATTGTACATAATAATATATAAAGTAATATAATTGTGTAATTGGTATTACCAAACCGACTTTACGGAAATTTTCTGAAAATATCGCTTTTTCTCGGATTGCTCCTGAAATATGGCTGGGGTGGCAGGATATTTTCCGTTATCGAATTGAAAAACACCACTTTCCTGATAATGTAAATGCGAAATCATTTACCGTGTGGAGACGTTTTGAGAAAGAAAAATAAAGTCACTATTCAGGATATCGCCGGGTTGGCGGGCGTGTCTCCTACCACCGTTTCGGCATATCTGAACGGGCGTGCCCGCGAATACAATCTCGCCCAGAAAACCTGCGAACGGATTCAGAAAGTGGTCGATGAGCAGAATTACCGGGCGAATTTTCATGCCCGCGCCATGCTGGAACAGAAAACGTATCTGATCGGCGTCATTATTTCCAATATCGCCAGCAGTTTCTGGAATCGCATCCTGTGGGGAATCAACAAGGAACTGGCCGCCAATAACTTCTACATGCTGCTGGCCGAAACCAATAATCTGCCGGACAACGAACAAAAAGCGTTTCAGTACATGGACAATATCAGTGTGGACGGTTATATCTACGCCCCGGTCATGGATGGTTCCCTGCCGACGCTGGCGCATGACGCGAAGCAGTTGCGCGGCAAGCCGATTGTCAGCATCATGCATCCCGTGCCGGGAGTTCCGAGCATTTTCACCGACCATACCGTGGGGGGCGAACTGGAGGGCGAGCTCGTCTTCCGGGCCGGGCATCGCCGCATTGCTTACCTCGGCAAAATTTCCAAAGCCAGGAATCAGCGGACCGATGAGCGTTACAACGGTTTGTGCAGTTACCTGAACCGGTATGGAATCGAAGTACCGGCATTCGACGATGTCGAAGACATATTGCCGCACGTGAAAAACTTCACCGCCGTCTGTTGTTTCCGGGACGAAACGGCGGCGCGCCTGATTCTCCGGCTGCAGGATATGCAGATCAGGGTTCCCGATGATATTTCGGTGGCGGGCTACAGTTTCCAACCGGATATCCATGAGTTTATCCGACCCCAGTTGACCACTGTCATGGAGCACAAGGAGAAGATCGGCCAACTGGCCGCCCAGCAGCTGTTGACCATGATCAATCATCCGGACACCCTGCCGGAACCGCTCCATAGCAAACTGCCCCCGTATATCGTGGAAGGACAAAGCGTTCGCACGCTCGCTGACTGACGGAAACGTGCGCCGATTATTTGGCGGAGCCAGCCATTGGCGGAGAAACTTTTCAGAGATTTTTTATTTCGGGTATTGCTATTTTTCAAAAAGACGATATAATAAATACTGAAAGCTTTCAGTAAGCTATTTTGAACAGGAAATTCATATGGAAATTGTATTGGATGGCAACGACTGGGAAGTCGATTATTTCATCACCAACGAAGAATACCTCGGTTGGAAACAGAACGGACGCCACATTCACCGGATGCTGATGGATAACGCGGGCAGTTCCGGGTTCATCACGCCGGGAGCGGGATACGCGGGCGCCATGCGAGGGACCGTGCCGGGGTGTGAACGCACCGTTCTGCGGGAAAACGGTAAAATCGACGATCCTTACGTGGGGCGAAACCTCGATACGACTCGTTGGGTGGAGGATTTCTGCTGGGGATTCCGGAAGCGTTTTCGGGTTCCTCCGGACTGGAAGGAATGCCGTCAGGTGATGCTGACGTTTGCCGGGATCGATTATGAAGCCGATTTCTTTCTGAACGGCTGTCATCTTGGATTTCATCGGGGAATGTTCACCGCCGCAAAATTCGACATCACCGGCAAGGTGGACTTCAACGCCGATAACCTGCTCGCGGTGATTTTCCGCCCCATGCCGAAAGCTTCGCCGAACCATCGTTCCGACACCCCCGCGGCTTTTGCGGAATATCACCGGATGCAGATGAGCTACGGTTGGGACTGGTCGCGGAGTTGTGCCGCGGCCGGAATCTGGGATTCGGTTCGAATTCACGGTTACGGGGCCGTCAAGCTGAATGATCTGTTCGTGCATTACACCGGCGAACATATCGACATCGAGCTAGAATTGACAGCGTTTGAGAAAACCGTCGCGCCGCTCGAACTATCGCTTCGCCCGATGAATTTCAAGGGTACTTGCTTCGAATATACGGAATCGGCGGAATTAGCCCACGGCGCAAACCGACTGAAATTCAGTTATCCGGCGGACCGGCTCGAACGGTGGCAACCGAACGGCTGTGGAAAACAAAATCTTTACGAGTTAACGATACAAATCGGAGGACTGTCCTATCGCCGCCGGATCGGCTTCAAAACCGTTCGAATGACTCGGAATCCCGATTCGCCGGAGGGAGCAAACGACCTGACATTTGAAATCAACGGCAAAGCACTGTTCGTCAAAGGGTTGAACTATGTCCCAGCTGATCTGATGATTTCGCAGGCGAAGCCTGAGCATTACGAACGGCTGGTGCGCCTGGCGGCGGAGGCCGGATTCAATCTGTTTCGGATCTGGGGCGGGGGAATCGTTGAAAAAGAGATCTTTTATGATTGCTGCGACCGTTACGGGATTCTGGTGTGGCAGGAGTTTATGCATGCTTGCAGCAGCTACCGCAAAGACCCGGAGTATCTGGCATTCAAGCGCGGCGAGGGCGAAGAGATTGTCCGCAAGCTTCGCAATCATGTCTCGCTGGCCCTGTTCTGCGGCGGAAACGAGTTGCTGTATTACGGCGAATTCGCCGACAGTCCGCTGTTGCTCCAGTATGGGGAAATCGTAAGGGCGTTTGCCCCGCATTTGCCGTATCATGTGTCTTCGCCGGACAAATCACGTCCGGGTGAACGCGATCATGGGCCGTGGAGTTTCCGGGAACACGAATTCTACAACCATCATTTCCGGCAGTTGTGCAGTGAGATCGGCTGCGGCAGTTTTCCCGAGCAGGAATCGGTGTCGCGCTTCATTCCCGCGGACGAACCGTTCCCATCGGGACAGAGCTGGAATTACCATTTTCTATATCGCAGCGGAGGGCATGACGTCCATTGGCCGCTGGCCTTTTTCAAGGCGGAAACGCTGGAGGAACACTGTCAGACGCTGATGTATGCCCAGGCGGACGCCTGCGGCTATGTCATGGAGCACTACCGGCGCAATTTCCCCCGTTCCTCCGGCTGTATTCTCTGGCAATACAACGAGCCTTGGCCCACCTTCGCTTTCAGTATCGTCGATTATTACGGTTTGCCGAAAATGGCGTACTACCGGTTGCGGCAGGCGAACCAGCCGCTGTGCCTGAGCCTGTGTGACCGCAGTTTCTGTTGTCAGGACGGCATGTTCGAGGCCGATTTGTATATCATCAACGATCACGACACACCGAAACTTGAGCTCGAAGCGGTCGGCATGGACCTAGACGGTCAGGTTCGCTTCCACGAACAGGCGGCGGGGCATTATGCGACCGGATCGACTTTCGTCAAATCCCTGCGCTGTGCGCTTCCCACGCCGCTGAATGGCGGGCTGTTTACGGTTTTCCTGAAGATTCGGGATCGGAATAAGACGTTGTTCAGAGGGGAGCGTTGCTATGGCGTACCCGATTACGGAGCCCTGTTCAAACTGCCGCCGGTTGAACTTGATTGCACGGTCAAGGTCAAGGCCGTCGGGATGCGGGAATATGCCGCCGAGGTATCGCTCTGCAATGAGGGGTCGCATGTGGCGCCGGGCATCCGGTTTTCTTTTGCCGACATTCCACATGAGCGTGTTTACTGGCATGACAACTACATCGTGCTCGCGCCGGGAGAAACACGCCGGGTGACGGCCCGGATCAGCGGTGAAATGCCGTCTGTCCTGGTTTGCCGGGGCTGGAACTGCCGGACAATGGAGATTGCGGTATCCCCCGAAATCAAAGGGGGAAACATAAAAAATATTGATTTTTTACCAATTCACAATTATTCTTAGCAGGAGGACCATAATATGAAAAAGAATTTCACACTCATTGAACTGCTGGTCGTGATCGCGATCATCGCCATCCTGGCGGCCATGCTGCTGCCGGCCCTGAACAGTGCCCGGGAAAAAGCCAAAATATCAAGCTGCGCCGGTAATGCGAAACAAATCGGACTGGCTATGGCCATGTACGGACAGGACAACAATGATTTCCATACCGGAATTCATTCCGGGCGTTTCAATCAGGCGGGCTACTACAGCAGTCCGCGCAGTCTCGGCAAGCTGCTCTTTTACAAATACGTGGGGGATTACTATTCACCGGGCGGAGCCAAAGTTCTGTACTGTCCGAGCTGTTCCCAGATTACGCCGGAAAACAACTGGGTATGGAAAAGCGACGGTACCTACCGTTCCGGCCAGTCCGTCCTCCCCTATGCGGTGGTGGAGTGGAAATGGGACTGGACCGACAATCAGACCACCTTTCGCATGGGCGGTCCTTTCCCGCAATTCGTGGAAGGCAACAAAAGCAGTACCAAGTCTCCCTCCGCCATGCCGCTGGTCGCGGACACACCGTATCGGGAATCCCCCCATACCCTTCCCAACCACAAGGATAATTACAATGTTCTTTATTGCGACGGCTCGGTGGATATATACCACGACTCGGATTCGTCGATGCGGTTCGACGCCAACTGGAAATCGATCATGACTGACTTCGAACAGTTCATGGACTACCGCCAGGGCAAAACCTACTGAAAACAGGATATCTCCGCATGAACAGACTTCTTCTTATCGCCTGCGCCTGGTCCATTCTTTCCGGCGCGGCGGCCCTGCCGGTGCTTGAATCGGACAATGCCCGCTACGACATCGACGAAACGACCGGCGCCGTCAGCCGGATATCGGTGAAACCATCCGGGCGAGTCCCCGTAACCGGTCTCCGCAATTACTATCAATTGATGAGCCGGGGCGGCGATTTGAAGTCCGACGAGACCTGGGACCGGGTAATCGGCAAACGGATTTCCGGCCGGGAAATAACGCTGACCTGTACCAATGCCCTGCTGCCGGACTTCAGGATCATCAAACGCTACTGGATTGAAAACAACGGGTTGCGGCGCGAACTGACGTTTGTCAACCTCAGCGGACAAAAACGCTATATCATTCCATTTACGGAAAGCACTTTTGCCGGGGATTTTTGGGAGCACTCCTATTACTTCGGCGCGGGTTATCTCGGACCGTTCATGCCGGCGCCGCGGGTCGGCGGCCTGACCCGGGTCGATAAATACGTCCAGACCAGCAAGGGCATGGTCCTGATCAACGCCAATCCCGCACATGGCAGTTTCGCCAACTACCGGGTAAAAATCAACGATGAAATCGTTTATCCGTGGTGGCAATCCAGCATTGGCCGCTATCGGGAGCACGACGACCGGCTTTATTATACGCCGCGCGGCTGGCGCATGTCACTCGGTTGCCTGGACCTTGAGCCCAACGGCGGCAGTATTCGTTACACGGACGCAATTGTCTACTTCCCCGGCGATCTTTTCTCGTTTTTCAACGATGTTTACGGCAAGGATCGCGAGGTGCAGCAGGCGATCGCCGCCATCGAACCGGTCGCGCCGGAAATGAAAAATCTCCTCTGTACCATCAGCATGGCGGGCAACGGCACGGTCAAATATATCACGGAAATGCTGGACGAAGGCGATATCCTCTTTACCAATAGTTTGCTGGGCACCTGGTTCGATTATAAATTGCCGGACCGGATCGCCGGGGCTAACGGCGGCTGGTTCACCTTTGACGATCTTTACCGGTACGGCAAGAGCTATCGGGATGATTCGCCGCGCATCAAAACCGGGCAATACGCCATCACCGTCGCGGCCACTCCGGACGCCGCGGTTTTCAAGGAGCATCCGGAGTGGTTCAGGGTGTTGAATCGCGAGGAGAAAAAGGATCCGCTGTTTCCCGGCCTGCGCGAAAATTATCAATCGATGATGAACAAACCCGAGGTGCGCGAATATTCCGCCTCGACCCTGGTTGATATGGCGGAACGCCTTGGCAATCAGTTCGTTTATGTGGACGAAGCCCAGCAGAATAATACGATCAACTACCAGCAGGGGCAACTGATACGCGACGATCATCTGGTGCTGTTCTGGAAACTGTTGCGCCGGAAAGCCCGCGAAAAAGGCATGTTTCTCTTTTTCAACGGCAGCGGGCAGCCGTTCGCCGATATTAATTTCATGGAAAATGCCCGGATGATGTCGCCCGCCAACTGGCGCGAATACGCCGGAATCGCACTCGGCCTTGAGCTTTTCGATCAATACCGCAAAAATACGAGAATCAGTCCGCTTTACTGGCAC
This sequence comes from uncultured Lentisphaeria bacterium, assembly GCA_937888615.1. Taxonomy (GTDB): domain Bacteria; phylum Verrucomicrobiota; class Lentisphaeria; order Victivallales; family Victivallaceae; genus UBA5239. The sequence continues at coordinate 18,784 of CALABZ010000059.1, read as the reverse complement.
CTGACCCGGGACAATGATTATTCGAACCGGATTCTGGCCCTGGGCTGGGTGCCGACCCTCCAGTATTCCGAAGCCGGCCGGAACCTGCGCCCGGTCCGCGCCTGTTTCGAAACCGGCAATACCAGTCCGGTCAACGCCAAATACACCCCGGACTGGAAGTCGGACCCGAAAACCGAGGTCGAATCCTACGCGGGCAGACGGATGGAGTCGGACGACGTCATTCTTTCGTTCATCAACCGTGCGCGCAAATCCGCCGATATTCCGGTTCGGCTCGATCTCTCCACCCTGGGCTTCCCTTCGGGACAGCGCATCAATATCTGGAGCATGACGGTCCGGCGCTTTGGAGAGGATATTCCGGACCATTTTCTGAGCAGTCGCGAATACCGCGAACTCTACCGTAAATACGGCTGGAACGACGGGATGATCGGGGCTCCGCGTTTGATTTACAGCGGTTCCGCCTCGGGGATGTTCGATTATGTCATTCGCAACTGCCCGCCGGATCATATGACGCAGTTGATCGCCACGGATTCCCCGCTGGCCCTGTATACCGTCAACGATCTCGGCATGAGCTATTTCTATACCGCTTTCCGGGACGTACGGATAAACGGTTCGCATGTCCATAATCCGCGCGAAAAAATAGAACTCCTGCTGGCCGACCGCGATTCGGTATTCACCGATGTCACCGCAAACGGCAATCCGGTGAAGGTCCGGGATATCGATATCGGCGGCACGCTGTTCCAGTGTTTTCCGCTCGGGTCGGGCGATTTCGATATTCGCTATACGACCCGCCCCCGCGCGATTCCAGCCGCTGCGCCTTTCAAAGCTACCCCAGCCACGGACGGGAACAGCATCGAAATTGATGCGCCCGGCCTGTATGCCCTTGAATTCCGGGGACGAACTCTTTACACCGGTCCGGCCCCGATTCCCGTTCCGGCAAAACACGCGGGCGGCGCATACCTGATCCGTCGAGCGGGCACGACCGGCGCCGTGACCGTGGATCTATCCGTTGGACAAGGCTCGGACGTCAATCCCGATTCCGTAACCGTGATTCATCCCGCACAGCAGAAGATCGAAACAGTCAAGGCGGACTTTGGCGATGTGACCATTTCCCGGCAGGCGACCTACGTCAGTGAATGGACGGATTCCTTCAAGCTTCAGCGGGACATCGCCCCTTATGTGGTGTCGGCGGACGCCCGGACCCGGACCCTGGTCGCCGGGACCAGTCACCGCGAAAAACCCGGCTTCACGACGCTGATCCTGAAGGCTTATGCCGGTTTTGAACTGAATGGCGCCCGGCAGGTTCGCCTGCGTCTTGCCAATACGTTCTTTGACAATCCCACATTGTCCAATACCCATGTCACCTATAACTACCGGAATTCGGCGCTCGACTTCGCCGGCCTGGTCCTTGATTACCGGGTAAAGGGGAAGTATGTCCGGCGAATCAATCTCTCGGCGGGAATTTACAATTCCAGACTGCGCAATCCGTTTCCGCCCTGGGGATGTGGTCGGGTTCAGGACCGGCATTTCGATCTGGGGCCGTTGGTGGACAAGAGCCGTGAACAGACTTTTTCCCTGAATCTGGAACAGTTTGCACCGCCGGATTGGGACGGGACTGTTTTTCTGAGCGTGGGGGTGAACCGGGTTTACCCGAACCGCCGTTTCACGCTGGAGCTTCTGGAGTTCAACAAGCCGGGAAGCGGCGACTTCATTCGCGCGACGGACGGCAAGGCGGGCATTCCCGACCCGCTCAACCTGAAAAAACTCCGTCGTCCTCCTCGATCCCTGAAAACGATCAATCCCGCCGAATGGCGCACCTGGGCGAAAATTGATCATCTGCAGAAGCTTAAAATCACCCCAAATCCAATTACTCAGGGAACCGAGGCCTGTTTTGCCTATGACAATCAATACCTGTATATTGGGGTCGTAACACAGGAAACCGGTCGCAAAGTGTTGGCCGATGAGAAATACGATATCTGGAAAAACGACGTCATCGAACTGTATTTCATCCGCCCTGACGGCAAGCTCCTGCAATTACTGGCCGACGAACGGCATGATTGTGAAACCGCGAATCCGGCAGGGGTCGGGTTATGATATTTTCATCGCGATTCCATGGCGACTCCTGCAGATTCCGGCGGCGGACCCCAGCGTCGAACTGAAGTTCAACCTCTGCCGTACCCGGCAGGGAGCGAATACGGAATATTCCACCTGGGGCCCTGCCGGGAGCCGTTACACCGAACCTGACAGCTTCGGCAAGCTCCGGCTGGGGCAATTCAACCCCGGACAGGGCCGCAATGAGGAAATATTCCTGACGGATTGAGATTATTTTACCTCGAATGCGAAGACTTTTTTCGGGCCTTCGCCACGGATGGCATCAATCACCAGCCGGACCTTGACGGCTTTGCCGGAAGCATTGATCTTGTTCAACCGCTGGTAATTGTTTTCACACCGGCAAAGTTCTTTAAGCTGGCCATTTTCGTCCACAATCTCGACATGGTAGCCCTGAACCAACGTGGCCGGAGGGGTATAAGGAACCATATTCAGCGGATAATTGGACACCATCTGCCACGGCGGCCGCTTCAGGTCGCTGTCGAACACCAGGCGGATTTCGCGAATATTGACCGGCTTGCCGAAATCGTATTCGGCATAATCGCCGACGGCGCATTCCCAGGCGTTTTCGCTGTCGCCGATGGGGCGGTCATGACCGTTGCGCAGGAATTCGGGCTCACCGGAAGACGCGGTCAGCCTGGCCGAAGCGGAAATTTCACTGATCGGGCGTTTCAGGCCCGGCAGCCAACTGTCGTCATCCATCAGGATGCTTTGAAGCTCGCGCAGATGTTTTTCGTACACGCCGCGCGGGGACGTGTTGTTTTTGACCGCCAGCATAGCGCCGGTTCCGGCGGCCTGTCCGAGCGTGCCGCAGGTGGCCATGACACGAGTCGAACTCATGGCGGAATGGGTGGCACTGATATTGCGACCGGCGAACATCAGGTTGTCGATGTTCTTCGAGTAAAGGGCGCGGTAGGGCAGTCCGTAGGGGGACGGGGCCGGATGGAAAATGGTCGGTTTTTCGGTAGTATTCAGTCCGCCCGGATGGTGATCGTCCATGGTCCAGCCGCCGTAGGTGATGATATCGTCGAATTTACCCTCGGACGCAACGTCGTTCTGGGTGATGATATGGTCGCCGACATAGCGGCGGCTTTCGCGCTTGCCGGGCAGGAAGCCGACCCAGTCGAGGGCCCAGTTTTCAGCGGTTTTATTTTCGGCATGGTTTTTGATGAAATCCCAGACGCCGAAAGCGACTTTCAGCAGTTCGTCGCGGAGTTCTTCGGTGTCGCCGATGGAGTCGTGTTCGCCGCCAAGCTCCATCCACCAGAAGTTTTCACGCGGGCCAAATTCGCGCAGGCGGTGCGGCAGGTCGCTCGCCTTCGTGTATTTTTTCGCCCAGAATGGCGGTGTAAACGGTTGGAGCGAAGTGGTTTCGCGGGCCTGGATCAGACAGCTCATACCCATGGTTTTGCGGTCGGCCTCGACCGGGGCGATGGATTCGTTGAATTCACCGCGGGCCTCGCGGCCTAACCGAAATTCAGCCCCGGTCAGCGGCGCCAGAATGCTGTCGCCGGAACAGTCGGCGAAAATTTTCGCCTCCACCCGATGGTAACGCTGGGTGGTCTGCTGGTAGCCCTTCACCGCCTTGATGCGGGAACCGTCCATTTCCACTTCCTGGCAGGAACAGTTCAGGACGAGGGTTAGGTTCTCCTGAAAGCGCACCTTTTCGTACAGGACGCTGTCCCAGACCGAATAACATGGATAGGTGTTGCGATAAAGATTTTCCAGCCGGAATTCTTCGACCAGTCCGGTTTCGAGGTTGCCGTGAGCGCCGCAGATCCACATGCGGATTTCGCTGGAGGCATTGCCGCCCAGCACCGGGCGTTCATGCATGAGCAGGGTTTTCACTCCGTGCCGTGCCGCCGCGATCGCCGCGCACATGCCGGCGATGCCGCCGCCGATCACGCAGAATTCGACTTGATGTTCGATTGTTTTCATCGATGTTCTCTCCATAATAGATATGTTTATTGACCGCAAACAGTCCAACTGTTCAGGCGTTTTGTTTTTCGATCATATCGCTGTAATGGCGCAGTTTCTCCAGAAGAGCTGGAATTTCGTCTTTCGAATGAACCCCCGATACCGCCAATGCGGCATACGCGGGCTGGCCGATGGTTACCGCCAGGCTGTAATGGTCGCTGTGGTGAAGCAGGGCATAACCATCCCGGCGGACCTGATCGAGCTTTTCCAGCATGGGCCCGGTGTCTTCGCCTTCGTAGATGGCGCGGATTCGATCATTGTGCAGTTCGGCCAGCAGGGCCATGCCGACGCTCGATTCCCGGGCGTCATACAGACTGTGCCCGCCGATCCCCGCGCCCATTTTCATGGATTGGCCTTTGTGAAAAAGATAACAGACCTGTTTTTTCCACAGGACGCCGAGGGCGACGGTCGGGGCTTCATGGCTCAGGAGTTCGAGGTATTCGAACGCCCGCCGGAGCAGTCCGGAAGCACCCAGGGTCTGCGCCGCCATCACGTGAATCGCCGGACCGACCGCATATTTGCGGGATGCCGTCTGATAGGCGTACCCGAGATAAGCGAAGGTTTTGAGCAGGCGGTTCACCCGAACCGGGCTCATATTGAGTTTTCGGGCCAGGGCCAGCCCGGACACGGGATTGCGATCGGCGGCAAGCTCCTGCAACACAGCCATGCCGTCGATCAAACCATCAACTTTTTGTGCCGGTAATTGATTCATATTACTATTATAGTGATTTATTTGAAATTGTCAATACCCGGAATTGTTTATTTCCCGGAAAAAAAGGGGCCGCCCGCCATAAATGATTGCGAAATATCATGGCGGACGGCCGGTACACTCTTCAGAATTACTCACTCTGCTGAGATTGAACTGATTTTATCCTTTACATTATTATAATGCATTATCGCTCAAAAGCAATAGTTTAAGTTCAAAAAAGGCTGAATTTTCCCCTCGGGCGAGGAACTTCACAGCAGGGCTTTTCGCCAATATTCGAAAAATAATTCGGAAACCCAAAATAAAATCCTGTTCCTGTCGTTATATATGGCAGAGTACTCTGAAAAATGATCACACCAAAACGATTAACCGAAAGGGTAGCAACATGAATAGCAAAAAAATCATAACTCTTTTATTCGCAAGCGCAATCTGCCTGACCGGCAGTGCATTGTACGCCGGCGGCCCCGGCCATGAACCCCGGCGGGACCGTGACGGCGTGGATACCGCCGCCCGGATTGTCGATCTGGTATTGCGGGTGATTCGACCGGAAACCACAGTCGTGGTACAGACTCCGGCCCCGGTACCGGTCGTGACCCGAACGGTGTATGCCGTTCCGCGGCCGCAGCCTACCGTGGAACGGACGGTCTATGTCTTCCCGGGGACCGTCTACACGGAAACAGTCTACGAAGTTTCGTATCCGGTCCGTCCGGTTTACGTGGAACAGTCGACTCCGCCCCGGCATCATCGTCCGGGATTTTCGCCAAGGGATTACCAGCCGCCGCGCCCGGTGCGCCGGTAAGTCGGCAAACCCCGGTCTGTGCGTTATCCGTGTACCCCACCACATGGATAACGCGCATTGCATTTGAATTTTCTCCTGTTTCGCCTTATATTTGCAGTATGCAACCCGATGAGGAGGAATCATGAAGAAAAAAGACGACGCCCTGAAGCGCTGCCCGTGGTGCGGCGACGATCCCTTGTATGTCCGTTACCACGATACGGAATGGGGCCGCGAAGTGACCAGTGACCGCAAGATGTTCGAACTCCTGATCCTCGAAGGGGCACAGGCCGGTTTAAGCTGGTATACCATCCTGAAGCGCCGCGACAACTACCGCAAGGCGTTCGCCGGGTTCGATCCGGCAAAAGTCGCGGCGTTCACGGAAAACGATATTGAGCGGCTGATTCAGGACGCCGGGATTATCCGCAACCGCGCTAAGATCGCTTCCGCCGTCGGCAATGCCCGGCTGTTTCTGGAAGTCCGCAAGGAATTCGGCAGTTTCTGCAATTATCTGAAGAGCTTTCTGCCTGACGGCAAAATCGTCGTCAATCACTGGAAAACCCTGGCGGAAGTGCCTGCCTCCAGCCCCCTTTCCGACGCGATCAGCAAGGATATGAAGAAACGCGGGTTCAAATTTTTCGGTTCGACCATCTGCTATGCGCACCTTCAGGCCTGCGGCTATGTCAACGACCATCTGGCGGACTGTTCATTCCGCTGAACCGTAGCGCAATGCGGCGGTATTTATTTTATATCCGAGAGTTTCTCATCCATCAGGGCGGTAATATCATCAAGGTCGCCATGAAGGAAGTGATAACACTCAAACAGGGTGGAAAGGGACGCGATCAGCTCCCTTGACAGCTCATGGAAGGAATACGGCGGATCATCGGAGTCCGGGAAGAATTCCAGATAATTCTCGCGCGTAACCCACGGGTGCTCCTGCGGGCTGATATCCCGCCGGACCGAAACCCACCCGGTATCGGCGGTCAGCAATAACTGGAACCGGCGCGACACTATCAGTTTGATCAGTTCCCAGACCCTTGACAGTTCGTCACCGGTGACGCCCGGATAGCAGAAAGAACGGAGATTCGTCAAGCGCCGGGAGCAGAACCGCCGCCCGTCGGGCCGGTTGGAAATGATTTTCAGGTGTTGCGAGGACAGGTCGAAAACAGCTCCGTCCAGTTGTTTGGTGATCCAGGAACCGACCGAGAATGTGATCGGGGATTTGCCGTGGAGGAACAGTTCGTCATTGCTGGCGCCGCCCATATTGAAATCATTCATAGTCAGGAGAATGCGCTTGCCTATAGAGGTATTGAAAAACGGCGGGCGGAACAGGTTTTCACGCGAATGGCGGCTGCGGATCATCAGCGGAATGATCCAGGGGAGCATCGGCGAAAAATTCCACAGTTCGCATTTACGCCACTGGATACTGATGGGCTGGAAATTACTGTTTTTGCAGTGGGCCACATAGTCCTGCCACCAGTCCAGACAACTGAAATCGGGTTCCACCGGAAATCCGATGCGCTTCATCAGGTGGGTATTAATGGCCGGCTGATAATAGAATGAAAAGAAAGGAATGCGCAAGTTGTCCTGCGACAATTCAAAATTCTTGAATTCCGTACAAACCTCGTTGTAGTCGCCGAACTGCGAAAAATCGATGGCATTGCCGATGCCGGTAAGGTTCCAGGAGTCCATGGCGACAAGGGCGAACTTGTTTTCCTCGTCCAATACGGGCTTACGGTAGTTTTCGTCCCTGACGTCACGCAGTACCAGATTGATGAACAACTGTTTCTGCTCGGCAATCTTGCGCAATTCGCGGCAGAACGGTTCCAGGAATCGGGCGCCGTCGATGAATAATTCAACCCGCAACGGGGCGCGCCCCCGCAGGTAAACGCCTTTTCCATGATATACGTCGACCAGTCCCTCCCGTTCCAGAATCTTGATCGCCCGGCTGATGCTGGCATAACAGGAATTCAGATCCTGCGCCAGGCGAGGCATCGACGGAAGCTTTTCGCCGGGCATCAATTCACCGGAACAGCGCAGGCTGTTGAGGTGCTGTCTCAGTTTTTCAATAATGGATACCCGCATTGTATATCATCCCGTTTTTAAAATTTGTGAGATATGCGACTACATATCTATATCACATCTTTTTAAAATTTCAAGACCCCGCTTCTTTAAATTCAGCCGTACTGTAAAATATACCCCTCGTTTCGATGGTTTCCGGGAGCAATTTGGCCGAAAATTTCTGATCTCCGCTTGACAATGACGGACTCCGGCTGTATGATTTATTACAACATATCTATATATGTTATGTCGAAGTTGTCGTTTATGAAAATCATGGAGATCAAATATGTCAGGAATCCCGTTATATATCATCCCGTTTTCGCACCTTGACCTTTTCTGGGCCGGGTCCCGGGAGGAATGCCTTTCGCGTGGCGGCAGGGTTATTTCCACCGCTCTGGAGTTGCTGGACAAATACCCGCAATACCGCTTTATGATCGAGAGCACGAATTTTCTTGAAACCTATCTGGACTGCCACCCGGAACAACTCGGGCCGATGCGCCGTTGCGTGGAGGAAGGCCGCCTCGAAATCATTCCGATGCGCTCGATTATCTATTCGCACCTGCCTTCGGGGGAAACTATGGCAAGGAACCTGATCTATGGCAAAGAATTCTGTCTGTCGAAGTTCGGTTGTCATCCCCGCGTCATGAGTATGTCCGACATTCCGGGCTGCACTCCGCAGACGCCGCAGATTGCGGCCCTGGCGGGCATGAGCGAAATCGTGCTGTCGCGCGGTTTCAAACCTCATACGGACCATGTGACATGGCGCGGACTCGACGGTACCGCCGTCCGGGCGTTCTGCCCCTGGCATTACGCCAATCTTGCCATGGCGTTGTCCTACGAGAATTACGAAGACATGCTTCGTCATGAAGACGAGATGGAGGATTACGTTTCCCAGGCCGATTACCCGCAGATCTGCCACTGGGGCATGGACCTTTACGTCCTGAATGAAACCATTTTCCGCAACATTGAACGCTGGAACCGGGACGGGCATCGGCCATTGGTCTATGCCACATTCCGGGAATTCTTCGATTCCGTCCCCGATCCGACCTCGGCCGAAATATCCGGCGGGGTGCCCAGCACATGGCCACACGTCGAAAGTTCATGGCCGGACCTATGGCCGCTGGACATTCCGGTCGAAGCCGCGCTGCACCGGGCCGAATGGCTGGGCGCGGTCAGCATTCTCGCCGGGGATTCGGACGATTATCCGCGCGAAGAAATGAAGCAGGCGTGGCTCAGGCTCCTGGATTCGATGGACCACAATCAGAACGGATGCGGGGGCTCCCTGGCCGACAAAGACAAGCTGAACCTGAAAATCCAGGCCCGGATGACCGCCGATTCGTATGCCATGAAATACGCGTGGCGCCTGGCTTCGCGGGTGACGGCCCCGCGGATGGATACATTTCCGATCGTGATTTTCAATCCGCTGTCCTGGACGCGCTCCGAACACATTCAAACAAGAGGAGCTTGTTATGGTAACAGCTACAGTGATTTATTCGATGGGGCATGGCGCACCAGTACCGATCCTTACCGGATTGCCGGCAAACGGAATTTCCGGCTGCTGGATGCGGACGGCCATGAAATTCCGTTCAAATTGGAAACCCACCTGAAAGGGTGTGCCGATGTATTGGAAATCTCTTTTTTCGCCGCCGATATTCCGGCGTTCGGAGCCCGGTCGTTTTATCTGGAAATGGTTGACCCCGCTGAAACGGCGTCCCCGTTCCAGATTCCCCTTGACCGCGAGGAGGACAAAAAGAAATGCCGCCGTTATTTGGGGACCGACATCCGCCTGACCGGTGAATTCGATCTTTTCGACAAACGCGCGGCGCGGATGCTGATCCGCCATGCGGCGATTATCGGGCTGGAAGAACGGCGCGGAGAATACATCATCTGCATGGAATTGAGCGGCAGGATCATGCCGTCCATTATCGACGCCATCGAAGTGACCGCCGACAATCCGGTTTACGCTGCCGTAGAAATCAGGGGCAGTGTTTACGGACAGCGTTTCATCCAGAAAATCGTCCTCGATGCCAATAAAGCGGTGGTGGACATCGAAAACCGGATTTTCTGGGAGGGGGAACGCTATGTGAGAATTGAGCAGAGCTTCCCTTTCGCCACCGGAGAACGGGGCGAAATCACCTACGGCGTGCCATTCGGACGGGAGCGGTACCCCGAGACGATTTATCATTCAGCCGACGACGGCCCCGACCCGAAAGGACTTTCGGACGATCCGACCGCCAACATCCGGCTGGTGCGGGAATGGGTGGATATTGCCGATTCGCAGGGCGGCGTCACCATCGGCTCCGATCATCGAATGTGGACCTTTGAACCCAACACGATGCGAAACTGCATGATACGCGGCATCGGCTGGACCTCCGGCGGGTACATGCTGACCGAAAACCTGGAGGAACGCGCCCATCAGCGGCCGCCGCGCAACGAATATCGATTCCGCTACCGGCTGGCACCGCACGCCGCCGGAGAACCGGTCACCGGCCGCGTCGGCTGGGAATTGAATCATCCGCTGTACGGTGTGTCCGTGGCGAACTATACCCCGGCGGACGCTCCCGGAATCGAACTGCCGTCATTGCCTGACGCCACGGAGTCAAGCGTGATGGTTTCCTGCGTCAAACCGGCGGAACGCGACGGCGCCGTCATCCTGCGCTGTTTCGAATCGGCGGGACTCCCGGCGGAGCTCATCCTGCCGGAAATCGCCCACCGCCGATATCTGGAAACGGATCTGTCCGAAAACGGCGACAAACCGCTCCCTTCGGGCAAACTGCAATTCCGCCCCTTTGAGATAAAAACCGTTAAAATCGTAACGGACAATCAATAAATCAGGTTATTGTGGCAAAAATAGAATCACTGGATTCCCTCTGGGATTTTAAATTTTCAGAGACGGAGCTCGCCTTGGAAGAGATTGTTTTCGACTCCAAACAACCTGTTCCCGGCTGTTTCGACGCCTCGGGCGAACACCGATACCGCCGGGGAATCGGCTATTACCGGCGCACGGTCCGTTGCGGAGGGTTGGTCCGGCTGACCATCGGGGCGCTGGGGCTTCGCGCCGGGATTTACTGGGATGCGAAACCGATCCGCAGGACACAGCGGGCTTATTCCCGTGAAGTCCTGATTTTCGACTCCGGCGCGGCGGGCGAACATGAGTTACTCATAGCCGTCGACAACCGTTATGACGAAGCCCCGTCCTCCCTGTTCAGGCGCGACTATGATTTTTATGGTTACGGGGGCATCTACCGTTCCGTTACTTTGGAGGAATTGCCGAAGGACTTCATCGAATCGGTCCAGGTGATTCCCGAAGACATTGCCGAGGGCACGGTGCGGGTGAAAATCAACTCTGCCGCTGAACACTGCAAAGTGGCGTTTGACGGCGGGGCCTGGGTGGATTGTGCGCCGGTCATGCGGGTGCCGGATTTCAAGCTGTGGTCGCCCGACAGTCCCAATCTGCACCGCATGGCTGTTGACAACGGTTCGGACCGGACGGAAGTTGTTTTCGGACTGCGCCGGGCGGATGTCCGCGACGGGTGTTTCTGTCTCAACGGGAAGCCCCTGAAAATATTCGGGGTCAACCGTCACAACGCATATCCCGGTTTCGGCGCCGCCGTGCCGCTGGAAAAACTCGAACAAGACTTGAGGATGATCAAAGAAGCCGGTTTCAACACCATTCGCGGGAGTCATTACCCCCAATCCGAGGAGATGCTGACGCTTTGCGACCGGCTCGGGCTGTTGGTCTGGGAAGAATCGCTGGGGTGGGGAGATCAGGCGGAAGCCCTGACAAACCCCGTTTTCATATCGGAACAATGTGAACAGACCAGACAGATGGTGCAAAAGAGCATCAATCATCCGTCGGTGGTGATCTGGGGTTTCCTGAACGAGGCGGAAACGAAAGATTCCCGGGCCCGGCAAATCGTTTCGGCGCTGGTGCGGACCATTCGCGCCGAAGATACGTCGCGCCTGATTTCCTATGCGACCATGTTCCGGGGAAAGGACGTATGCATGGACCTTGTGGACATCGCGGCTTACAATACCTATCCGGGCTGGGGCGGTACGGCGAATCTGTTTTTCGATCCCGCCGTGGTGGAAAGGGATTTCGAAGAGTTGATGGGCATCACGCCGCCGGAGAAACCGTTTTTAATCAGCGAAATCGGGGCCGGAGCCTTGATCGGGACGCATCACCGCCGCCGCTGGTCGGAGGAATATCAGGCTGAACTCCTTGCTTGCGTATTCGAGTATGTGCGGAAAAATCCGCGCTGTTCGGGGGTGATCGTATGGCAGTTCTGCGATACCGAGACCGACAATAATATCCGGGTGCTGGAGCGTCCCCGCGGCTTCAATAACAAAGGCATCGTCGATGAATACCGCCGTCCCAAGCTGGCCTGGCTCCAGCTCGAAGCAATGCTGAAAGCGTCCGAATGACCGTTCGACTCGAATGCTGTAGCAGTAAAGTATATGAGACGAACGGCGCTCTGGGACAGAGCGTCCTGCCTCACGGGCAAAAAAAGAATAAAAATAAAGCGATACCACTTGTAAAATCAAAAGCCCATGGTAGATTACAAATGTAACCAAAGAAGAAGTATTAACCCTTTATAAGGAGATTTATATCATGAAAAAGAATTTCACCCTCATTGAACTCCTCGTTGTAATCGCGATCATCGCGATCCTGGCGGCCATACTGTTGCCGGCATTGAGCCGCGCCCGTGATAAAGCCGCTGAAATTTCCTGCGGCAGCAACCTCAAACAACTGAGTATGGGCGTATTGCTTTACGGTCAGGATTGCGACGGATTTCTGCCGCCGTGCTTCTATGCCGACGGCACCCCCTGGTCCCGGCTGATTCTTTCCTACGTCGGGAACAATACAGCCCTGTACCGTTGCCCGAAAGATAATTTTGTGCGGGTCCGCGCCGGAGCCCCCCGCACCTACGCCTGCAATGCCACCGCCGCCGATTTCGGCAGCAAGTATTTCCCGTTCGGAACCTATGAGGATTCGTCCCCGGCTCAGTGGGGCTGGAAACTGGAAGCGATCGGACGCAATTCCATCTATGGGAATTCTTCCGCCTCCGCTATTTCCATGCTCGGAGAACGCCCCGGCATCAATGACGACAACGATTCGGTTTTCAGCGGAACCGCAAACACCACCGTCGATTACTGGTGGTTCGCCACCATGAATTCGTTGAGTTCCACCATGACCATGCACCGCGAAAAAGGCAATTTCTCCTTCATCGACGGTCATGTTTCATCCATCCGGAAAAGCGATTTCAAAGATTCCACCGTCACGGGCAATATCTGGTCCTGGAACACCAATTCCTGAGGGTTGTTGAGGTATTTTTGAGCCTTACGCCAATGCCCGCTCCCATTTTGTGAAATGGCGCTCCGCCAACATTTTCAGCGAAGGCTTCAGCGGTTCGTAAATTTTATAACGCACCGAGTTCTTCAGGTACAACACATCATCGAAACGGTCTTTCCGTAATATGGCTTCGACGGAACTCCTGATTTTCAGCCGCCAGTCCGGCAGGGCGTCCCCCAGTTCCAGCAGACTGCGTACCAGATGACTGCCCGGCTGGAGGTTCAGGGGATCACTGTTATTCATCACCTCCAACAAAAGCTCCGCATCTTCCGCATGGCCGAAACGCCCCAGCAGGTCGATGGCGGCGAGAATACGCGGCTGGTTCTGACTGCAACTGCTCGCCGGCAGGAAATCATCGCCGTGGCGGACAAGTTCGCGCAGGACCGGCAGTCCGGCGTCGTTCCCGCCAAGTGCCAGCGCCAGGGCGCTATGCGGAATCGCCAGGGCGTCCCCGGAGTTCAGCAGCTCCAGCAGTAAATCTTGATAACGGGGTAGATCGGCCGCCATGAACCAGATGGCCTCGCCGGGTTTGTCGGAAGCCATCCGTTTCCGCAATTCCGGTTCGTCGGCGGTGAAGGAACAGTCCGGCAGGTTCGTATTCAAACAGCCGGACTCGCGGAGTTCCGCCGCCAGGAGTTCCCGGTCGACGGCGCGCAGAGGGATGTTCCGGCGCAGGCTTTGAATGGCGGCTCGGGCGGCGATTTCGCCGCTTTTCTGCATGCAGGGCTGCATCCGCAGTAAAGAAGCGGTCATGTGGTCCACGGACAGCGCCCGCCCGACCACCAGCAGATTGTCAAAGCCTTTCGGCAACAGCATTTCCAGCGTCATCGGCACGCAGAAGAGTTTGCCCCACAAACTGGCGATCACCATCAAATTCCGGCTGATCCGGTCCGCCAGGGCCCAGTCCTGGCTGTGGTCGTCGAAATTGGCATAGCCGTAACCGAGTATCCGGTTTTTCGTCGGTTTTCCGGCGAGAATGTCGGCGGCGGAGCGGCATTCGTCGCATTCGATCAGGCGGCCTTCGCGCAAGCCGGGAAGACGGGTGATGAAATACAGGTCGCATTCCTCCTGCGTATGAAGGGCATTGGATTGAATGACGGCGCGGGTGAAGTCGGCGGCGTCGTTGCATTTTACATAGCCCGCGTCGAAGTTGATCGTCTGGGGGTGGTTTTCTCCACGGATTGCCCGGATGCTGGAAAACGGCTGGCATTTGCCGTCGGACGGGCGGCCCAGCCGGAAACCCGCGCCCGCCAGAGCGCAGATATCGCCGTTGCCGGTACCGTCGATCAGAACGCGGCACCCGATATGGCGGATGCCGACGCCGGTATTCACGCTGACCCCGCGAACGTTTTTACCGTCCGCATCAAGGTGAACTTTGACGACCGCGCTTTCGTACAGGATATCGACTCCGGCGGCAAGCAGGTTCTGTTCCAGCACCATTCCTTTGGCGTCGAAATGGAAAAGGCCCCCGGCGGCAAAGTCCTCGTAACAGGCTTTCGCCGCCGCATCGATCTGTTCGAAACGGCCTCCGGGGAGGCCATAATAATAACAGTTCACTCCGCCGTTCACGGCGGCGCCTCCTGCGATATGGAGTTTCTCCACGCCACAGACTTTCAAACCGGCTTCGCCCGCGACCAGCGCCGCAATCGCGCCGGCGGTTCCGAGCCCGGCCACCACCACATCGTATTCGCAATCAAATTTCAGCATGTCGCTTCTCCCGCATAATCAAGAGCCGCCAGCGGATCGGAAAACATGGCGGAATTGAAATAAGAATAGTTCTCACCCAATTTTGCCGAGTTCATCCGAATCCGGTATTCGAACATTCCCGCGATGGTGCAGATCCGGGCGCTTTTCCAGTTTTCCGGGCGCTTCCGCCATGCGGTCAACAGCAATGCCCGGGCCGTCGCCCAATCGGTTTCCGGCGGAATTTCAACGGAGAAAACGAATTCGTCCGCTTTTCTGCCCGGACGAAGAGACGAACCGTTCTCCCAACGCCCGCGGTCGGGGGTCCAGACGATGGCATTGAGGCGCATCCCGGCAATATTGGAGCGTCCGAACGCCGGACAGGTGAGGCATTCCGGCGTCGCGTCGATCAGTTCTTCGCCATATACCATCTTGTCGCCCTCGACATCGTGGGTGGCGAGGCGCCAGCAATCCGCTTCGCGGCGGATGTTCGTGATCTCGGTCCACAGGCGAAAGCGGTCGGTCAGGTGGTACAGTTTCGAATAGAGGGCCGGAGCCAGTGCCGATATGTCGCCGGATTTGCACCGATCAGCCAATTCCTGCTGAAGTTCACGGGCGGCCGGGGTATTCAGCGGAGCACCGTCCGAACGACACTCCCGGTAACTGTCGAAAAATTCCCTGCCGACGGCGGCATGACGGTCGATGACCACCGTGTCGGCGTCTCCCCGCAGGATGCACCCGGCGCTCCAGCAACCGGCTCCGACGATGATTCGTTTAAATTTTTTCATACCTGATCCGATATTGTTCATTTGCGGCAACGATTTACATTACGTTTTAACATATCTATATATGTTGCAATTATATTATAATGCCCGAGTTGTTTTTTGCAAGCATTCAGGATGAAAAAAGTTATTTTTTCCGGAAATCGGTCTATGGCATCACACCCGATAAGCTCAGGCTTGCTCCGGGAGTTTGTCATTGTCGGCCGGGGGCAGGACCAGTTCCGGCTCGTCGGGACGGCGCGGGCGCAGCCAGGCGGTTACCGCCAGCGCCAGCAGTGCCGCCGCGAAGCCGTACATCGAACCCCGGTAGAGGGTGTCGTCGATATTTTCCGTCAGGATGTATTGAATGGAAAAATCCGCTTCCCACAGCGTGTAGACGATCCAGACGATGGGCCCCGTGACCATACTGGCCCAGGCAGCCGCTTTGCCGACCCGTTTCCAGTAAATGGCGGTGGTGACCGGCAGGAAAATGACCAGGAGCTGTGAAGCCCACGAGTTCACCAGCAGCGAGAACATTTTCTCCACATTCAGCGCCAGGAAAAACGACAATGCCGTGAGAATTACCGTGAAAAGCCGGGTCAGCCACAATAACCGGCGGTCGCTCAGGTGCGGCATGTGGGGACGGATGATGTTGTTGGTAATCAGCGAAGACCCGGCCAGCAGAGAACTGTCCGCCGAGCTCATGATCGCCGCCAGCAATGCGCTCAGGAACAGCGCCAGCAGCGACGACGGCAGTACCTGTACCGCCATCAGGGGGATCAACTGGTCGGGGTCTTTAAGCGTCCCGTCGGTCAACAGCGAGGGGGCGATTTTCCAGTTGATGTAGCGTCCGCAGAAACCGATGGTGATCGGGATCAACCCCAGGAACAGGTAGCCGACCCCGCTCAGGAGGGCGCTTTTGCCGGCGATGGCGGGGGATTTGCTGGCCAGCGAACGCTGGATCAGATCCTGCCCGACGATACACCCCAGCCCCATCACAATCCACTGACCGAAATAGCTGACCATGGAATTGTAATCACGGTCCGGAGGCAACAGACTGATATCGGAGGCCGGAATGCGTTCGAGCAGCGTACTGAGGCCGCCGCAGGATTTCACCGCCAGCGGCGCGATGATGGAAAGCCCGAAAACGATCAGCGCCACCTGGACGACGTCGGTGAGCGTAACCGCCCACATGCCGCCGGCGAATGTATAGATCAGGATAATGACGGCGGCGATGAGCGACGCCCATACTTCATCGATGCCGAAGAGGATATTGACGATTTTGCCCACCCCCATAATCTGCACGCCCAGCCAGCCGATGTAAACCGGCAGCATCCAGAAAGACGCGTAAACCCCGGCGCCGCGCCCGTAGCTGCGTTCAATAATATCGGTTACGGTCAGGAGCCGCATCCGCCGGAGGATGGTGACGTAGAACAATCCGGCCAGGATCAGGCTCAACGCCGCGCCGAAAGGATCGGCCACCACGCCGTATACGCCGTCGCGGTAAACCGTGGCCGCGACCCCCATGCTGGAGCCCGCGCCGAACCAGGTGGCCAGCAGGGTGGCGGTGGCCATCCACAGGGGCAGTTTGCGTCCGGCCACGAGGAAGTCATCCATGTTGTTCACCTTGCGGGAAGCCCACCAACCGACCAGCATGATTGCGGCGACATAAGCGACAATGATTGTAACGACGTAGGCATCAATACTTGCCAACCCTTCCATATGCCCCGACCCGTCCTGCATGACATTCTCCTTGTACAATTGTTGCCGGTTTATTGTTGTGACATCAAGATGGAACGAGTGCAACTTTACCGTTTCAATTGAAATTTTCAAATCAAAAAATTATTATTTTCCAAACAAATCGGAGGGGGACTCTTGAATATTCCATAATTCTATGTTATTGTAAATAGATGTAACTGTAATTTTATGGCTGTAGGTTTTTGATGGGGATATCGATAATTGGCACCGGCTCCTATGTGCCGGAAAAAATAATGACGAACTTCGATCTGGAGAAAATCGTCAACACCAACGATGAATGGATCCGAACCCGGACCGGGATTACGGAGCGCCGTATCGCCGCGCCCGAACAACAGGTATCGGATCTCGGTCTGGAAGCGTGCCGCAAGGCTCTGGCTATGGGGGATACCCGCGCGGAAGATGTCGATCTGATCGTGCTTTCGTCCACTTCGCCCGAGTATACATTTCCGAGCACCGCCTGTGCGCTTCAACGGAAACTGGGCAATACCCGGGGGGTCTGTTTTGATGTTCAGGCGGCCTGTTCCGGATTTATTTTCAGTTTGGAAACGGCCCGCTCGTTCATGATCGCCAATCCCGCGTTGAAGCGGGTGCTGGTGGTCGGTTCCGAAAAAATGTCCGCAGTCGTCGACTGGACGGACCGCGATACCTGTGTACTGTTCGGCGATGCCGCTTCCGCGGCGCTGCTGGCCTCCGGCGATGAGTTCGAGGATTGCTTCGTCGGCTGTAAAATGGGGACCGACGGCGCCTACCTGGACCGGCTGTTGATTCCCGCCGGCGGTTCCGGCATGCCCGCGACGTTCGACACGGTGGAGCAGCATCTGCATTTCCTGAAAATGGACGGGCAGGCGATTTTCCGCCTCGCCGTCTGCAAGATGTACGAATGCAGCAAGGAGTTGATGAGTGAGAAAGGCATTGCCGCCGACGCTATCGACTGGATGGTGCCGCACCAGGCCAATATCCGGATCATGAATGCCGCCGCCGATCGTCTCGGGGTGCCGCGTGAGAAAGTGTTCGCCAACGTCAACTTGTACGGCAATACCTGTGCCGCCACCATCGGCCTGGCGCTTGATGAAATGCTCCAGCAGAATCTGTTGAAAAAAGGACAGATGATCCTTCTGACCGCGGTCGGCGGGGGATTGACCTGGGGTTCAACGCTGATTCGCTGGCCGTTCTGATCAGTTCAGGGCTTCGCCGGTCGAGCTCATGCTTAGGACGGCGTGGAGGATTCCTTTCGGTTTTTTCAGCTCCAGATACAGCGCCCGGACATCTTCCGGGGTGCCGCGCAGCATGATCATTTCCGCGCAAATTTCATGGCTCAGGTGAACGTGGGTTCCGGCCAGGATATGAGCCTGGGAATCGTGTTGAATCCGGGTGAGCCTGGCATTGAGTTCCCGTTGGTGGTGATCGTAAATCAGGGTGATGGTGCCCAGAACCTCGGGGGCGTTGTTCCACTGTTCCTCGACCAGTTTGTCGCGCAGCAGGTCGCGAATAAATTCCGAACGGTTCCGGTAATTGTGTTTCTGCACCATGTCGTCAAGCTTCTGACACAGTGAGTTTTCGATCGATAAACTCAGGCGATTCAAATCCGACATCGTAAGTTTCCC
>CALABZ010000058.1 GCA_937888615.1 uncultured Lentisphaeria bacterium | reverse complement strand
GCCGAAAGATGCTTCCGCGATGGCGCTTTGGCGTTTGCCGAGTCGTCCCTCGGTGTTTGTTCTTAACGGCACCCACAAGCTGGACCCGGTCCTGAAAAGCCGCCTGATCGCCGGTTATACGGCGCTGAACGAAAATGCGGATTTCGATAACCGCCGGATTCCGCAAAGCTACGAAGGTGCATTCAATACGCGCTTCACATTGGTTACCGGTGAAAAATGAGACCGGTTTCCGGCCTTTTCACTTCCATATTTGATAATGTTGGAGAAATTTTGATAAAAATCCACCCCTTTCGATTAAAAAAATTACAAATTTAATTTGAATAAGCCAAAAAATACATTATTATAACGACAATGCTAATTGCATTTGGATATCAGAATTTTGAAAATTATCAATATGAGGTTATGACATGAGAAAAATTTTGATGGGAACAGTGTTTGCGGCGATCATGTTTTGTGGTGCGGCGACTCAGGCTCAATGGGTGGACAAACTGGCGCTGTATGTGCCGAACCGGATTCTCGATATCCTTGATACGTTTACGCTGAATATCGGCGTGGGTCCGACGCTACGTGCCGAACTCCGCGCAACCCATGCATTTCAGTTCGGCGGCGGGATTGGTGCTACCGCCAAGGCTATTAAAGACATTAACCGTCAGTACGGCGGCGCCCTCGAAGAAGGTTGGAGATGGTCTTTCTCCTGCGTCCGTGGCGCCGATTACGAACGCCGCAACCATACCCGTTGGGTCTATCCTTATTTCATGGACGATACCGGTTTTCCGTCACCGGATGCCAGATATTTCAATTATCATGACGGGGCGCTTGACTACTGGGAATTCGGCGGGTCGCTGGGGGCTGTGCTGATTGAAGCCGACCTTTCGATTCACCCGATTGAAATCGTCGATGCCGTACTCGGGCTTGTCCTGATCGACATCAAGGGCGACGATCTTACGTTTGAGAGCTTCCAGTAATTCGGCAAAAGTAGAACGAATACCGGGGGTATTTCACCGCAGTGTGGAATATCCCCTTGTGGTTTTTATATGATGAACTTTAAATGCATCCGTTGCGGCGCTTGTTGCTGTTGGCCCGGAGATGTCCGGCTGAAGGACGGCGAAATCGACCGGATCGCGGCATGGATGGGCATGGATGCCGGGGCGTTTCTTGAGGAATACACCCGGCTTACCCAGGATCGCAAAGGCTTGTCGCTGAGGGATCAGGAGGATGGAAGCTGTGTGTTTTTCCGTCACGGCGATCCGCCCTCCTGTTTCATTCAGGAGGTCAAGCCGGAGCAATGCCTGGGGTTTCCGCTGCAATGGGCGCATGAAGGATGGGAAGACGATTGCGGGGCGGCGATCGAAGCCTGGAACAGCAAGGAGTGAACGATGGAATTGATGAACGGCAAAAAGGCCCTTGGCACGGCGGTAATTGTTTCCGGCCCCAGCGGTGCGGGCAAAACCAGCATCTGCCAGCGGGTGCGTCAGGAAATGGCGGACATCCGGTTCTCGATCTCGTGTACGACCCGCGGCCCGCGTCCCGGCGAATGCGACGGCAGGGACTATTATTTCATCAGCCATGAGGAATTCCGGAAAAGGATCGCCGATGGCAAATTCATCGAACACGCCGAGGTGTTCAGCAATTACTACGGTACGCTGAGAAGCGAAGTGCTGGATTCGGTAATGTGCGGCGAGGACGTTTTTCTCGACATCGATATTCAGGGTGCCATGCAGATTCGCGAGGCCACCGCCGCCGATCCGCTGCTGGCGCGCTGCGCTGAATTCATTTTTGTGGTTCCACCGTCTATGGCGGAGCTGGAGCGCCGTTTGCGTGGGCGCGAATCCGATACCGAGGACCAGATCCGTCAGCGTCTTGCCAAGTCCGCCTATGAAATCAGCTTTTGGAAAAAATATGACTATCTGCTGGTTAACCAGCAGCTTGAAAACAGCGTCCGCGAGATGATGGCGCTGATCCGTACCCTGCGTTCCGCCACCAAACGTATGCCGGAGGATTTGTTCAATGTCTGAAAAAAAGGGAAAATCCATTCTATTGGGCGTAACCGGCTGTATTGCCGCTTACAAAGCCGCCGATCTGTGCAGTAAACTGACGCAGAAAGGATATGACGTGCATGTGGTTATGACCGCGAATGCGCAGAAACTGGTGACGCCGCTGACCTTTCAGACGCTGTCGCGAAACCGGGTGATGACCGGACTGTGGGATCTGCCGGAGTGGGAACCGGGGCATATTGCGTTGGCCGAGCATTGCGTGCTGCTGGCGATTGTGCCGTGTACGGCGAATATGCTGGCGAAGCTGGCGCACGGGATTGCCGACGATGCGTTGTCCACCTGTGCACTGTCGCACGAAGGCCCGGTGCTGGTGGCTCCGGCGATGAATCCGCGGATGTGGAAAAATCCGGCTACCCGGGCGAATGTTGAACTTCTGAAACAGCGCGGCGTCCGGGTCGTGGGACCCGGCGAAGGGCTTGTCGCCTGCGGCGATACTGGCGTCGGGCGTCTGGAGGATGTGCCGGTGATTCTGGACCGGATTATTGAATTGATGCAACCACTCCAATATAATTCTTAAGGAAAGAGTAGAAAAATGAAAAACTTCGATGTGTGTGTGATTGGTGGAGGGCCCGGCGGTTATGTGGCCGCAATCAGGGCCGGACAAAATGGACTTTCGGTCGCGTTGGTGGAACGCAAAAATCTCGGCGGCACCTGTTTGAATATCGGCTGTATCCCTACGAAAACCCTTATCGCCGGTGGCGAAGTCTATGAAAAAGCGTTGGCTGCGGCTGAATTCGGGGTTGATATCTCCGGCAAAATCGCGCCGAACTGGGCGAAAATGCTTGAACGCAAAAATGACGTCGTCGGCAAGCTCCGCGGCGGGATCGCCTCGCTGCTGAAAGCCGCCGGCGTGACTGTTTTCAACGGTACCGCGACATTCCTGGCCCGCAAAGACGTGATGGTCATGGACGGCGCCGACGCCGGAACCCGCATTTCCGCGAAAAACATTATCATCGCCACTGGCTCCGAATCCCTGGTGCCCGGGTTCATCCCCCGCAGTCCGCGGGTTATGACCTCTACTGAACTGCTTGACATCAAAGAGATTCCGAAAAGCCTGCTGGTGCTCGGCGGCGGCGTGATCGGTTGTGAATTCGCCTGCCTCTTCGCCGGACTCGGCACCAAGGTCACGGTCGTGGAAATGCTGCCGTCGATCCTGCCCCCCGTGGACAAGGAAGTGTCCAAGCTCCTGACCCGCAAAATGACCGAGATGGGCATTACCATTATGACCGGTGAAGCAATGAGCGATATCAAAGCGACCAAGACCGGTGTTTCCGCCAAAGTCGGCAAGGAAGCGGTCAAGGGCGATTATCTGCTGGTTTCAATCGGGCGCAAAGCCGTGACCGACGGGCTGAACCTGGCGGCGGCCGGCGTCAAAACCAATGAACGCGGCTGGATTCCGGTCGATGAACATTGCCGTACCAACGCTCCTGGCATTTATGCGATCGGCGACATCGGCGGTAAAATCTGGTTGGCGCACCTGGCCAGCGCCATGGGCTGCTGCGCGGTGGACAATATTTGCGGCAAACGCAATGAATTCAACTATGACCTGATCCCCGGCTGTATTTTCACCAAGCCGGAAATCGGTATGCTCGGCCAGACCGAGGAACAGCTCAAGGAACAGGGCATTGTCTATAAAGTCGGCAAATTCCCGTTCGCCGCGCTGGGCAAGGCGATGGCGATCAACGATACCGACGGTTTCGTCAAAATTCTGGCCGACGCCGAAACCGACCGTATCCTCGGTGTGCACATCGTCGGACCCCATGCCACCGACCTGGTCGCGGAAGCCGGTCCGGCCATGCAGATGGAAGCCACCGCCCGTGAATTGGGTAAGGCCATCCATGCGCATCCGACACTGGGTGAGGCGATGATGGAAGCCGCTCACGCGGTCCACGGCGAAAGCGCCCATATCCCGACCCGGCGCAAACACTGATTTTCGATTTGCATCGTTGCCGTTTATGCGATATATTTGCATAAACGGCATTTTTTTTGGAGGACAGGACTTATTATGCTAAAATATATTTTGGGGCTGTTCGCTGTATGTGTCCTCGGTTTGACCGGGGCGGGCGAGGTGGGGAAGGCTTCTGCCGATTGCGGGGAAATGGTCAAACAGGCCCGTCATTACGGCTTTGACGGGCCGGAAAAAGAGCGGGACGGGAAAAAGGCATTTCAGTATTTTCAGTCCGCCGCCGACCGGGGATGTTCGGAGGGACAATATGGAGTCGGCTGGTGCTATGCCAACGGTGTTGGCGTGGTACAGGATTTGACGAAGGCCGCGATTTATTATTTTGCCGCCGCCGAACAAGGGTATGCTCCGGCGTTCTGCGCGCTCGGAGTGTGCTTCGAAAAAGGACTGGGCGTTCCGCAGAGTTTTGAATATGCCGATAAATATTATTCGCTGGCGGCCGCGGCGGGTGATCCGCAGGGGCAATACCTGCTTGGACTCAATTATGAATACGGCAAAGGAGTAAGGACGGATCTTTATCTGGCGGCCACTTACTATCGGTTGGCGGCGGAACAGGGATACGGTCCGGCCCAGTTGAGTCTGGGGTGGTGTTATGAGAATGGAATCGGAGTGAAGCAGAGCGAGTCAATCGCGGTTTTCTGGTACGAAAGAGGGGCGGAACGGGGGAATGCGGCGGCGCTGTACAACCTCGGGCGCTGTTATGAGAACGGCATTGCCGTAAAGGTCAATATCGACAAGGCCCTTGAGTATTACCGGAAGTCGGTCCTGCTCGGGGACCCGGAAGCGATGAATGCCCTCGGCGAATTTTACCGATTCGGCATGGGGGTGGAAAAGGATTTCAAAAGAGCGGTCGATTATTACCGCATGGCGGCGGACCGCGGATATGCCCCGGCATTCTGCAACCTCGGGCTCTGTTATCAGAACGGGATCGGGGTTCAGGCGGATATTCAAAAAGCGGTGGACTATTATCATTTCGCGGCGGAAATGAATGATCCGCGCGCACAGGCGTTGCTGGGGAAATGCTATTTTGACGGCGCCGGGATTGCGTTTAATCTCGGAATGGCGCTCAAATATTTCCACTTGTCGGCGGGGCAGGGGGACAAATACGGGCAGTTTTATCTGGGGCTTTGCAATTACTTCGGGATCGGCATGAAGCAGAGTTACAGCGAAGCCATTCATTATTATAAGCTGGCGGCGGCGCAGAATGTGCAGGAGGCGGTGTTCAACCTCGGCGTGATCTATCAGGAGGAGGCCTACAAGGAACGCAACCTGAAAACCGCCGTGGCTTATTACAATCAGGCCGCGCGGATGAATTATGCGCCGGCTTTGAATAACCTCGGGGTCTGTTATCGTTACGGCGCCGGGGTCCGGATCGAGCCGCTTCTGGCGTTTATGTACATCAAACGAGCCGCGGAACTGGGTAATCCCACTGGGGAATTCAACCTGTCGCGCTGTTATACTTACGGAATCGGTACGGAAAAAGATGTGAAGGCGGCGGAAGAATGGATGAAAAAGGCAAAAGCGGGCGGCAAACTGGTAAAGCACCGGGATATTGATGCCATCCTGCTGGAAAAAATCAAGCTGGCCGAAACCATGGCGGAAAATTGAAGTGCTCGACAAGATAGTTAAGAAAACGGTTTTTTCAGGATTGATTTACGGTCGCGAGGCCGGGAAGTCTTTTGGAGGCCGGAGGGGGACATGTTGAAGATAAAAAGCATCGGACGGGTAGGGCATGCCTATCGCACATTCAGGCGATACCGGCAAATCCTCCGGATATTGTTGAAGTTCGGTTTTGAGGATATTCTTCAACGCATTCGTGCGCCCCGCTATATTGAATACAGCATGAAACGCCTGAGGCCGAAAAACGGACAGATCAGCGATCAGCCGAGATCGGTTCGGCTCCGTCTTGCCATTGAAGCCCTGGGGCCGACGTTTATTAAATTCGGGCAGATGCTGGCTACTCGTCCCGACCTGCTGCCTCATGATTATATTGAAGAGTTGGCCAAACTGCAGGACAAAGTGCCTGCGTTTGCCGAGGATAAATCGCGGAAAATCATCATTGAAGAGCTTGGGGCTTCGCCGGAAGAAATATTCAAGGAGTTTACGGCGGAACCGATTGCGGCCGCTTCAATGGCCCAGGTGCACCGGGCCGTTACGCTTAATGACGAGAAGGTTGTGATCAAGGTGCAGCGTCCCGGCATTCACCGGGTTATCGCGATTGACCTGGAGATCATGATGCATCTGTCCGAAATCGCCGAAGCCCACGTGGAGGAACTGGCGATTCTCCAACCGTCGGCCATTATCAGTGAGTTCGGCAGATCCCTGCGTAAAGAGCTTGATTTCAAGATTGAGGCTACCAATGCCCGGCGTTTCCGTGAAATGGTCAGCGACAACCGTCACGTCAATGCCCCGCGGATTTACCGGGAATATTCGACCGCCAAAGTCCTGACGATGCAGGAAGTTCAGGGGCTGCGCTGTACGGAATTCCTTGCCGATATCGAAAAATATAAGTGGCAGTACGATCTGCCATTGATTGCCTCCCGCGCCGTTGATGCGATTCTCGATCAGATATTCGTCCATGGTTTTTACCATGCCGACCCGCATCCCGGTAACGTTTTTCTCCAGGAAAACGACTCCATCTGCTTTATCGACTTCGGGATGATGGGAAAAATCACGGTTGAGGAACGGCGCTATTTCGCGCGGCTTCTGGAGAGCGTGATCCAGCGCGACCAGGAGCGGATTGTGCAGGGTTGTCTGCGCTTTACCACGCACCTAAGGGAGCCGGACCTCGACGTCCTGACTGCTGATATTACCGATTTGATTGATGAAAATCTCTATCTGCCGGTGGAAGAACTGAATTTGAGCGAAGTGCTCGAAAAGTTGCTTAATATTCTGATCCAGAATTACTTGAGAATCAAACCGGATCTCTATATGCTGATCAAAACCGTCATGACGCTGGAGCGTTTCGGGCGTGACATGGACCCGCACCTGAAAATTATCGATCACCTTGAGCCGTTTGTCAAACGGTTGCGCCGCATGACCTTAAAGCCATCTTATCTGCTTCATCGTTTTTCCGGTCCCGCCGAGGATTTCCTGGAGGTTGCCGGAAAAATTCCGCTGGATGCCCAATCCGTGCTGGAACAGACCCGGAAAGGCAAATTGAAGGTGCAGTTGCAGATCAATGAACTAATTGCGGTGGAGGATATCTTTGTAAAAATCGGGAACCGGATTGCTCATTCGCTGGTGCTGGGTTCGCTGGTATTGGGTTCGTCGATTGTCGTACATGCCAAACTGCCCCCGTTGTACAAGAATATTTCGATTATCGGGATAGTCGGCTATCTGCTGTCGGCGGTTATTGGGTTCAAAATGCTTTTTATTGCCTACCGGCAGAGCCGGATGACGGAAAAAAGGGTGGACAAGGAGCTTCCGCCCGATTCGTCCCTTTAACGGGGGAAGCGGATGTTTTTTCGTATTTCAAGGTGTTTTTTTGGGAATATGGGCAAAAAAATCTGAAAAAAAGCCGGATTTTGATTTGAAATATTTCCAATAAGGATTATTTTAAGGGTCTGTTTATATCACTCGTGCTCGGGTGGCGGAATTGGCAGACGCGCATGCTTGAGGTGCATGTGGATTCGTCCGTGGGGGTTCAAGTCCCCCCTCGAGCACCATTTTTTTTGATATTACAGCCTGAAGTTTTCGGATTTCAGGTTTGACATTGACGTCGAGCGGTGATATGTTACCAGTTCGTGGAAATGTTTCAGGCGATGCCCACATAGCTCAGTTGGTAGAGCACATCCTTGGTAAGGATGAGGTCACCGGTTCAAGTCCGGTTGTGGGCTCCATTTTGTGCATTGGTTCAGTTATTTTTGTCAACCATAACTATAAAACATAAGAAAAATCGCTCTAAAGGTTAACAAGACCAGGAGGAAAGCAAAAAATGGCTAAAGAAAAATTCGAAAGAACAAAGCCGCACGTAAACGTGGGCACCATTGGTCACGTTGACCACGGCAAAACTACTTTGACTGCTGCCATCACCATGACCATGGCCAAGCTTAACGGCGGTGAAGTTCGCGACTATGCCGAAATCGACAACGCTCCGGAAGAACGTGAACGCGGTATTACCATCAATACTTCGCACGTTGAATATCAGACCGCCATCCGTCACTACGCTCACGTGGACTGCCCCGGCCACGCTGACTATGTTAAGAATATGATCACCGGTGCCGCCCAGATGGACGGTGCTATTCTCGTTATCGCTGCGACTGACGGCCCGATGGCCCAGACTCGTGAACACGTCCTCCTGGCCCGTCAGGTCGGTGTGCCGGCTATCGTCGTCTTCCTGAACAAGGTTGACCAGCTTGATGACCCGGAACTGCTCGAACTCGTCGAAATGGAAGTCCGCGAACTTCTCAGCGATTACGATTTCCCCGGCGATGATATTCCGATCGTCAAGGGTTCCGCTCTGAAGGCTGTTGAAGCCAGCGGCGATCCCGCGAACCCGGACTGCAAATGCATCATCGAACTGATGGACGCGGTTGACAGCTATATTCCGGAACCGGTCCGTGCTACCGATCTGCCGTTCCTGATGCCGATCGAAGACGTCTTCTCGATTGAAGGTCGCGGCACCGTGGTTACCGGTCGTATCGAACGCGGTATCATCAAGGTCAACGAAGAAGTTGAAATCGTTGGTATCCACCCGACTGTCAAGACCACCGTTACCGGTGTTGAAATGTTTCGCAAGCTGCTCGACGAAGGTCGTGCCGGTGATAACGTCGGCTGTCTCCTCCGCGGCACCAAGAAAGACGACGTGGAACGCGGCCAGGTTCTGGCGAAGCCCGGTTCCATCACCCCGCACACCAAGTTCACCGCTGAAATCTACGTGTTGAGCAAGGAAGAAGGCGGCCGTCATACTCCGTTCTTCTCCAACTATCGTCCGCAGTTCTATTTCCGTACCACGGACATCACCGGTATTATCACGTTGCCGGAAGGCACCGAAATGGTGATGCCTGGCGATAACACCTCGATCACTGTGGAACTGATCCACCCCATCGCTATGGAAAAGGGTCTGCGTTTCGCTATCCGTGAAGGCGGTCGTACCGTTGCTTCCGGTAGAGTTGCAGAAGTCATTGAGTAGTCTCAATTGGTTTGAATAATTGGTATCCCGGACAGTCATTCCGACTGTCCGGGATAACTATCAAAAATTTACAGGTAAAAGAAATGGCGCGTGAAATCATCATATTGGAATGCACGGAGTGCAAGCGGCGCAATTATACTTCCATGAAGGAAAAGCGCAATACTCCGGAGCGTCTCGAAAAAAAGAAGTACTGCAAATTTGACCGCAAGCACACGGTTCACAAGGAAACGCGCTGAGTTTTTAAGGAATTTTGCAGGAGTGTAGCTCAGTTGGTAGAGCAGCGGTCTCCAAAACCGCAGGTCGTGAGTTCGAACCTCCCCGCTCCTGCCATTTTTTAATTCAGCATTATAATAAATTTATTTCAAGGGCGAACAATGAGTAGTGTCAGCATAATGGGGAGAATTCGGCAATTCCTTCAAGACACCAGAAGTGAACTGCATAAATGCACCTGGCCGAATAAGAACGAACTTTTGGAATCTACTTTATTGGTTCTGGTAGCTATGACGATCCTGTCATCATTTGTCGCCGTTGTTGACCTGATCATTACATTCTTGATCGGTTTGGTGACTACGATTTGAGCAATTGCAAAGGACTTCACGAAATGGAAGACAATAAATCAAAGGGCCAGTGGTTTGTGATCCATACGCTTTCCGGACAGGAAAACAAGGTTTGCAACACCATACAGCGTCAGATTGAGATCGAGGGGAGCGACGTTCCGGTATATGAAGCCTATATCCCTGAGGAAAAAGTATCGGAAGTCCGCAAAGGCAAGAAAATCACCACCAAGCGAAAATTCTTTCCGGGCTATATTCTGGTACGAATGGATCTGTACGACCCGGAAACCGGTGTGATCAATGAGTCGGGCTGGTATTATGTTCGCGATATTCAGGGCGTTATCGGTTTTATCGGCGGCGGCAAGAATCCCGTTCCGCTGAGCGAATCGGAAGTGGCGGAACTGTTCCGCCAGAACAGTCCCGAAGAAGAGAAAGTCAAACCCAAAATTCTTTATGAAATCGGTGAAACGGTCCGGATCAAAGACGGTGCGTTCGAGAATTTTGAAGGGACTGTGGAAGAGATCGACAATGAACGCGGCAAATTGAAACTGATGGTTTCGATTTTCGGTCGTTCAACCCCCGTTGAATTGGAGTTCTGGCAGGTCGGACGCGACGAATAAGTCGCTTTCCGGAACTTTTCATTAGTTATAGTTAGCAGTGTTGTGGGAGAATTCCTGTCGGTTCTGACCACACTCTGCGGTAAATCGGAGATCATTTAATGGCAAAGAAAGTAACAGGTCAAATCCGGTTGCAGATCCCTGCGGGCGCAGCTAATCCGGCGCCGCCCATCGGCCCGGCTCTGGGTCAGGCAGGGGTCAACATCATGGATTTCTGTAAGCAGTTCAACGCCGCCACTCAATCCCAGAGTGGGATGGTCATCCCGGTGGTGATCACTGTTTATCAGGATCGCTCTTTCACCTTCATCACCAAATCCCCGCCGGCGGCTAATCTGATCAAGAAGCTTGCCGGTCTTGCATCCGGGTCGAAGACTCCGGGCAAAGGGGCTACGGCTGGGAAGATCACGAAGGCGCAGATTCTGGAGATTGTGGAAATCAAGAAGGAAGACTTGAACGCCCGGGATGCTGAAGCTGCATCGAAAATCATTGAAGGAACGGCCCGTAGCATGGGTATCGAGGTGGTCGAATGAGCAAGACCAGCAAGTTGTACAAAAAACAGTTGGAAATGTTCGACCGTCAACGCCGTTATCCGCTGACTGAGGCTATCGAAATTCTGAAGTCAATGCCCGCTATCAAATTCGACCAGACGGTCGAAGTTGCTTTCAAGATGGGTGTTGACGCCAGAAAGTCGGATCAGACGATCCGCGGTGCGGTGGCGCTGCCGAAAGGGACCGGTAAAGCGGTTCGTATCGCCGTGGTCGCTTCCGGTCCGCAGGCGGATGAAGCCCGCGAAGCCGGTGCCGAATTCGTCGGTTACGAAGATTTGGTGGAGAAGATTAAAGGCGGCTGGCTCGATTTCGATGTCCTGATCGCAACTTCTGAAGCGATGAAGATGGTTCGTCCCCTGGGTAAGGTGCTCGGTCCGCGCGGCTTGATGCCGAACCCGAAAACCGGTACCGTGACCGAAGCGGTCGGCGGCGCCGTCCGCGAAGCGAAAGCCGGTCGTGTGGAATTCCGTACTGACCGCGGTGCCTGTATCCATGTGCCGATCGGCAAACTTTCCTTTGCCGCGACCGACCTGACGGAAAACTTTGACGCGGTATGTTATGCGCTGGGCAAGGCCAAGCCGACTTCCGCGAAAGGAACCTACTTCATCAGTTGCACCGTATCGGGCACGATGACTCCTGGCGTACGTGTTGACGTCACACAATTAGCGAGGCAATCATGAGAAATGAGAAAGTCCATTTAGTAAATTATATTGGCAGCTTGCTCGAATCTGATTTCGTCTATTTTGTGAATTGCAACAATATGTCGGTCAAGGAAGTTTCCAACTTCCGCAATCAGCTTGCCGGTGCCAATGCCAGTTGCCGCGTCATCAAGAACAACATGATTCGCAAAACCATCGCGATGAAGGAAATTACTTCCCTGACCGCTTTGGAATTCAAAGGCAGCACAGCCATCGTTTCCGGCAGCGGCGATCCGAGTCCCGCCGCCAAGGTCATTCAGGAATTCAGCAAGAGCAACGAAAAGCTCGTTGCCGCCGGTGGTCTGTTCGAAGGTACCGCGTTGAGTTCAAAGGATGTGGACGACATCGCTTCGATGCCGTCGCGTGAAGTTCTGTACTCCATGCTGTTGAGCGTCATGCAGGGTCCGGCACGTGGCCTGGTCACTGTGCTGAGCGCCAAAGCGTCGAGTATCGTCAATGTGGTCAATGCTTACAAAAATAAGCTTGATGGAAACAATTAACTCAAATTCAGAATCACACAATTAAAATAAACGGAGGAATCCACTATGTCTGAAGTCGAAGTTACCCCGAAAATGGAAGAGTTCATCTCCTATATCGAGAACATGACCGTGATCGAACTGTCGAAACTGGTCAAGGCTCTTGAAGAACGTCTTGGCGTTTCCGCCGCCGCTCCCGTGGCCGTGGCCGCCGCTGCTCCCGCAGCCGCTGCTGAAGCCGTCGAAGAAAAGACCGAATTCAACGTCATCCTGAAATCCTTCGGCGAAAACAAAGTCGCCGTGATCAAGGAAGTTCGTGCGCTTACCGGTCTCGGCCTGAAAGAAGCCAAAGACTTGGTTGAAGCTGCCCCGAAAGCTCTGAAAGAAGGCGTTGCCAAAGAAGAAGCTGAAAAGATCAAAGCTCAGCTCGAAGGCGCCGGTGCGGCGGTTGAAATCAACTAAGATTTCGTCGTCCTTATGCGGCGGGAATTCACAAATTGTGCTTCTCGCCGTATTTTTGCGTTTTAGAACGCAGTGGTTTTTCGATTGAAAAATTTTTTTGTCAGGTGCAGATAAATCTGCCGGTTTTTCTCACCTTCGCCTTTTGAATTAATCTGCAAGGGTGAACTATGTCAGATAGAATTAATTTTGGTAGCTTGAAGGATGTTCTGGAGATTCCCGATCTTATCGGTATCCAGATCGATTCATATAATGCTTTCCTACAGAAAGATACTCCGCCCGAACTCCGAAAAAACCAGGGGCTTCAGGAGATCTTTCATGAAATATTCCCGATTGAGAGCTTCGATAAGCAGTTGGTTATCGAATATCTGGGTTATACCATCGGTGAGGCCAAGGCCGACGTTGTTGACTGCATCAAAGACGGCAACATTTACAGTGCACCGCTTTACGCTGATTTCCTGTTGAAAAATAACGGTGCGGAGATTAAAGAACGTGTTTATATGGGGGAAATTCCCCTCATGACCGATTGCGGTACTTTCGTTATCAATGGAGCGGAACGTGTCATTATCAGCCAGTTGCACCGCTCACCCGGAATCTGCTTCGAACGCAATCGTCATACCAGTGGCCGCATGCTCTATTCCTTCCGTATCATTCCCGACCGCGGTTCCTGGATGGAAGTTCAATTTGACATCAATGATTTGATTTATATATATTTAGACCGTCGCCGCCGCCGCCGCAAATTCCTCATTACCACTTTCCTGCGGGCCGTGGGCTTCGAAAGCAACAAGGAAATTCTTTCTCAGATCTATCAGGTCAGTACCCTTTCGGTCAGCTCGCTGGTCAAAAAGCCGGACCTGAACTGTTATTATACTGTCAGCGACATCGCCAACGAAAACGGCGTGGTCATTATGGAAGAACTCGTTCAGATGAACGAGTCGCATTTGAAACAACTCCAGGATTTGAATATTCCGAAGGTGGAATTGGTTCATATTCCGGACGGCGACAACTATCTGATTGGCTGTCTGCGCCGCGATCCGTCGCGTAACAGCGAAGACGCGCTGAAGGAAATATATAAACGCATGCGTCCTGGCGATCCGCCGAACATTAACAACGCCAAACAGTTGGTAAAGCGTCTTTTCTTTGACGTGAAGCGTTATGACCTCGGCACGGTGGGCCGGCACAAGATCAACGAACGTCTTGGAATCGACCTGCCGCTTACGGAACGCACGCTCAATGCGCTGGACCTGATGGCCGCCACCAAATATCTGATCAAACTGCGCAGTACCGGCGGACAGACCGACGATATCGACCATTTGGGCAATCGTCGCGTGAGAACCGTGGGCGAACTGCTCCAGAATCATTGCCGCGTGGGATTGCTTCGCACGGAACGTTTGATTCGTGAGCGCATGACCCTGCTCGATTCATCTGAAACCAACGTGACTCCGAATAAGTTGATCAACCCGAAGGCTTTTGCCGGGGTGGTACGCGACTTTTTCGCCCGCAATCAGCTTTCGCAGTTCATGGACCAGACCAACCCGTTGAGCGAACTCACCAACAAACGTCGTTTGTCGGCACTCGGTCCCGGCGGTTTGAGCCGTGAACGTGCCGGTTTCGAAGTTCGTGACGTTCACTCCAGCCATTATGGTCGCGTCTGTCCGATTGAAACGCCGGAAGGTCCGAACATCGGTCTGATTTCTTCGATGTCGCTTTATGCGCGCATCAATGAATTCGGTTTCCTTGAAACGCCTTACCGCCGTGTGATTGACGGGCAGGTCACCGAACAGATTGATTACCTCTCCGCCGACAAGGAAGAAGAGTTCGTCATTGCCCAGGCCAACGCGCCGTTGGATGAAAACAGTCATTTCGTCCGCAAGCAGGTGATGGCCCGTTACCGTGGAGAATCCGAGGAGCATCCGAAGGAAGAGATCCAGTACATGGACGTGTCCCCGAAACAGTTGGTCAGCGCCGCCGCGGGTATTATCCCGTTCCTCGAACACGACGACGCGAACCGTGCGTTGATGGGATCGAACATGCAGCGCCAGGCCGTGCCGCTTCTGGTGCCGGAATCGCCCTATGTCGGTACCGGGTTGGAAGCCAAAATCGCCAAGGACTCCCGTGCCGTGGTATCGGTGGCAAAGCCGGGTATCATCGCCGAAGTCTGTTCTTCTGAAATTATCATCACCAAAGATGGCAAACCCGCCGCCCAGACGGCTTATCCGGAAGAAATCCAGCGTTACAGGCTGAAAAAGTTCCTGCGCAGCAATGCCGGAACCTGTATCAACCAGC
The DNA here is from genome assembly GCA_937888615.1 of uncultured Lentisphaeria bacterium. Classification (GTDB taxonomy): domain Bacteria; phylum Verrucomicrobiota; class Lentisphaeria; order Victivallales; family Victivallaceae; genus UBA5239. Next base: position 12,585 of record CALABZ010000058.1, on the reverse strand, counting down.
GTCCCTGGTGCAAACGCGGCCAGAAGGTGGAAGCCGGAGATGTGATTGCCGACGGCGCTTCGACAGAGAACGGAGAGCTCGGTCTCGGTAAAAACGTATTGGTGGCTTTTATGCCCTGGTGCGGATACAACTTCGAAGACGCGATTATTGTCTGCGAACGCCTGGTGAAGGAAGACATTTACACCAGTATTCATATTGATGAATTTGAAATAACCAGCCGCGAAACCAAGCTTGGCCCGGAAGAAATCACCCGTGATATTCCGAACGTCAGCGAAGATGCGCTGCGCAACCTCGGTCCGGACGGCGTGGTTCGTCTCGGGGCTGAAGTTCGCCCCGGCGATATCCTGGTCGGCAAAATCACGCCGAAAAGCGAAACGGAACTGGCCCCGGAAGAACGGCTGCTCCGTGCGATTTTCGGTGAAAAAGCCGCCGACGTCAAGGATTCGAGTCTGGTGGTCAGCAGCGGCAAGGGCGGTATTGTGATGGATGTGCGCGTGGAATACGCCAAGGATCCGAACCGTCAGTCGATGACCAAATCGGAACTTCGTCGTCAGATCAAGAGCGCCAAGGACCAGTATAAGCAGCGCAATGCCGAATTGGTCGAAGAGTTGGCCGCACGGCTGTCCGAAATCATGCTTGGCCAGAAACTGCCGTATCCGATCTACGACACGACGAACGATGCGACTCCGCTTATCAGTTCGAATCGCAAGGTGACTCCGAGCGCGGTCCTCAAACTGGCGAACAAGTATAATTCCTGGAAGATGGAAGATTGTCCGCTGAAAGAATCAATCAAATCGATCATTGCGCAGAGCGCGCCGTTGTTTGAAGAAAATGAAGCGGGCAAGGAAGAGTCCATCAACAATCTTGAAGCCGGTGACGGTGTTGATCCCGGCGTGATCAAGAAAGTGAAAGTCTATGTGGCCTGCAAACGCAAGTTGCAGGTTGGCGATAAGATGGCCGGTCGTCACGGTAATAAAGGTATTGTGGCGAAAATTGTCCCGATGGAAGACATGCCGTTCATGCTGGACGGCAATCCGGTGGATATCGTATTGAATCCGCTGGGGGTACCGAGCCGAATGAATATCGGGCAGGTACTGGAAACCCATCTGGGACTGGCGGCAAAGATCCTTGGATTCAAAGTTGCGACCCCGGTGTTCGACGGTATCCGGGAAGCGCGGATCGTCGAACTGATGGATGAAGCCAACCGGAAATACGAAGATGAAACCGGTGAGAACTATCATGTCGGCTTTAAGAAAGGCGAAGGCGACAAATGGGAATACGACGGCAAGACCGAACTTTTCGACGGTCGTACCGGGAATCGTTTTGACCAGCGCGTCATGGTGGGGCAGATTTACATGCTTAAGTTGGACCACTTGGTGGCCAACAAGATCCATGCCCGTTCGGTGGGTCCGTATTCTCTGGTGACCCAGCAGCCGCTCGGCGGTAAAGCCCAGCACGGGGGCCAGCGCTTCGGGGAAATGGAAGTGTGGGCGCTTGAAGCTTACGGCGCCGCTTACAACCTGCAGGAAATGCTGACCGTGAAGAGTGACGATGTGACCGGGCGTGCCCGGATTTACGAATCGATCGTCAAGGGGCAGTGCATCCTCGAGGCCGGACGTCCCGAATCTTTCAACGTGCTATTGAAGGAAATGCAGAGTCTGGGGTTGGATATCCGCACCGTCAACAAGACAGAAGAATAACTCTGGAGGATTAAACCGTGAGTGATAATAATACATATGCCTATCGCGAATTGCTCGGACAGTCCTCGCAATCGGTTTTTGGCGCGGTTTCGATTAATGTCGCTTCGCCGGAGGTGATCCGCAAATGGAGTCACGGCGAAGTCAAGAATCCTGAAACCATCAACTACCGCAGTTTCAAACCTGAAAAAGGCGGGCTGTTTTGCGAGCGCATTTTCGGGCCGACCAAGGACTGGGAGTGCAATTGCGGTAAATATAAACGGGTGAAGCACAAAGGTGTGGTCTGCGACCGTTGCGGCGTGGAAGTAACCCAGGCCAAGGTCCGTCGTGACCGCATGGCACATATTGACCTGGCGGTGCCGGTTTCCCATATCTGGTTTTTCAAGTGTATGCCGAGTCGTATCGGTTTGATGCTGGATATGACGGCGAAATCGCTGGAACGGGTCATTTACTATGAAGACTGGGCGATTACCGATCCCGGCGATACCCCGCTCAAACTCGGTCAGACCATGACCGAATTGGATTATCGTCAGGCCCGTGAAGACTACGGCGATGCTTTCCAGGCGGACATGGGGGCTCCTGCCATCCATACCCTGCTTGAAAAGATCGACTTGCATACGGTGAAGGACGAGCTGGGCGTAAGCCTTGAAGGCACTAAGAATAAAGCGATCCGCAAAAAATTGGCCAAACGTCTTCGTCTGGTCGAAGGATTCATCGCCAGCAATTCCCGTCCTGAATGGATGATTCTGAAGGTATTGCCGGTTATTCCGCCGGACCTGCGTCCGCTGGTGCCGTTGGAAGGCGGCCGTTTCGCCACTTCCGACCTGAATGATCTTTACCGTCGTGTCATCAACCGCAACAACCGTTTGAAAAACCTGTTGCAGTTGCGCACCCCGGAAGTGATTATCCGTAATGAAAAGCGCATGCTCCAGGAAGCGGTGGACGCTCTCCTTGACAACGGTCGTCATGGCCGTGCCGTTACCGGCGCGGGCAACCGTCCGTTGAAGTCCCTCAGTGATATGCTGAAGGGGAAACAAGGGCGTTTCCGTCAGAACCTGCTCGGTAAGCGTGTCGACTACTCCGGTCGTTCGGTGATCGTGGTTGGTCCGGAGCTCAAGCTCGGCCAGTGCGGTTTGCCGAAGAAAATGGCGTTGACCCTTTTCGAACCTTTCATCATCCGCCACCTGAAGGGGCGCGGTTTCGCGCATACCGTTCGCGGCGCCAAGAAAATGATTGAGCGCGGTGAAAACGTGGTGTGGGATATTCTGGAAGAAGTAACCCAGGGTCATCCGGTGATGCTGAACCGCGCACCGACGCTGCACCGACTGTCGATTCAGGCTTTTGATCCAGTGTTGATCGAAGGTTCCGCCATCCGTATCCATCCGTTGGTCTGTACCGCTTACAACGCGGACTTCGACGGTGACCAGATGGCTGTGCATGTGCCGTTGTCCAACTCGGCGCAGATGGAAACCAAACTGCTGATGCTGGCTCCGAACAACGTGTTCTCTCCGGCAAACGGCAAGCCGATTACTTCGCCGACCCAGGACATCACGCTTGGTATTTACTACCTGACCTGTGAGCCCCGGAACAAGGATAAAGCCAAACTTTACACCGATAAATTCGAAGTTCTTTTCGCCATGTATCATGGTTTCCTGAGAATTCATGATGCCGTGCGCGTGCCGAATCCGGACTACGGCAAAGACACGGTTTGGGGCGATAAGGACGCGAGGTATATCCAGACGACCCCGGGCCGCCTGATTTTCAACGAAATCTGGAATCCGAAACTTGGTTTCTTCAACGATGTAGCGAAGAAAAAGGAACTTGGCAAGCTGATTTCCGACTGTTACAAAACGGTCGGCAGCGAACAGTCCGTACAGCTTCTCGATAAGTTGAAAGACCTCGGTTATGAATATGCGACGCTGGCCGGTTTCTCGATTTCGGTGGCGGACCTGAATATTCCGGACAGCAAAAAAGAGATTATCGAAAAGGCCCGGGAAGAGATCGACAAGATCGTCGACCAGTATAATAAAGGGGTCTTGACCGAAGGCGAACGCCACAATAAGGTCATCGATATCTGGACCCAGTGCAGTAATGACGTGGCCAATGAACTCTTTGCCCGTCTGGAATATGAAACCAGGACCGGCGATGAGATTAACCCGGTGTTCGCGATGATGGACTCCGGCGCTCGTGGTAGCAAGGACCAGATCCGTCAGCTCGCCGGTATGCGCGGTCTGATGGCCAATCCGTCCGGCGATATTATCGAACGTCCGATTCTGTCGAACTTCCGTGAAGGGTTGTCTGTGCTCGAGTACTTTATCAGTACCCACGGCGCCCGCAAAGGTCTGGCGGACACCGCGCTGAAAACCGCGGACTCGGGTTACATGACCCGTAAGCTCGTGGACGTGGCGCAGGATATTATCTGCCGCGAAGAAGATTGCGGTACCATCAAAGGTATCTGGGTTTCTCCGATCGTGGAAGGCGACGAAGTGATCATGCCGTTGGGCCAGCGTTTGCTCGGCCGTTTCAGCGCCATGGACATTCGCGATCCCGCTTTTGAAGACGGACGCCTGATCGTCAAGGCGAATCAGGAATTCACTCCGCCGGTTATTGAGCTGATTGAAAAGCGCGGCATCAACCGGGTGCTGATTCGTTCCACCCTGACCTGCGAAAGCGTCCGCGGCGTTTGTATCAAGTGCTACGGCAAAAACCTGGCTACCGACCGCCTGGCGGAACGCGGAGACGCGCTCGGCATTATTGCCGCCCAGTCCATCGGTGAACCCGGTACGCAGTTGACGATGAGAACGTTCCATATCGGGGGTACTGCTTCGTCGGCCTACCGGCAGCCGGTTATAACCGCGCGCAGTGCCGGTACGATCAAACTGTTTAACGTCCGTACCGTTAAGAACCAGAACGGCGAGACCGTGGTGGTGAACAAAAACGGGCAGGCGATTATTTATGATGAAAAGAAGGCGAAGGAGCTTGAAAAACATGCGCGTGAAAAGGCGCAGTTGGAAGCTGAAGCCATCGGTACTTTCTTTAATAAGGATTATGACTACTGGACCGACGCCTTGCGCGAGGCCGAACTTGACCGTTACGATATTGAAACCGGTGCGGTGCTTGAAAAGGGCGACGGCGAAAAAGTCAAAGCCAATGAACGTTTTATTCATTGGGATCCTTACCATGTGCCGATCATTGCCGAAAGTTTCGGTACGGTGGAACTCCACGACCTGGTCGAAGGTGTGACGCTGAACAAGCAGCGCCGCGGCGGGGTTGAGGAAATTACCGTTATGGAGCACCGGGACGACCTGCATCCGCAGATCGTGCTGAAGAATGAGCAGGGCGATTTCGTGGCGAATTATCCGCTACCGTCCGGCGCGTTCCTGATGATCACGGCGAAAACCAAGGTGTCACCCGGTATGATCCTGGCCCGTGTGCCGCGTTCCTCCGCCAAGAACAAAGACATTACCGGGGGTCTCCCGCGTATTGCCGAATTGTTCGAAGCGCGTATTCCGAAAGATATCGCTGAAATCGCCCGTATCGATGGGGTGGTGGAAGTGGATAAGCTTGGACGCGGGGGACGCCGTCAGCTGGTGATCCGCGACCCGGAAACCGGAATGACCGAAGAGCACAATAATATTCCGTCCCATAAGCATCTGGCGGTGAGCAAGGGCGACTACGTCCGCAAAGGCCAGAAGCTGACAGAAGGTTCGATCGTACCCCATGCCCTGCTGGAAGTTTGCGGTCCTCAAGAGTTGCAGCGTTATCTGGTTGATGAAATCCAGCTGGTGTACCGCGCTCAGGGTGTGGAAATCAACGATAAACATATCGAGATCATCATCCGTCAGATGATGCAGAAAGTCAAAGTCACCGATCCGGGCAGCACCGACTACCTGGCCGGCGAACAGATTGACCGTTCCGAGTTTACGCGGATCAACAAGGAAGTGATGAGCAAAGGCGGCACTCCGGCCCAATGGGAACCGGTGCTGCTTGGGATCACCAAGGCCTCCCTGGAGACCGAAAGCTTCATTTCCGCGGCGTCGTTCCAGGATACGACCCGTATTCTGACTGAAGCGGCCACTCTCGGCAAGGTGGATAATCTGATTGGCTTCAAGGAAAATGTGATCACCGGACATTTGATTCCGGCCGGAACCGGCTATGAGGCATTGCAAACGCTTCGCCTCAAGAAACTTGGTGAAGAGCTGGTGGAAGATCCGATCGAGTCGATTCGGGATATGAAACCCAAATCACGGCTTGAAGACATTTCGGATGACATTTTCGATGATGATCCGGCGGATATCGAAGAAGACGTTGAAGATGTCGAAGATGACATTGAAGACGATGGTGTCGATACCGAAGGGGAAGATTAAGCGGGGAGGGGTCTTCGGATCCGAACCCTGCCAAATACCGGACAGGTTTGAATTGCATTGGCGATTTTGACTTGTCCGGTCATTTGATTCGAAAAAACGTGAAAATTTTGCAAAAAAAATTTGCAAAAGTTTTCACGTGGCGTTAGATTATAATCTTTCAGTTTGAATATTAATTGTAATTGATAATATATAAGCAAAAACAGGTAGAATAATATGCCGACTATTAATCAGTTAGTGAACAATGGACGCAAGTCCAAAGTCAGCAAGAGCAAATCACGTGCTCTTTCTGCGTGTCCCCAACGTCGTGGCGTTTGCCTTCAGGTGACGACGCGTACTCCGAAAAAGCCGAACTCGGCTTTGCGTAAGATTGCCCGTGTGCGCCTGACCAACGGCCAGGAAGTAACCGCCTATATCGGTGGTGAAGGGCATAACCTGCAGGAACACTCTGTGGTACTGGTAAAGGGTGGTCGTGTCCGCGACCTGCCGGGGGTGCGTTATCATATCGTCCGCGGTGCGTTGGACAGTCTGGGTGTGGAAAAGCGCCGTCAGGCCCGTTCCAAATACGGTGCCAAGCGTCCGAAGCCGGGCCAGGAAGCTGCCGCCGGCAAGAAGAAGAAATAACAACGAGGATACGTAAATGAGAAGAAGGAGAGCTGTAAAACGCGAGTTGACTCCGGACGTGAAGTACAACAGCGAATTGGTGGCGCGCTTAATCAATACGATCATGAGCAGCGGCAAGAAGTCGACTGCCCAGCGGATCGTTTATGGTGCATTTGACCTGATCAAGGAAAAGAAAGGCGATATGGAGCCTTTGGAAGTATTCCTGCAGGCGCTTGAAAACGTCAAGCCGAAACTGGAAGTGAAGAGCCGTCGTGTCGGCGGTGCCACTTATCAGGTTCCCGTGGAAGTCAGTCCGGAGCGTCAGGTGGCGCTTGCAATGCGCTGGATTACCAGCTATGCCAAGGGCCGCAAGGGCAAGGCAATGGTGGAATCTCTGGCAGGAGAACTGCTGGATGCATTTGATAATACCGGTTCGTCGATTAAGAAGAAGGAAGACACATTTAAAATGGCGCAAGCTAACAAAGCGTTCGCCCACTACCGCTGGTAATTCCGGCGGTTTTTTTAAGGCTGATTTATGGCAGAGTTGATTGAAAAAACGTATCAGGAAGCGCCGGGGCGTCGTGTGCCTTTGGCGAAAGTGCGCAATATCGGAATCATGGCTCACATCGACGCGGGCAAAACGACGTTGAGTGAACGCATTCTTTTCTATTGCGGGAAGAATTACAAGATCGGTGAGGTACATGAAGGCACCGCTACCATGGACTGGATGGTTCAGGAGCAGGAACGCGGCATTACCATTACTTCCGCTGCTACTACCTGTTTTTGGAAAGAGCATCGGATTAACTTGATCGACACCCCCGGACACGTGGACTTCACGGCTGAAGTCGAACGCTCGTTGCGCGTGCTTGACAGCGCGGTCGCGGTGTTCTGTTCTGTGGGAAAAGTACAGCCGCAGACCGAAACGGTATGGCGCCAGGCCCGCAAATACAATGTTCCGATTTTTGCGTTCATCAACAAGATGGACCGCGTCGGTGCGGATTTTTATGGCGCGGTTGCCGAGATACGTTCCAAGCTGAAGGCTACTGCCTGTCCGATTCTGCTGCCGATCGGCGCAGAATCCGATTTTCTCGGCGTTATCGATGTTATTGATAACAAAGCGCATTTCTATGAAGACGAACAGGGGCAGCAGATCCGTATTGATGAAGTGCCGGCTGAATACAAAGATAAGCGCGAAGAAGCTTACAATTATCTGGTGGAATGTCTTGCCGAGCACAATGAAGACCTCATGGAGCTTTTCCTTGAAGACAAAAAGCCGGAAGTCGCCCAGGTCAAGAAAGCCTTGCGCGAGTGTGTCATCAAAGCTTTGATCGTTCCCGTCGGTTGTGGTACCGCGTTCAAGAATAAAGGTATTCAGAACCTTCTTGATATGATCCTCAGTTATCTCCCGTCCCCGGTCGATCTTCCCGACACGCAAGGGACCGATCCTTATACTGAAGAAAAGATTTCCCGCAAGACCAGCGATACCGAGCCCCTTGTCGCCCTGGCGTTCAAAATCATGAACGATCCGTATGTGGGTAAACTGACCTTTTTCCGCGTTTACAGTGGTATCGCGGCACGCGGTATGACGGTTTACAATCCCCGTACCCGCAAGCGTGAACGTCTGGGCCGTGTGCTCCAGATGCATGCGAATTCGCGTGAAGAACGCGATGAGATTTTCAGCGGCGATATTGCCGCCGCCGTCGGTTTGAAAAACGTAGTTACCGGCGACACCATCTGCGATGAAGATAATGCCATTGTTCTGGAATCCATGACGTTCCCCGAACCGGTTATTTCAATGGCCGTGGAACCGAAGACCAGCAGCGACCGCGATAAACTTTATAAGGCTCTTGGTGCTTTGTCCGAAGAAGACCCGACTTTCCAGGTTCGCAGCGATGAAGACACCGGGCAGACCATTATTTCCGGTATGGGCGAACTGCACCTTGACATTATCCGTGACCGTATGGTCCGGGAATTCAACGTTGAGGCAAGTGTTGGCGCTCCGCAGGTGGCTTACCGTGAGGCAATCCTTGGCGATGCTTCCGCCGACACCAAATTTGTGCGCCAGTCCGGCGGCCGTGGTCAGTATGGTCATTGCGTGATCAACCTGATTGCCAAGGAACGCGGACATGGTATTACCGTCGAAAACAAAGTGGTCGGCGGCAATATCCCGAAAGAATATATCAAGCCGGTGGAAGAAGGTATCCGCGGCGCAGCAGCGACCGGTGTACTGGCCGGTTACCCCCTGACCGATTTCCATGTGGAAATTGTCGATGGTTCCTACCATCCGGTCGACTCTTCGGAAATGGCGTTTAAGATTGCCGGTTCGATGGCGCTGAAAGACGCCGCCAAGAAAGCGGGCGTTACGTTGCTTGAACCGATTATGAAGGTGGAAGTTACCACGCCGGATGAAAATATGGGCGATATTATCGGTGACATTACCAGTCGTCGCGGTACGATTATTGAAGTAAACAGCGATACCGGCACTGGATTTACCCGGGTATTGACGCATGCGCCGCTGTCCGAGCTGTTCGGTTATGCCACGGCGATCCGCTCACTATCCAGAGGGCGCGCCTCCTACTCGATGGAGCCCGCTCACTTTGACAAAGTACCAAAATCAATAGAAGACAAAATAATGGAGAAAAATCGATGAGCTCAGGGAAAAACCAACGATTCCGGATACGCGTACAAGCGTACGAACATCGTATCCTGGATCAATCTGTGGCTGAAATTCTGAATACAGCCAAGCGTACGGGTTCTATGGTTGCGGGGCCGATTCCGTTGCCGACCCGCATTGAAAAGTTTTCGGTGAATCGTTCGCCCCATGTCGACAAGAAGTCGATGGAGCAGTTCGAAATCAGAACCCACAAGCGGGTTTTGGACATTATCAATCCGACTGCCCGTACGGTTGATGAGCTGAAGAAGCTCAACCTGCCGAGCGGCGTCGATATTTCGATTAAGATTGTCGGCTGATCCGACAGTCAAACTTGATACCAATGCCCCGACCGACAGGGTAAGTATCCGAAAGGAGTTAGTATGAAAGGTATGATCGGTAAAAAAGTTGGTATGACCCAGGTCTACAACGAGAGCGGAAAACTGGTTCCGGTGACCGTGCTCGAAGTGGGGCCCTGTGTTGTAGTGGCGGTAAAGACGAAAGAAAAAGATGGCTATTCGGCTGTTCAGCTTGGTTTTGGCTCGGCCAAGGCCAAGAATACGAGCATGGCTGAAATCGGCCATGCCAAGAAAGCCGGTTTGGAAGTGATTCCTGTCCGTCTGCGCGAATTCCGTGAAGACGCCGACCCGCAGGTCGAGCTCGGAGCCACGGTCAAGGTGAATGAAGTTTTTGCTGAAAATGATTATCTGGACGTTACCGGCGTCACCAAGGGCCGGGGATTTCAGGGCGTAGTCAAACGCTGGAACTTCGCCGGCGGTCGTTACAGTCACGGCGGCGGTTGGAAGCGCAAACCCGGTTCGATCGGCCAGTGCGAAAAGCCGGCCAACGTCATTAAAGGCAAGAAATTGCCGGGTCATATGGGAAATGTCCAGCGCACTATCCAGAACCTTCAGGTAGTCGGCGTCAGAGAAGAAGACGGTCTGCTGTTAGTCAAGGGTGCTGTTCCCGGTCCCAACGGCGGTTACCTCATGATCAAGAAAGCCATCAAAAAGAGTGGCAAATAAGCTGGGGAGCAGTTAAAAATGACTATGAAATTGGATATATATGACAGCAAAGGTGCGGTAGTCGGAGCCTATGAGCTTCCGGAAGGCTGCATTGAACTGGAAAAGGGTAAACAAGCCGTACACGACACCGTGGTGGCTTTCCTTGCCGAACAGCGTGCCGGCACTGCCAGCACCAAGACTCGCGCGGAAGTCAGCGGCGGCGGCGCCAAGCCGTTCCGCCAGAAAGGTACCGGTCGTGCTCGTGCCGGCAGTAACCGCAGTCCGATCTGGACTGGCGGCGGTATCACTTTCGGACCCAAACCGCGCAGCTATGACAAGAAGGTTAACGCCAAGGTCAAGAAGCTGGCGATGAGACGCGCTTTCTCCGAACGGATTCAGGAAGGTAGCGTCATTGTGGTGGATAAGTTCGAAGTGGCCGATCACAAGACCAGGAGCGCCGTGGCGGTGTTCGACAATCTGAAGGTTGCGGGTTCTGCGCTGCTGACCATGCCGGATTATGAAGAAAGCGTGGTTTGTGCGACCAACAACCTGCCGGATGTGGTTCTGCGCAAGGCTTCGAGCGTCAATGTCTATGAAATGCTGCGTTTCGACAAAGTGGTCTTCACCAAAGATGCTCTCGATGAATTCATCAAGCGGATTGCTTAATTAAGGAGAAAGAACCATGGAAAACTCATATGCAGTGATTATAGCGCCGCTGATTACCGAAAAGAACAACGATTTGGCCGGGCTGAAGAAGTACGCATTCAAAGTGGCTTCGAAGGCTCGTAAAATTGAGATTGCCCAGGCGGTGGAAAAATTGTTCAATGTTAAAGTTGCTTCAGTCAATGTGATGAATTATAGCGGCAAACCGAAACGTGTTGGCAAAACCAACCGCGTAAGCAGCCGTGACAATTGGAAAAAGGCTGTAGTTACTTTATCTGAAGGCAGCATCGATTTAATGTAAGGATAAAGAAGACTTATGGCTATAAAAACATTTGCACCGATTACGCCGAGTTTGCGTAATATGACGGCTTTGGATTACGCGGAAATTACCGCCAACAAGCCGGAAAAGAAACTCACTGCCGGTAAAAAATCGACCGGCGGCCGTAATAACCTCGGACGGATTACCACCCGTTTCCGTGGGGGCGGTAACGCCCGTCGTCTTCGTCAGATCGACTTTCTGCGCGACAAGGATGGCGTTCCGGCTACGGTCAAGACCATCGAATACGATCCGAACCGCAGCGCCAACATCGCCCTGCTGTATTATGCCGACGGCGAAAAACGCTATATCCTGGCTGCCAACGGTATGAAAGTCGGCGATGTGGTCCGCAACGGCAAAGGCGCCGAGCTGAAACCCGGCAATTGCCTGAAGATTAAAGATATTCCGGTCGGTTTGGCCGTCCACAGCATCGAGCTGGTTCCCGGACGTGGCGCCAAAATGGTCCGCTCCGCCGGTCAGTCCGCTATTCTCCGCGGTAAAGACAGTGGTTATGCCCAAGTCAAGCTGCCGAGCGGTGAAGTCCGCCGCATTCACGAAGAATGCCGCGCTACCATCGGTACGGTCGGCAATGGCGAAAAGATGAACGTCAAGATGGGTAAAGCCGGTAAGAAACGTTACCTTGGTTTCCGTCCGCATGTCCGCGGCGTGGTCATGAACCCGGTTGACCATCCGATGGGCGGGGGCGAAGGCCGGAGCAGCGGCGGCGGTCATCCGGTATCTCCGTGGGGCCAGCTCGCAAAGGGCAAAAAGACCCGCAGTCCGAAAAAGAATTCGAGCAAGTTTATTGTTGAACGGAGGAAAAAATAATGGCAAGGTCGCTTAAGAAAGGTCCGTTCGTTGATCAGTACCTGATCGACAAAGTCGAAAAGATGAATAAGTCGGGCGAAAAACGTGCCATCAAGACTTGGTCGCGCCGTTCGATGATCATTCCGGATTTTGTCGGACATACGTTCAATGTGCATAACGGCAAAATCTTCGCCAATGTTTTCGTGACTGAAAACATGGTTGGTCACCGGTTGGGGGAATTCTCTCCGACCCGTGCCTTCCGCGAACACGGGGTCGTCAGCGGTAAATAAGCTGAAATCCTGTATATCGTCAAATCCATCCCCTTTCCTTTTCAAAGGCAAGGGGATGTTTTTTTGTATGCCCGGCATGGACGGCAACGAATGGAATATCCTGTACCGAAGGCGGAAACGATATCCCTGGTTGATTGGAAAGCGCCCAGTGGGGACCATCTGGCATTTTCTCAAAAAAGATAATAGATTGG
>CALABZ010000057.1 GCA_937888615.1 uncultured Lentisphaeria bacterium | reverse complement strand
CCCTACACGACGCTCTTCCGATCTAGCAATGCTACGGTTTCCGCTTTATCGGCAATGGCACCTACTGTTATTTCCAATTCGGCGGAATCATAAAGAATACGGCTACGGAAGGAACCTGGAAAAATATCAGCAAATTCACCATGCTCGGAGATGTGCTTGAGACCTATTCCCCCCGTCGCCTGTACCAGAAAGCATGGTTCGGCAACTATGGGAACATCAACAGCAAAAGCATTCCCCACTTCCGACACGCCAATCTCTGCAATGTACTCTATGGCGACTTCCACGCGGCGGCGATCAAGCCGGAACAACTGGAGGACGAAGTCGTTCCGTTCAGCGAATGGACTTATTACGATAACAACAGGAACATGTTCGGGCGCTACATTCCCTGATTCAGCGGAAAGAAAAAAAATATCATGAAAAAAAATCTGTACCTGATGATTGCGCTGTCATTCTTTATGACGGTATATGGCAATGTATTGAAAAACGGCAGTTTCGAGGCCGCGGGCCAGCAAGGAACGCCGTCGAGTATCGCACAGCACTGGAATATCTGGCTGTCGAAAAGCGACAAAGCAAGCTGCAGCGCGGAACCGTCCTCCGATGCACAGGACGGCCAGAGGGCGATGCGGTTGATCTGCAATGTTCCCGGCAAGCTTTATGTCAACTGCGCTTATGCGGAAAAGCTCCCCGTCACGCCGGGAGACATTGTGCGAGTGTCATTTGCCGTCAAAGGCAAGGGAACCGTATACATGCAAGCCAACTTTCTGGACAAAAACGGAAAACTCCTGACTTCGGAGGGCAAAATCACTCCGGGCAAAAGTTACGTGGTTGCTTCCCGTTCGGCCAACAACAACTGGCAGCAGGTTTCGCAAAAATTCACGGTCCCGCCCGGTACCAGCGGGCTCGGTCTTGAGATCAGAGGGCGCGGGATCTGCGACCTGGTTATCGATCAGGCCGAATTAACAGTCGATTCCGGCGCGGTATTGGAAAATGCGAAAATCAAGGTGCAGATCAACCCGAACTTCGGCGGGATCATCGAATCATTCAAGCTGAAAGACCGGGACTTCGAACTTGCGTCCAAAAATACCTTTGCCCAGATGGGCGGTTTAGCCGGGGACATCGTTCCCGCACAGACGGTACCGGGCTTGTTCCGCAACTCCGTCTACAAATTGCAGGTGGTGTCCCCCCGGAACAAGTTGATTGCAAGCCGGAAGGAACTGACGGGCGAACTCGCCGGGCTCTCTTTTACCAAAGAATTCACGCTGCCGAGCAACTCAACTGTCCTGAAGGTTGCGTTGAGTGCGAAAAACGATTCGACACATCCCCTTGAATTCAGTTGTCGGGTGCAGAATATTATTCCGAATGCCGAGGGGGCATTTTCCTGGCCCACCTCGGACTGGATAAAGTTCTTTGACTATCCGGAAACTCCGATCAACGGCAAATTTGAAGTAAAAACCGATAACCTGCGCACTGGCTGGGCCGCGAAGAATTTCAAAAAAGCCAACGTCTGTGCCGTTTTTAATTTCGCCATCGCCCAGACTTCACGCTGTTACTCGTATTTCGACAACAGCCTCGCCACGGTGGAATGGTATTACAAAAAAGTCACCCTCCAACCCGGGGAAAGCTGGAACACCATATATTCGATTGCCCTGCGGCCCGGCGAGAAAGAGTTCTACACCGACGAGTTCGGCAAAAATCAGCCCAAAGAACCCGTGGTCATGAAAAAACTGCCCCCGGTCGAAAAGCAGAATAATTCTCTGGGTAAAACCGCGAATGTGTTTCCGTTCATGATGTCCGACGGTTATGATTTGTGCAATGTCCTGCTGGGCGAATCGCCCGGTTCCCACGCGGCCCGGGTGCGTCAGGGAATGATGGTTGTCGCAAATGACGCGGCCGATAATTATTTCAACGGTCTTTATGGAGTACATTTTTACGATTACATCTTCGATCAGTTTGACAAGGGAGACCACAACGAATGGGGCGACGCCATGCGCGACCTGGCCCTGCTCTATGCCCCGATACGTCACTTGTGCAACCGCGACGACATCGATCTGGAGCCGTCGATTCCCAAAATCAACAAACGCATGGAAAACCTGAATTCCAAGGTCATCCAGAAACTGTTCAAGGATTACCCGGATCGTTTTCTCTGCCTTTTCTCGGCGGACGAGATCGAGGGCAAAAATATTGATCCCATGATTCATGCCCACAACGAAGTACAGAAGCTTCTGCCCGAAGGCATGCGCCCGATTCCCTACGTGAACCATACCGCCACCGAGTTGATTCCCTACGTGCCGGTCTTCATCGCGGATTATTACCCGATCCGGGTCGAGAAGTTCGGCGGCAGGAACCCCTGGGGCGTGGCGGAAGTATTCTCAAAACTGGTCAAACAGGCCGGGCAGACCCCGGTATGGTTCATGCCGCAGGCGTTCGGCGATCAAAAGATCTATCTGCTGCCGTCCGTCCCGGAAATCCGCCTGATGCTGAACCTCGCGGTTGCCTCCGGTGTCAAGGGAGTTGTGCTTCACGGCTGTATGAACGGCGGCTGGGAATGGGTTCTCAACCTATACTACTATTATTCGTTTTACGGCGCCGCCGGCCAGCGTACCGAACAATGGAAAACGCTTGGCGAATGCGCGAAACTCTTTACCGGCATAGGCTCGTTGCTCTGCCGTTCGCATCCGGCTCCGGTGCCGAAAAACGTTAAATTGCTGAACCCAACCATCTATCATTCCGCCAATAATCTCTACAGGGGACCGGCCGTCACGCTTTACTGCCTGAAATCGGCTGACGCGACGATCATTTGCGCGGTAAACAACGATATCGAAAATTCGCAAAAGGCCATTATTGATTTCACCGGACAATCGTCTTTTGACCTGTCGACAGAAAAGAACGTTCCGGCAGGGAAGTTTGAGACAACTCTCCCGCCCGGAGGCGCGGTCTGGCTGCTCTGCGATTATCAGGAAAAGGCCTTGGACGAATTTTACAAGAACAGATTCGAGCGCGAACACGCAAGGTTCCTGATCAAAGCCCGGTTGGCAAAGGCGTACAAACTCCCCGTCCCCGCCTTGTCCGGCGCGGAAAATCCCGAAGAAGCATACCGGAATCTGATGACGCAATTCCGTTCACTGGAAAACGAAATCGATGCGACCGAGTGGGGCAAGTGCCTCCTCCAGTTGGATAAAATCCACCGGGAAACCGATCGTCTGGACCTGCTTATGACGGAAAAGGCGACCATCTTCGTAACCCCCGAAATGCGGAAGAACACCCCTGTTTTCAGGGAATTTTCGGCGAACGCCTCGCCCCGGCTTGAGGCTTTGCGGCAACGGGCCCTGGCCTGTTTCTACAAACTCAACAAATACTATCGCGACGTCGAAGCCGGACAGGCCGACAAAGTCAAGGACCGGCTACCGGAACTGGCGGCCGAAGTTCATGCGGTCACTGCGGAAGTGTCCGCTTTGTAAAGAATCATAACACCCGTTAACCCAATCAAAATACAGGAATATTTTTCATGAAAATCGGAGCTCTTTCGATGTCGCTCCGGCAACCTTTGCCGGAAACCATAATCGCCTACCGCCAAATGGGGCTGGAGGGGATACAACTGGAGGTCACGCCGGAAATCTTAAGTGCATTCCCCGACCGGCTTCTCCAGCTCCGGCATATGTGCCGGGAACACGGCCTGGAAATTTCCGCCCTGTGCGGCGATATCGGCCGGACCCATTTCAGCATCGAAAATCAATACCGGGACCGCGTGGCCCTTCACTGTCGGGTGGTCGATGTCGCGGTTCACCTGGGCACGAAAGTCGTCACCACTCATATCGGGGTGATTCCGGAAGATAAAAATGATCCGGTCTATGCCATGATGGCAAAATCGATCCGGATGGCGGCCGAATATTCAGCCGCACACGGGGTCGTGTTCGCCATTGAAACGGGCCCGGAAACGGCGGAGATACTGCGGGCGTTCATTGAAGACGTCGATTCAGCAGGGCTGGGGGTGAACCTGGACCCCGCGAACCTGCGCATGGTATCGTGCGTAGAACCGGACCACGCGGTTAAAGTGTTGGGCAAATACATTGTCCACACCCATGCCAAAGACGGCATAAATCTCCAGCCGGGCTCGGCGGCGGCCAATTACGGCATCTTTGAACCCGACGGCACCAAGCGGAAGTTCGCCGAACAACCGGCAAAGTTCAAGGAAGTACCGCTGGGACAGGGACAGGTCGACTGGGACAAATATCTGGCGGCATTGAAGTCGGTTGGATTCGACGGTTTTCTCACCATTGAGCGGGAATGCGGCGATTCTCCGGCTGAAGACATTCAACTGGCCGTTGATTTCCTGAGAAACAAACTGATTTGAGGACAAGAATGAAAAAGAAGCTGCGTTCTGCGCTTATCGGCTTCGGCGGAATGGGTCATTTCCATGCCAGCCAATACAAAAACCAACCCCATTGCGAATTGGTCGCGATCTGCGATCAAGATGCCGGGCAACTCCGCAAGGCCAATGACGAAATCAACCTCGGCAACAGCGGCAACGTTGATCTGAACGGGATCAACACCTATTTGTCCTACGAGGATCTCGTCAAAAACGAAACATTCGATATCCTGGATATCTGCCTGCCCACCTGTCTGCATGAGCCTTACGCCATTCGCGCCATGCAAGACGGCTATCATGTCTTATGCGAAAAACCGATGGCCCGCAACAGCGCCTCGGCCAGAAAGATGATTGCGGCCTCCCGGCAATATCAGAAATACCTGATGATTGCCCAATGCGTCCGTTTCATGGCCCCTTATCGCTATATAGCCGACTCATACCGCCAGAACAAATACGGCAAACTGCTCCGCCTCTCGATGCAGCGGTGCGGAGCCCTGCCGGATAAGGCGTGGTATCATTCGTCGACCGAAAGCGGCGGGGCCTTGCTGGATTTGCATCTGCACAATACTGATTACGTGAATTCGCTGTTGGGCAAACCGGACGCGGTATTCACCTGCGGGGTCGAGCGGGACACCGGCGGCATTGACGACCTGA
>CALABZ010000056.1 GCA_937888615.1 uncultured Lentisphaeria bacterium | reverse complement strand
ATTGGCCGGGCTCGGAGAATGCTGATTGAAACCGGACTGCCGGTTGCGGAAATCGCCCGGAATTGCGGATTTGCCGACCCGTTCTATTTTTCGCGCCGTTTCCATGTGGAGACGGGTGAAACCGCCACTTCCTATCGCGAACGTTACCGGATCGGAAATCAATAAACGGTTTTAAATCAGAGAAAACGACTGGGTCAGCGGAGGTAATAGGTCTTTTCGTCTTGGCCGGGTCGGATGGAGAGTAACCCTTTTTCCACCAGCTCTTCCAGAAGGCGCCAGCACATGGTGTCACCCATAAACGGGTATTCCTCGTACTTGCCCAGCGCCCGGAATATCCCGGAACCGGTATGCTCGCCCGAACGAATGATTTCAAGCAATTGCCGTTCGCTTCTGCCGAGGCCGTCCACATCGGGGTACTCTTGCAGATAGCGTGCCAGCGCTTTTGCCAGATACGGAAATCGGTCCGTTTTTCGGGTCGCGAGAAATTCCTTGAGCGCATCGGCTCCTTCTGTGACCGCTTTCCAGGCAGCCGCATACAGGGCAATATCATCCCGGCTGAGGAGGGCCGCTTCTCCTTTTTTCTTTGCGAACAGTTCGGGGGCACTTCCCCAGGCGACATCTTCGCAGACCAGAAAAACGGCGGCGGGCGTGTCGTTCAGCAAAAAAAGGACGCGGGAAAGCATAATCTGGTCATACATGCAGGCGTCAAACCAGAGCAATGCGGAATCTTCCTTTGACAACCCGGTAATTGTCCGGTCCATATTGCGGAGGAAGTTGAGAAGTTTTTCGAAGTTCAGCTCCGGCATGAGCCGGTGGAGTTCTTCCGCACGGATTTGTTCGAACTCTTCAAGGGAAACGTCCGGCCCCGGGAGGCGTCCTTCCAGATAACTTTCGCGCCAGATCAGTGCCGGAGACGTTTCACCGGACTTTCGCCAGGCGTCATAGGCGCAGTCGCCGTTAAAAATATTCAGTTGCATAAAGCCGATTCCCGTAAATTGCATTTGTTTTCTTCAAGTAATTAGCACAATAACTTACCACAGGGCACCGGGGAAATCAAATGGCGAACCGCTCCCAGGGTCTCAATTTTTCCTGCGTCCATAAAATCATGCGAAAGGCTGAGAATATGAGCTGAAATTATCCTTATTTGATAAAAATTTTTCAAAAAAATAGTTGAAAGAGTGGCAATTTTCTCTCTTCGGACCTATATTTGACCATCCAAATCTTACAACACAGGGAGATCTGAATATGAAGAAAATGATTTTTCCGGCCGCAATGTTCATCGTCCTGCTTCTACAGGGGTGTGCCACCTCCATGTCCACCAGTCAGTATACGGTCGACATCACCACCAGCCAGAGCCAGGAACGTGCTTTCCGGGTTTATAACCGCAACGGCGAGTATGTTCACCTCGGGAAAACCCCGATGATGGTCACTTTGCCCGCGCAGTCCTCGGAATTCTTCACCCCCGAAATCTACACCGTTAAATTCGACAACGGCAAGGAACGCACCATCACCGCAACCCTCAGTCCCTGGTATTGGGGGAATGTCGTCAATATTGTCGGATTCGCCGTTGACGGCATCACCGGCTGCATGTGGACCCTTCCCGCCCGTGTCAATATCGATCTGCCCGAATCACGCGATCCCAACACCGATAAACTCAGGCTCTGATCCGGGGAAAGGGGATTTCGCCCAACGGGTGAAATCCCTGCTACTAAATTCGCTTAAAATGCGGCAACAACAGAAGCGTTGCCTCTGCGAGACTGCGGATGAATAATGCTGTCAGCAACAACAGCAGCAGGTAAGCACTGCCAAATAAGTTCAGTACCGAAACCGCCAGCAGAAACAGCATCAGCCGTCGATGTCTCCAGAGTGCGGCAATTGCTCCCGCCAATAGAATCATCACAAGCCATTCGAATTGCGCAAACGAAAGCGGATGGTAAAGCAGGCGGAATCCTTGCAGGTAAAATCGCCAGTCGGCCAAGGTGGCGTTCGAGCCAAGAACAATCCAGGCGAAACCGATAATGGCGAGAGCGCCCCATTCCCAGGTGCGCAATTTCTCCCGGAATTCGCATCCGGCCACCGCGATGAAAAATGCCGGAAATG
Source organism: uncultured Lentisphaeria bacterium (assembly GCA_937888615.1). Classification (GTDB taxonomy): domain Bacteria; phylum Verrucomicrobiota; class Lentisphaeria; order Victivallales; family Victivallaceae; genus UBA5239. Next base: position 4,654 of record CALABZ010000056.1, on the reverse strand, counting down.
CCGTCAGGATGAAACGTACCGGATCGGCCACTGTAAAATAATAAAACAGGAAAAAGGCAATAATCGGAAAAGTCCATATTCCGAGAATAGTTCTCAGGGTGCGGTCGCGCATGAACCAGAGAGCACTGATTCCCAATGCCCAGATCAGGTGAGAAGACCCCCCGAGATAAGCGGCATTCATCTGAAAATTAGTCAGCGAAAATAGCGGTGCTCCCGGGTCCATTTCCGGCAGGGTAATATAACCGAACCCCAGAAGTCGGCCGCTGAAATGGTAATTGATGGCAAATTGAGGTGAAAATACCAGCAGGAATACACCGCCACCGATCGCTCCGGCGGCCAGAAAATAGCGCCATGAGCCGAAAAGTTCTTTCCCGAACCGGTATAGGACAATAAATGCAAGGACGGGAATAAAGCAGATATTGTTGATTCGTACCAGGCAGGCAAATGCGTATACCGCCGCCAGCACGGCATAGCTCCACAGGCGCGAAGGCAGTCGCAGGGCCAGGTAAATCACGGTCAGAACCAGCAGGGTTGAGGGAATATCGCTCATGGCATTGAATCCGGTGGCGATCAGTGTCTGGTAATGGGGAAAATCGAAGCGGAAACTCATCGGCGCAAAACCGGACACAAACATCATGGGCTTGAGGTTGAAATCGGGATTGTAACAATAAAAGAATGGCAGGATCGCCCAGAGCATCATGGCGATGAAGGGGATTCGAAGGTTTCCGGTCAGTTTGCGGGCGATCAGGAATCCCATGACCAGCGACAACGGTGCCAGCACCAGCCCGGAGAAATAAGAAAACGGAACCATAAGTGTTTCGACCGTTGAGGTGCCGGTGAACAGGATAAAAGGAATATAGATAAGACCGTGCCCGAGCGTCATAACCCACGGATGGGAAAAATCCCAGTGCATAATGCTGACCGCATTGGCGAAATAGGCAATGTCATCCGCCGGTTTTGTGATGATGTTGCCCGCGCCCTGGACCAAAATCATCAATAACAGTTGGCGGGTCAGGACGACAGTCAGGATCAGACGCCAGGCCAGGGCGGATGGCGGCAGGGGAAGCTTCCGGATATGATGAGACAGCATGTCGCCGACAACGGCAAGCAGTGCCGCGGCCAGTGCCGCGGTCAGCAGGAGACGCCAGAGGAGGAAATAGGGTTTGTATTCAAGATGGTTCTTTCCTTGTCCATCGGTATGGATGACGGCGTGGGGCTCCACATAGCCGGATAAATTGTCACCCAGTTTGATTTCCGTAAAATACCAGTACCGGGCCAGCGGGTGTTGTTCTCTCAGTACCAGCCGGGTCGTCCCTTTTTCCACAATGACCGGCTTGGTGATAAACGCCCGCGCCGGGGCTTCGTGACTGGGTTCGGTGAAGACTGGCGTACCGGGTTCCAACAGCATTGTTTCCGTGCAGAACCCCGGCAAGGCCCAGCACAGGCAGAGAACCGTAAATGCGATCACATGGTTTCGGATCATGGTTGCACCGATGAAAGAATGATGGAGGTCAGGATTTTTCGGCCGGTTTCGCGCATGATTTCGGCATTGCGCATGAACCATGGCAGTTTCAGGAGCAGTGGGATGGTCCCGAATTTTTCCACGCAGTAACCGGTGGGGGTGTCGGGCATGGAATCGACGACCCGGGTCCAGGTTTTGCCGTATTCGGTCTGGTCCGGCATGAAATGGATAAAACGGTCGAGCACTGACACGTCGGCGGCGCAGATGGTGTCCTCAAAGCGCAGAAGATTGCTGTGCAGATTAATGAAATAATGCGGCTGGAGCTGTTCGTACAATCCGAAACAGGCATTCAGCACCGGATCTTCCTGATAACCGGGGCGATGGGTACGATTCCAATCGGGGGTACGGTTCATGTCGGCGCCGGTCGGGGAGGAATAACGGGACATGCCGTCGGCGACGCCATCGGGATTCGTCATCGGCATAAATTGAAAAGACATTTCACGGCGGGCCCATTGCGCCAGCGGATCGGCGGAAAGCAGGAAATTGACCATGCCCTCGATACAGAATGAACCGGCGCTTTCGTCCGGATGGTTGCGGGCGGTGAACAGGAACCGTTTGCCGTCGGGGTTGCCGATGCGCAGCAGCAGGAGTTGGCGTCCGTATTCGGATTCGCCGAAGGAATCGCAGACCAGAAACTCGGATTTCAGCCGGAACACGTATTGTTCGAGGTCATCGACCCCATAACGGGGCTGGAGGCAGAAAAGGCCCCACCCGGAGGGAATGTCCAGCTTTACCGTGCTGCGTCCGGGGATGGTTTGTCCGACGACCGGGGTCCATTCGCGGGAGCGTTCGGGTTTCCAGTAGAAACAATCACGCAGATCGGAAAACTGCGTCGAGGGCCAATTGATTTCGAGTTCGATGGGGGTGGGGGAGTCGGCGTCGTTTTCGATGCCGATTTCCAGCCGGAGCGCTTCCGAATCGGTTTCGGAAAATGCTTTGACGGCAAAAAAATTGGTTGCATTTCGGAGTACCCGCCCCTCCGGCGGGGCCCCGTCGAAATTGGTAAATACATGCAGCATGAAACGCATCTCCATTTATGATTCATCTAAATTTAGCGGCATATCCGGTACTTTTCCAATCGGTTTCGGTAATAAAATCTTGTATTTTGCCGGGGTCGGGGTAAATTAACCCCATATGAACGCCAACAACCCAGGTTCGAACTTTATGGACAAAATCAGTATCATCGTACCGATTTACAACGGCGCGGAACATTTGAATCGTTCCGTTCCCGCCCTCCTGGCTCAGACTTACGAAAACATCGAAATCATTCTGGTAAACGATGGTTCTACCGACGATACCGCCGCTATTTGTGCCGGCTATGAACAGGATAACCCCGGGAAAGTGATTTTTATCGATGCCCTGCACGGCGGGGTGAGCTGTGCCCGTAATTACGGATTGGACCGCGCTGCGGGCGATTGGGTTTATTTCTGCGACGCCGACGACCGGCCGGAACCGGAAATTTGCGAATACCTTTTGCAGTTGGTCAAAAAACACAATGCCGCCATGGGGGGCTGTGCGTTGGTCTGCGATAATTCCAGCCATACCGACATCCGCACCAATTTCGCATGTCGAGGCGAGGAGATATGGGATCGGGAGCAAATCCTTAAAGCGGCGATCCTGCCGTTTCTCGGGATCGAAAAGGTTCGTGTGACCGGTTATCTGCATATTGCGTTTTTTAATCGCGGGATCATTCAGAAATACGGCCTTCGCTTTGTGCCGGGGATGGTTTTTATGGAAGATATCCTGTTCATGCAGGAGTATTTGCAGCATGCCAGGCGGGTGGTGATGTCGGACCGGGTATTGTACCATTATTTGTACCGGGCGAATTCCGCCTGCTCCATGTTTTTCAAGAAGAAAAAGCTGCCGTTTTATCTGGCCGAAGTTACCTGGAGCCATTTGGCGGACCTGCGGCTGAATATGTTTCGTGCCCTGGAGCTTCGCAAAGAGTTTCCGGGTGAAGAACCGGAACTCTTCGTCAATGCGGCCTACCACCGGATGCAACTGATTCTGCATGATTCGCAGTTGACCCGGGTGGAGCGACACCGGCGGCTTGCGGAGTGTCGCCGCGAAGCAAAAGCCGACCCTGCGTTCGCGTCCGCCGGTACCGGAAAACTGAACCGGAATTCCCGGATGTTTCTGGCCGCAATGAAACTTGGGACGCTGGCGTCGATGTTGTTTTGCCTGGGGGTAAGTCTGAAAAAGAAAATCGATTCCTGAAATAGCGAATAAACAATATGACGACTCGTTTTGAGCTGAAATGAAAATGTGACGGATAAATGACGACTCAAATATAAGGAGCGGAAAATGAAAAAAATCTTGGTTTTGTCATGCCTGTTGGCGCTGTTCGCGTGCGGTTGCGGTTCCTTTGGAAACAAGGGCGAGGAAATTCTGCTGAAGCAGGGAAACACCTATACGATCTGGCTGGAGGAAAACCCGACCACCGGATACCGCTGGGCGGTTTACCTGCTGGACCTGCGGGTTATCAGTATCGTGGAAAATACTTATATCGCACCGGAAGGTGATTTGTCCGGCGCTCCCGGGAAACGGAAAGTCGTCGTCAAGGGCGAATTCCCCGGGCAGGGAGAACTGGAACTTCACAACGTCCGTTCCTGGGAAAATGACAAGGCTCCCGAATCCAAACGGCTCTACATCTTCAAGGTTTATCCCTGATTACCTTGAATACCCAGAAATAATTCATCTGGAATTTGAGTTCCAGCCGTTTTTTCTTTTCGAGTTCGGCAATCATGTTTAGCAGCCGATTGTTTTCCTCGTCGAAATCGGCGATGTGGTCGAGGTTGGCCCGGGTGATTCCCACCAGCAGATAGTCGGCTTCGCTTCGGGTGATTGCGTCAAAAACATTCGCCGCTTCGGCCGGGACCGGCGTCAGGTATTTGCTCTGGAAGTACGGCGCGGCAATTTCGTAACGGCGCGGCATATAGAGCCCGCGCCGTTCGAGGATCATCAGGATTTTTGCATCGGGCGGCGTCTGTTTGGCCAGGAAGGCCAGCGCATCAATATAGCCTGGGTCGTCGGTGGTCTGCTTCAGAAAATATTCGGTATTGCGCGGCGCACAGGCGATTTGCCAGGCTGTAATGAAATGCTTGAATTGCGGCGGCCGAATGCTCCAGAAGG
>CALABZ010000055.1 GCA_937888615.1 uncultured Lentisphaeria bacterium | reverse complement strand
GCCTTGCCGAGGCCGCAGCCAGAATGAATTTGAAATTCGTGGTCGTGACCAGCGTCACCCGCGACGATCTGCCGGACGGCGGGGCCGCCCATTTCGCCGCCGTCATCCGGGCCCTCCGCGAAAAATTGCCCGAAGCCGGGATCGAAGTGTTGACCCCCGACTTCAACGGCAATCGCGAACACCTGGGACTGGTGCTGGCGGCACGTCCCTCTGTTTTCAATCACAATGTGGAGACGGTGGAGAGACTTTCCGCGTCGATCCGCAGCAAGGCGACTTACCGGCGGACACTGGAAGTACTGCATATGGCCAGCGAAGACGGCGACGGAATTCCGGTCAAATCCGGGCTGATGGTCGGCCTGGGCGAAACCGACGACGAAGTCCTGCAAACCCTGCGCGACCTGCGCGAAGCCGGCGTCAACATCCTGACGATCGGCCAGTACCTGCCGCCATCCGATGCACATTGGCCGCTGGACCGCTATGTCGAACCGGCGGTATTCGAAGAATGGGGACGTTATGCCCGGGAACTCGGATTCACCTCGGTGGCCAGTGCCCCGCTGGTGCGCAGTTCCTACCGTGCCGGTGAGTTGGCCCGATAACTTTACCAGGAGGAAAAGATTATGTATTTGACCCTGATCTTGTCCGCAGTAATCATTGTATTGCTGATTGCGGTGATTGCCCTTTATGCCCGGATCATCACCATGGGCAGAATCGACCGCGCCCTCCGCAAAGGCATCAACAAGGAGCGCAGCGCCGCCACCGAAATGCTCCGCAGTTCCCGCGAGATGATCGCCCATCCCGAGCGTGAAAAAAAATTCCTCCCTACTTTCATCAAATTCGTGGTGAGAACACTGAAAGTCGATGGCGGCGCGGCGTTGTTGTGCGGCGATGACAATTACCTTTACGGTTGCGTCTCCTCCGGAATTTTTCCGCCGATCCGCGAAACCACCTCCGAAAATCTCGATGCCTCCGCCGCCGGTGAAGACGATGACCCGATCCGCGGCATGAAAACCGGCCTCCACGCCGATGAACTCGAAAAAATCTGCGCCGGTAAAGGGTTCGCCATTTATGAAAATGAAGTTCTGCCGTGGTTTCCTGAAAATTTCAGCCGCATCACCCCTTACCTGATCCTGGTTCCGATCAAACTGCGCAACAGCATTTACGGCTGTATCGCCATCGTATCCAAAACCACACCGCTGGTCAATTCCGATGGCTATTTCATGATTCGTCTGGCCGAAATGATGTCGCTTGAACTCGAAGTCATCAAGGCCGCCCAGTTCCGCCACGATTACGAACTCCGCCTGCAGGAAGCACGCGAGGAGGGCATGTCCCAGGTCACTACCGGCATCATTCACAATATCGGCAACGCCATCACCATCGCCAAGCTCACCGCCGCCGGACTCAAGGACAAACTCAACCTCGGCGCCGAGGAGCGCCCCGAACGGCTGATCCTGAACGAGATGTTGCCGAACCTCGAACAACACCTGAAAACAGGTACACTCCAACAATTCCTGAACGAAGACCCCATCGGCCGCCAATACCTGCCGATGATCCATGACCTGATGCAATGCCTGGATCATAACGCCAAAGAAGCGCTCGACCTGGTCAACTCCATTTCCGACAAGCTCTTCCACATCAGCGAGATCATCGAACTCCAACAGCGTTTCATGGGCGAACTCGGCACCGAAAACATGGTCCAGCTCAGCAATATGATCGACGCTTCAATCCTGATCTTCGAAGAATCCTTTAACAAGCGCAATGTAACGATCCGCAAAGACCTGAACCGTGAACTGCCCGAAATCCTCATTGATCCCTCCGTAATCATGCAGGTCTTTATCAATATGTTCAAAAACGCCGTCGAAGCCATCAGCGAGGAAAATATCCCCGGCAAGAAGTACGAACTCTTCCTCAGCCTCAAAAAAGAGGTCCGCGACGGCAAAAACTACGCCGTCACCACCATTCGCGACAACGGTCCCGGCGTTCCCCATGACCTGCGCGAGAAAATTTTCTGGTTCGGCTTTTCCACCAAGAAAAACGACGGCAGCGCCGCCCACGGCGTTGGACTGCATTTCTGCTCGAACAGCATTTACAAATACGGCGGCAGGATCGAATTGGTCACGCCTCCCGACGGCGGCGCCGAGTTCCGCATCCTCCTGCCTCTGCCGGAACATCATCCCCTGGTTCAGAAGAATTAATCATGCCGCTGACGGACCTGCAGAAAATACGATTCTATTTTGAGGAGGGTAAGCGCCTGTGGTCCAGTATGCCCGAACGGGTCGTTTCGCGCGAATTCTACGAGCTATGGGAGAATATTCAGCAACCCCTGCCGTTCCGGATCGACACCGATTCTTTCGAACTGATGGGATACTCCTTTGATTTTCCCAGGGCCGCTTCTCCGAAAATGGGGTGTTTCGGCTGGGAACACAACAGCGGCTGTGCCGCGCTGATGGTCGAATGCGCCGAATGGAGCCGGAAATACCTGCTGTTCTTCAGCGACGGCGAACCATTCGTCAGCGAGGAAGAGATTGAGTTCTTCAACGAGGACGAGCTCAAGCACGGTGAAAAACTCGAAATCATCTACGACCTGACCGCCTATCTGCGCAAACATCATCCATCCTTCGACATTTCCAAACTCAAAAAAAAGGAATTCGTCGAATACCTCGACCGGATCGCCGGGGACTACGACCGCAGGATCATCAACTCAATGAAATTGATGTCGGTCGGATTCATGCGCAATCTGTTTCAGCAGGCGCTGTCCGATCACGCCTCGGACGAAGTCGACCAGCAGCTCAGTTTGCCGCTGGACGGCGATTACGCGCAGGAGACGGATGACGACTGCAACCCCGCCTTTACCGTGCGCAACCTTCGCGATTCCATCGCTCCGCAGACGCGCTGGCAGGTATGGCGCAACCTGAAGTTCCTGGCCGACGGCTGCCGCTTCGCCGCCGAGAACGAACGTGAGTTCCTGCTGGTGTTCAAGGATGCCGAACCGCTGGGCGAACCGAATGGACACGAGTTCGCCATCAAAATGAAAATCGATCCCGGCACGCCAATTTCAGAAGGGGATATCCTGAATGTTTTCGTCCGCGGAGAACGCGATATTTTCGGGACTTTCCGGGTGGATATTTTTGACGGCGACATTATTTTCGGGCGGCTCCGCTGTGATGACGCGCTCAATTTCACGGCACTGCGCCATCAGATGTTCGGGCGGCTCCAGCGCAGTCCCCGCACCTTCGTCGCCAATCTGACCGAAAATCTCTGCCGCTCTATTACGGAGGAAGAACCGGAAGAGCTCGGCGCACTGGATCATGTGCTGGGACTGAAAGAACTGACGTTCGATTTTTCGCTCCAGCCCGACATGCCGGAGGATATGGACGCTTCCCAGCGGCAAGCCTGGTGCACCGCCGTAAACCCCGCCAACCCGCTGGTATTGATCCAGGGGCCGCCCGGTACCGGCAAGACTTACGTGCTTGAGCAGGTGGTACGCCATCTCTGCCGCAAAAATCTGCGGATTCTGGTGGCCGCCCCCTCCAATACCGCTGTGGACAACATCTGCCGCCGGATCACGGATTTGCCCGTACTGCGTTTCGGTAAAACCACCTACAGCATCGCCCCCGACGTGGCGGAACGGTGCTGGATCGGCGAACCCGCAAATGTCACCCGTTTCGTCGAATTGCGTCGCAACCGCGGTGTCGGCGGCATCTACGCCGGTACCCATATCGGGTTGATGAAAGACGATATCGTGGCCGAAGATATGTTCCGCAATGGCCGTTATGATGTGATTATCTTCGACGAAGCCGGCATGTCGAACCTGGAGGAATTCCTGCTCTGCGTCAAACTGGGCAACCGCGCCGTGCTGTTCGGTGACCACCAGCAGTTGCCGCCGTTCCCGCTGCCGCAGAACGTGCTCGAACGCCTGTACAGCGAATGCGGACCCGTCACCCATGAACAGAATTACATGATCACCCGCAGTGCGCTGGAATGGCTGATCGAAGGACGCGGCTGCCCGGTCATCATGCTTCAGCGTTCCTATCGCTGCCAGAACCCGCGGCTGCTGCGTTTCGCCTCGACGCTGTTCTACGACGCCGGCGTCAAGCCCAGCCGCCGCGCCGAATACTACCAACTGTCGTTTCATGAGCGCAAGCTGAAATATCCGCCGCGCACCTTGCTGTTCTATTCCACCTCGGCCCTGCCGCCGGAACTGAAAAGCGAATGCCTCTCGCTGGAGGGAAGCAAACCGGGTCTGTCCAACCGGACGGAGGCGCTTGTCTGCTGTCAGGCGTTTTATCAGGCGCTCCGGCGTTATGACATCGAGGAAATCACTATCATCGCGCCGTACCGCAAACAGGTGAAGTTGATTCGTAAGCTGATTTCGCTCGATAAAGCGCGTGAAGCGGTCCCGGACAAGGAAATCAGCGAGAAAACCTGGGCAAAATTTCAGGCTTCGCGAATTGCCACGGTGGACAGTTTCCAGGGGGGTGAAAGCGATATCGTCATCATCTGCTATGTCCGCAGCAACGAAAACGGCGGCATCGGTTTTATCGACAACCCGAACCGCATCAATGTGGCCCACACCCGCTGCCGCCGCGAAATCAATATCGTCGGCGACCTCGAATGCCTGAAACGACAGGCCCGCAATAATATCTTTGTCCGGATGGAACGGGCATTCCGCCGCGACGGTGAAGTGATCCCCGTCACCGAGGCGATGCTGGCGGAAGCGCAAGCGGAACCGGCGGAAGTCTAAAAGCCGGCACCGTGAGGATCAATGCCACTCGATCAGGTCTTCGGCGCGGATTTTCGGCACATGGAGAACGTCGTTGTCATCCAGATAATATTTGACGGACTCGTCGCCGCGAATGTCTTCCGACACCGGGGTTTCATCGGGATAGCCGATGGCCATCAGATACAGGAGTTCGCGGTCATTCGGCACCATCAGGATTTTCGCCACTTCCTCTTTGCGGAAAGCGCCGAGCCAGCAGGTTCCAAGCCCGATTCCCTGGGCCGCCAGCGACATCGACTGAAACGCCGCCCCCACGTTCACCTCCTGCGACGCCCCGTATTTGGGGGCCGATACCGCGATGAACGCCATCGGTGAGCTTACGCCCCAAACCGGATCGCGGCGCGGCTTCACGTAGGCCGCCCAGGCCGTCCGGTTAAACACTTCGCGCACCAGCCGCGGCTGGACGACGATGAGGTAACGCAGTTGCTGTCCGTTGGCGGCAAAGGGCGCGCGGCGCGCCATATCGACCAGATAAACGAGATCCTTTTTGTCGACTTCGGTCTGTTTGAAACGCCGGATGGAACGGCGTTCGATCAGGGCTTTTTTCAAGTTCATGATTCTTTCCTTGTATGTCTGGTTATCACTTCAAAACTTCCAGTGCGGTCCCCACGTTTCCGAATGGGGCGCTGACCTGTACGCCCTTTACGGCGTGGCGGATCGCCGCGATGCTTTCACGGGCGATGGCGATTCCTTCCAGCCGTTGCGCTTCCTTGCTTTCGGCCCCCGCCATGCGGGACATAACCGCGTCGGGCACGACCACACCGGGCACTTCGTTCTTCATGAATTCCGCGTTGCGGTAACTGGCCAACGGCCAGATACCGGCGATCACCGGCACATTCAGGGCGGCAATCGCTTCAATCATTTTCAATAATGGTGCGACATCAAATACCGGCTGGGTAATGATGAATTCCGCGCCCGACGCCACTTTTTCCCGCAGCCGCCGGAGTTCGCGTTCCATATCCAGCGCGTTCGGGTCCGCCCCTGCTCCGCCGAAAAACGCGGTCTGTTTGCCAATGGTTTTGCCGCCGATATCCACGCCGCGATTCAATTGCGACTGAACTTTCAGAATACCGATCGAATCCACGTCGAACACCGCCGAGGCGAACGGGTAATCGCCCAGTTTCGGCGGATCACCGGTGATGAACAGAATATTATTGATGCCTTTGCAGGCACAGCCGAGCAAGTCGGCCTGCATTCCGATCAGGTTTTTGTCGCGGCAACAGCAATGCAGGATCGCTTCCAGGCCCGCCTTTTCCTGAATTTCAATGGCGGTGACGATGGGAGAGATGCGCGAGCTCGCCCGCGGACCATCCGGAATATTCATGGCGTCCACACCGGCCTCGCGGCATTGAATCGCCTTCTGGATCGTCGATTCCAAGTCGAAGCCGCGCGGCGGCGTAACCTCGACACTGGTAACCCATTCACCGCGCGCCAGCTTGGCGGCCAGTTTCGAGCGTTCGCCCACCGGGATGGGATCAAGCAGCGGAATCTCCGCTTCGATCACCCGGAACTGCGGAGCGACCAACGTTTTAGAGAGCGGGCGGACACTGCGCACCACGTCGCGGATGTGTTCCGGCCCGATGCCGCAACAGCCGCCGACGCCGCGTGCGCCGAGGTTCACATAGCGAACCACATAGGTGGTCAGATATTCGGGACTGCACATGTACATCATGCGGTTGTCAACACTTTTCGGTACGCCCGCATTGGGCTGGACGATCACCGGGTACGGGCACAGCGGCATCAGGACTTCCAGCAGCGACAATGTGCCGTCCGCGCCCGAGCCGCAGTTCAATCCGACGGCCGTCGGACTGTGCGCCGCCACCTGGATCACCGTGATCAGCCGCGCCATATAATTATGGCACCCTTCGGGTTCATATTCGCCCGAGAAACTGAGTACATAGGGGACCTCGGGAAATCCGGCCATCACCTCCAGCGCATATTCAAGCCCTTTTTCGTTGGGTAACGATTCGAAAAGAATGAAATCAGCCCCGGCATCAATCAGCACGCCGACCTGTTCAGCCAGGATGTCGCGGATTTCGGCATCGGTCAACGCCTTGCCGTAGGAGCTCTCGCCAATCGGTCCCACGGAACCGCCCACCAGATGGTCTTCGCCGCAGACGCCGCGCGCCAGTTCCACCCCTTTGCGGTTGATTTCCGCCACCTTGTCGCCGAGGCCGAAACGCTGGAGTTTGTTGCGGTTGGCCCCATAGGTGTTGGTGGTGATCACGTCAGCGCCGGCATCAATGTAGCTCTGATGAATTTCGGCGACCACGTCGGGGTTGCTCAACACCAGTCCCTCATAGGAGGAATTGATGAAAAAATCCCGCTTGTACAATTCGGTGCCGGTGGCTCCGTCAAAGATCACAATTTGTTTATCAAGCATTGCTTTCAGCTTATCGGTCATAAAAACTCCTTACACATAATAATAATCCGGAACTTCGAATATATCCGCCAGCGGCAGCGTGGCGGCGCCGAGAGCATCCAGCAGCTCCAGCTTCGATATATAAATATTGGTATTTTCAAAACATCCCTGCAAACAGGATTGTTCCACGTTCTTCTTTAACGGACCGATCAGCGATTCCCCGAAAATATCCGTAATCGTGCCGGTCAGGATGATCACGCGGGGACACAGGATATTGACCACCGCCGCCAACCCCCGCCCGACTTCCTCCGCCAGATGATCGCGAATGCGGTTGAACTCCGCCTCGGGCAAGGTTCCCGGTTCATAATAGGCCAGGCGATTCAGCGGTTTCTTCAGAAATTTATTGAATTCCGGCAGAATCGCCGTTTCGGACGCATAAGCTTCAAGGCAGCCGTGGTTCCCGCAACGGCACTGTTTCCCGTCCGGGTGCACCACCACATGCCCGAGTTCCCCGGCATATTTACCCGCGCCCTTGAACAAACGCCGCTGGTAAATGATCCCGGACCCGATACCGCCGGAGAGTTCCACGCAAATAAAGTCGTCGTAATGCCGTCCGACCCCGAACCACTTCTCGCCGAGGGCGATTGCCGCCGATTCTTCCTCCACGAAGAATGGATGCCGAATCGCTCCGGCGAACGCCTTGCGGAAATTCATGCCGTTCAGCGACGGCAGGTTCACCGACTCAATCACGATCTCGCCATCAAGGTCGATAATCCCCGGCAGGCAAATCCCCACCCCGTAAATGGCGTTATTGCCGAAGGTCAGCCGGAGATAGACATTTTCCAGTGTTTTGAGAATCGTTTCGCGCGACGGCAGCATGGGGTACTCCTCTTCATAAGAGGAAACAATAGTCCCGTACAGGTCCAGCAGCACGCCGCGGGTGAAATAGGGCCCGATATAAATGCCCACCACGTATTGCTCACAGAAACGCAGCATTGTGAACGGCCGTCCGGAACTGCCTTCGCGCCGCCCGGCCTCCTCCACCAGACCGTCCGCCAGCAGTTCGGTGACAAAGTTGGTGATGCTCTTCTTGTCGAGCTCGGTTTTGCCGGCGATCTGCGAACGCGCCACCAACGGATTCTGCCGGATGGTGTTCAATATTTTCGAGCGGTTGATCCGTTTGATCAACGAGTGATTTTTTAAGTTTTCCATTAATTATTCCAATTCTTCTTTCCTGTCCGCCCGCTCACGCGCGTCAATCAGTGCGGAAACCCGGTGATATATGAACGACAACCCCAGGAGCAACAGCCCCAACGCGATGAATGCCAGAATCCGCGCCGGGTCTCTCAAACGGAACAAACTCTGTTCGATTAATTGCGATATCGCAATCGCCAGCAGGATGAACGAGTAATAACGCACCCACCGCCGCCGTTTCCACAATCCCCAGCCGCAGATCAGCACCGCCGCCAGCGCCAGGAATATCAGCGAAAACGCTTTCGCAAAAGCAGGGTCCGGCAAACGCCCGAACTCCCGGTAAATGATGAAAATAAACAGGGACCCCCCGATTACTTTCAACAGAACCAGATCCTTTGATTCCGTTACCGGGCGAAGCGCCGACACGATTCCCCAGCAGACGGCCAGCATTCCGAGCCAGTTGTAAAGCTTCAAACCGGCAAAAGCCGAAGCCACCGGGCCGTATCCGGTATAGTCCAGAATACCCGCCACGAATCCGGCCAACATCAGAATCGAGGCGTACATCGCATAGACCCGTTCACGATTGTTTCGGGCCAGCAAGCCCAGTACGCAGGCCGCCCCCAACAGCGTCCATTCGATCCGCAGCAGGAAATAATCCGGATCATAAATGTTTTTCAGGGCAACAAAGTTCCAACCGCAAATCGCCGCCAGGACGATCACCCCCCATGACACATAATGCGGAACCTTTTTCGGCGTAATGCGCGATTCTTCCTCCCGAAGCCACGGCGGCGTCCAGTTCAGCGACAAAAAGCCCACGCCCCCCAGCAATGCCGTCAGAAATGGCATATTGAAAAACGCCTGCGCCCCCGCCTGTCCCTGAAAATAAAAACTCTTAGCCACCGCCGCCATGCAGACCACCGCGCCAAAAATCCGGAACACATTCCCCCGCGGCAACGCCCAATACAGCGCGACCGCCCCCAGCGGCCACAGTCCCAGTTCCCACGCCGCAAAAGGACCGCCACCCAGGTGGCAGGCCACGAGAACCAGCCACGCAAACCACGCCAGCGCAAACTGTTTCAAAAAGCGAAAACGCTCGATAAAATGCGCACTCCAGCAATAAATCAGCGAAGCCACCGCCAATGCCAACGCATTGAAAAGCAACCACGGTTCATGCCAGTGGAAATAATAACCGGCATTGACGCTGGTAATGGCGATCAGCCCGAAACTGGCCCCAAATGTAACGATTTTACTGCTGACGGATTTCCCGAAACGCCACATGCCCAGACCGCCCTGAATCAACAAAAGCAGCAGCCCGATTTTGCCGAACACATTGGCATGATTGAAAAACAAGGATTGGGTAAACACCTCCCCACTCTGCGAGTAATCGCAATGAATCGCCAACCATGCCGCCAACGCCATCAAAGACGCCAAACGGTTGATCCCGCGATTCCGGGCGAAAAAGGCGAACAGCCCCAGTGCCAACGCTTCAACCGCCCACGCCAGATAAACATTATTAAGTTCGCTGAACGAATCGTTGAACAACAACGCCAGAAACGCCGCCGCGCCCCCCAGCAACAGCACAAAATCCCCGTACAGCCGACGGGTAATCAACCATGCCGCCAGCGCCGCGCCGCCGTAAAGAAGCGCTCCGCCCGCCAGCCAACACCAAAGCACGATACTGCTGTCAAGTTGGTTCAGTACCGCAAAATTGATCAGACACAGTATGATAATCCGACCGCCGTCAAACAGACGATGCGAAAAATCGTTTTCGCCGCGCAGTTTGATCAAGGCCAGCAACAAATATTCGACCGTAAAAATACTCCAGAATGTCAGTTGAATGTGAGGAATTCCCCAGACGTTCAGCGTCCAGGCCCAGGCAATCAGCAGTGAAGCCCCAAACCCCAGGTTATACAACAACTGCCAATTCCGTTTCAGCCCCAGAAATACCACCGGCAAATTCACCGCCAGCAGATAAGCGCATAAAAAAACATGGTTCGGCTCCGGAGTCTGTACCAGCAGCGGCACCGCAAAGGCCCCGACCGTGGCGAAAACCCCAATCACCTGTGAGCGTTCGAACCACGACAACGCAAACGTCGACAGCGCGATCCCCGCCAGAATCCCCGCCGTCAATCCGGTGTCGAAAATCCCATAGATATTGTATCCGACAAAAATCGAAATATACAAACCGCCAAGCCCGCCACCCTTCAACAACAGCGACAGAAAACGGTATTTGCGGTTTTTCAGCAAAAATCCGGCTCCCGAAATCAGCACCGAGAACACGCAGGCAATCATCACCCGGAGCTCCGGAGTCATATTAAAATTCTTATACGCATAAACCACGCCGAAACAGATGCCGACCAGGATCAGCAGCATTCCCAGCGAACCGAACAGTTTGCCTCCGACGAACCATTCCAACGGCATGCCGAAAACGTCGCTCTTCTCGACTTCCACCTCTTCGCCGCACTGCGCCTGAATCGGCTGGACGCCCTGAACGACCTGCATCGACTGAATTTGTCCCTCTTCGACAGTCTTCATCCGCGGCGCCTTGATCTGGATGGTCCGCATATCGGGTTCGGGAGCGGGAGACGGCGGCAGGGGCGGCACGTTTTCCGGGGCCTTGGAAGCCTCCGGCGCGATCTTGATCAATTCGCTTTTCGGGGGTTCCGGCGGCGGCACGGGGGCCGGTTCGGACAGCGGTTCCGACGGCGCCGCGTTGCGGCGGAGATACTCCTCCTTCAGCTCCTCAAGGGATTTTTCCAGCAAAGCCATCCGTCTCAATAAATCGTCGTTATTCATCACCTCACCTCCCCGAACCTGCGTTCTTCCAAAAGATAAATCTGATCATTACGGCGGACTTTCACCGGCACCGCCACACTGGCAAGGACCGGTTTTTGCGCCACCGGAACGGATTTGCCGTCCACCCGAATATCCTCGGCGGTGAAACGGACCGAACCGGTCGTGGGACCGGCCACCATAAGCTCGCTTCCCTTTTTCAAGTCAAGGGCTTCAACGCTCAATTCCGCCACCTGAAGTTTCGGAAAATAATGGTTGACCCGCCCGACATGGACTTTGCGCAAACGGGCCTGACTGTTGCCGACCCCGCTCCATTCGCCGAGTTTCTCCCCCAGATAATAACCGCCCTGCCAGAAGCCGCGGTTAAAGACTTCCTGCAGCCGGACCAGCCAGCCATCGACCTTCTCCCTGGTGAAAGTCCCCTCATGACAGGCCTCCGCCGCCTCGCGGTAACACGAAGTCACGGCGGCCACGTAATCGGCGGAACGCCCGCGTCCTTCGAGTTTAAGCACCGAAACGCCCGATTCCAGAATACGGTCGAGCACGCCGATGGTGCAGAGGTCTTTCGGCGACATGACATAATGATTGTCGATCACCAGTTCGTCGCCGCTCTCCTCGTCGATCACCCGGTAACTGCGGCGGCAGTTCTGGAAACAGGCGCCGCGATTGGCCGAGGAGTCATATACCGCCAGACTCATGCCGCATTTGCCGGACACCGCCACACAGAGCGCGCCGTGGGCAAAGATTTCCAGCCGCACCGGTTTGCCGGAAGGACCGGTGATCCGCTCCTGCCGGACCGCGTCGGCGATATGTTTGATCTGGGCCAGCGTCAGTTCGCGCGCCAGCACCATCACATCGGCATAACCGGCATAGAAGCGCACCGCTTCCAGGTTGCTCACCCCGGCCTGAACCGACAGGTGAACGCTCAATCCGATGGTGTGCGCATAGCGGATCACCGCCATGTCGGAAGCGATAACGGCATCCACGCCCGCCGCTTTGGCGGCATCGCAAAGTTCCCGCATATCGGCAAGTTCTCCGTCATAGATGATGGTGTTGACCGTCAGGTACGACCGGACACCGGCCACGCGGCAGCGGCGAACGATTCCGGGCAGGTCGCGCACCGTGAAATTGGCGGTGGCCCTGGCCCGCATGTTGAGGAGTCCTACTCCGAAATAGATCGAATCGGCCCCGGCCCGCAATGCAGCGGACAACGAGTCAAACGCCCCAGCGGGCGCCATAATTTCAATTCGATCCATCGCATTTCCTTTATTTCTTTTCGTCTTCCTTGCCGCCGAAAAGTCCCTTGATACTGTCGATGGCGCCACCGGCGGCGGATTCAAGTTCCTTGCCCGCCACTTTCAGGTTCGAACCAAGCGAGTTCACTACACTGACAGAAGAGTCGATGACGCTACCCACCAGTTTCTTCATGAATTCGGTCACGGCTTCCGCCATCGTTACATCGCTTTCTTCGCCGATGCCGGTCATCGTCAACGGCGGAAGCGGCAGGTAGGCGCTCTGCCCGAGCAAAGTGACGCTGATTTCACCGTCCTGAACGATCAATTCGCGGATCACCACTTTTTTCGAAGTTTCCTTCTCGACGCTTTCGGCGTCTTTTCCTTCGGTGGCCTCCGCGGGCGGTTTCTTATTGGGATCCTGCATGTTGTCAAGGAGAAGTTGAAGGTTGCTGCCGCCTTTCAGACGCGGTTCATAATCGACCTTCAACCCGGTGATTTCGATCTTGTTGACGATGATTTTGTCGCTCATCAATGAACCGACGTCCAGATTGAAATGAAAGCCGGACAATTGAAATGCATAAGGATTGGCGGAGCCTTCCGGATTGCCGACCCGCAGGTTTTTAATATCCAGTGTGCCGCGCAGGATCTTCAACCGTACCGAATCGACTTCGACCTTGGTTTTCAGGATCATGCTGCCGCCGGTACGGATGCCGGTTTCCAGAATGCTATCGATAAAAAATAATACACCGGCAAAAATCAATACGATTACCAGCAGGGTAATGCCGATGATCTTTGTCCAGAGCCGTTTTTTCTTTGGCGCCTTTCCAGCGGAGCCATTTGCCGCCGCTTCCTGAGCTTTGCTTTTTTCTTCCATGGATAACCTCCTCGGATGTTACTCTCCTGTAATATACTATCGGGAAAAGATTTTGAAAGTCCCCCCGCACAAAAAACTCCCCAAAAGTTTAGGGCGCGCAAATTCGGACCGGAACCGCCGGATTCAATTGGCTTTTTTCAAGGCATCGTAGGAGAAAAGAAGATATTTTTTCTTCAGCCAGATAAGTTTCCAGAACAGGACATTGCGGCGGGTCACATTCCAAT
The DNA here is from genome assembly GCA_937888615.1 of uncultured Lentisphaeria bacterium. GTDB lineage: Bacteria > Verrucomicrobiota > Lentisphaeria > Victivallales > Victivallaceae > UBA5239. The sequence goes on along the minus strand of CALABZ010000055.1, from coordinate 12,695 downwards.
GCGGAGTGACATAGAGGACAAATACCGTGCCGCGATTCTTTTCGGTCAGTTTGATATCGTAGCCGTTGCTCTGGGTAAAACTTTCATTGTACTTGGCATGAATTTTTTTGCCGTTGTACTCCACTCTCTGGCGGAGTTTCAATTTGCCGGAATAATACAGTTGCACATTTCCCGGCTCCTCCATCACCTGAGCGTAATCCCGCCCGTCCAGATTATGATAAATCGCTTCGTGCCCATCCCACGTCATCGTAACGACCGGCACCTTCTCGCCTTCGACCGTGCCGATTACCTCCTCAGTGCTGATCCCGTGCCCGATAATCAGGGCGACTCCGCCGATCACCAACAATCCGAGCAATCCAAACCAGATATAACGCATTGTTCCGCTCCTTGCCTTATAGTTCACTTATTAGCATTAATGTAGCCCGTTTCAGCTAAATTAAAAGTCCGTTTTCAATCAATCAGCTCAAAATCGGCCAGAATCGGCAGATGGTCCGACGCCTGGAGTTCCCCCACCTGAAAATCGGTCACCACCATGTTTTCCGAGAACAACAGATAATCAAGCTGTTTGAACGGCTGCCAGGCCGGATAGGTGGGTTCTTTCGCCACATTCGGATTGTAAAGATGCAGCCGGCGCTTGAAACGGGCGATCTCTTTCTCCCCGGCGAACGTATTAAAATCCCCGCCGACGATCAGCCGTTTACGGTCCGCCAGCAGTTTCGCCAGATCGTCAAGCTGCTGTTGCCGGACCTGCCGCGACAGCGCCAGATGCACCAGCACCACGCTGAACTCGGCAAATTCCACCTCCAACGCCATCCGTTTGAAACCCGCCGTCATGTAGTGCGTCCGGGCGATTCCGGCCGTGCCGGACAGCAAGGCGTTGGCCTGATGCCGGATGATCGGCACCCGGTTGGCCAGGGAATCGATGCTGTATTTGACCGCGCTGGCGGCTTTCATGCCCAGCTTTTTTGCCAGATAATCCACCTGGCTGCGGCCGCCGGTCCGGAACGATCCGAGGTCCGTTTCCACCAGGCCAAGCAAATCCACCTGATGTTCCCTGACATATTCCGCGATCCGGTCGATCTGCCGCCGCCCCGAACGCAGATAGCGGTGCGACGTAAATACCCGTTTGAATTCCGCCCCCGGACAACCGGTCCCGTAGGCGATATTATAAACCATTATTCTCATGACTTATTCAATTTCCACAGTTGAAAAATCCGCTTTTTGATACTATTATACAGTACGATTAAAACAAGGAATTTTCAATGCCGGCGACAATTATTGATGGAAAAGCAATCGCGGCCGCTGTCACCTCAGCCTTAGCCGAAGAAGTCAGTCAACTCAAACAGCAGAATCTGCAGCCCGGTTTGGCCGTCGTCCTGATCGGCAGCGATCCCGCCTCACAGGTCTATGTGAATACCAAAGTCAAAACCTGCGAGAAACTCGGCATCTATTCCGAAAAACACCTGCTCCCCGAAGACGCCTCCATGAATGACGTCCTCGCCCTAATCGACCAACTCAATTGCGATCCGAAAATTCACGGCATCCTCGTCCAGTCCCCGCCGCCGCCGCAGATCGACGAGGAAGCGGTGGTCGCCGCCATTGATCCCGCCAAGGATGTAGACTGTTTCCACGCTGAAAACGTCGGCAAAATGCTCATCGGCAAAACCGACGGCTTCTTCCCCTGTACCCCCTACGGCGTCATGGAGCTCATGGCCCAAAGCGGAATTGACCCCGCCGGCAAACACGCGGTCGTCGTCGGACGCTCAAACATCGTCGGCAAACCCATGATGGCATTGCTGATTCAGAAATGCAAAGGCGCCAACGCCACTGTCACCGTCGTACATTCCCGTACGAAAAACCTGCCCGAACTGACCCGCCAGGGCGACATCCTGATCGCCGCCATCGGCAAGCCTGAATTCGTTACCGCGGACATGGTCAAGGACGGCGCGGTCGTCATCGACGTCGGCATCAACCGCGTGGAAGCCCCCGATACCCCAAAGGGATACCGCCTGTGCGGCGACGTCAAATTCGACGAAGTCGCCCCCAAGGCTTCCTTTATCACCAAAGTCCCCGGCGGCGTCGGCCCTATGACCATCGCCATGCTGATGCGCAACGCCGTCAAGGCCTGCAAAATGCAGAATCACATCGAAATCCGATAAACCGTCCGCCTTCCGATCGCTATCCCCGCAGCAGTTCCGCGATCCGTTCTTTCAAACGGGTGAAGCGCGGCTCGAGGCGCGAATTATTGACCGCCATCGCCACCGCGCGGCGGCTCCCGATCAGGATCAGCAGTTTTTTGGCCCGCGTCATGCCGGTGTACAACAAGTTGCGCTGGAGCATCATGTAATGCTGGGTCAACAGCGGCATCACCACCGCCGGAAATTCACTGCCCTGCGACTTGTGCACCGTGATCGCGTATGCGAGGTTCAACTGATCGTATTCGGTCATATCGTATTCGATCGACTGGTTGGAATCGAAAATAACGATGAACTTCTTCTCGTGCGCGTCGATGTGGGCGATCCGCCCCATGTCGCCGTTGAAAACGCCCTTATCGTAATTATTGGCGATCTGCATGACCTTGTCCCCGGTTTTGAACACCCGCTCCCCGGCTTTGAACTGCGGTTTGCTGCCGCCGTTCAACGTCTCCTGGAGCATGGCATTCAGCCCGATCGTGCCGCAGTTGCCGCGGTTCATCGGGGTCAAAACCTGAATATCGTCCACGGGACGCAAACCGAAGCGTTCCGGAATGCGTTCGGTCACCAGTCGCCGAATCACTTCCAGCACTTTTTCCGGGTCGTCCTGTTCGATCCAATAGAAATCCGAGAGTTCGCCGCCGTTGCCGCCAATGGTTTCCGGCATCTGCCCGGCATTCACCCGGTGGGCGTTGCGGATGATGAAACTGCCCTCACCCTGCCGGAAAATCTTCGACAGGTGCGTGGTCAGAAAAGCCCCCGATTCGATGAAACTGTGGAGCACCCGCCCCGGTCCCACCGACGGCAACTGGTCCGCATCCCCTACCAGCACCACCGATGTTCCCGGCTTGACCGCTTGAAAGAGCGAATACGCCAGCGCCGCGTCAAGCATCGAAACCTCGTCCACGATCAAGAGGTCGCAGTTCAACTGGTTGGAAGCATCGAAGACGAAACGCCGTTCCGCCGGTTCCCATTTCAACATCCGATGAATGGTTTTCGCCGGGAATCCGGTTGATTCGTACATGCGGCGGGCGGCGCGGCCGGTCGGTGCGGCCATCATGATTTTAAGACGGGCGGCCTTGGCGCGGCGGACGATTTCACCGATTACGGTGGTTTTGCCGACGCCGGGCCCCCCGGTGATGATCGTCAGGGGCGATCCCCCGACGTGTTCGACCGCCGACTGCTGTTCGTCACTTAAGTTCAGGTCATTCCGGGCGGCCACGCGCGTCAGACGCTGTCCGGCGAAACGCGGCACCCGCACCAGCCGGACCACGATTTCCGGCACGCCGTGTTCGGCAATATACAACGGACGCTGGTAAACCAGTTCGCCGTACTCCTCATCCGGACACACCACAACCTGACGGGCCGTCGCCGCGCGTTCCAGCCCCGCCGCGGCCTCGTCCACCGTCACCTCCAGCGTTTCCGCGGCGCTCCGCAGGAGCTCGATCCTCGGGTAACAGGTGTGACCGGCGGCCATCAACTGTCCGAGCGTATAATTGACGCCGGAAGCCAGACGCGCGGCATTATTTTTCTCCACCCCCAGCGACGACGCCACCCGATCGGCCATCGTAAACCCGATGCCGTCCACATCGTTCGCCAATGCATAGGGGTTCGAACGGACCTTCTCCGGGGCTTCGTCGCCGTAACGCTTGTAGATTCTCACGCAATACGCCGGACTGATGCCGAGGCTCTGCAGAAAAATAAAAATATCCTTCTGCTTGCTCTGTTCCTGCCAGGCCTTGCGAATCTGTTCGATCCGTTTTTTGCCGAGTCCCGGCACTTCCCGAAGCCGGCCGGAGGAGTTGTCGAGAATTTCCAGCGTTTTTTCGCCGAAATGGTCCACAATATTCTGTGCGTATTTCGGCCCGATCCCGGGAATCACCCCCGAAGCCAGGTAACGGGCGATCCCGGCCTTGCTGGAAGGCAAGAGAAAACGATAATGTTCGACCCGAAGTTGTTTGCCATATTCATGATGATTCTCCCAGCGCCCGTTGACCTCGATATCCTGCCCCGGATACACGCCGCTGATATTTCCGACCACGGTATGTTCGACATTTTCGGAATCGGCCAGCTTCATCACCACATAAGTTTTGTCCTCGTTTTCAAAAACGATGCGCAAAACCTCGCCGCGCAGCGTATGCGCGGTCAACGGGCCATTGTTTTCTTCGGGTTGCAGTGTGAAGTTGTCGGTCATTACTGGTCGGCAAAATGAGTGTTGATGTATTCGGCGGCATCTTCAAGGCTGTGCAGAATTTTGGTGGAGAAACGCGCCATCCAGGGACTGCAATCCTGATATTCAAACGGCGAAAACGTCACCACGAATTTCCCCAGGTTCTGTGCCGCGTAAAACACCTCCATGCTGGTGCCGATGCTCGGCTTGTTGTAGTTCACCAGCACGATATCGGCGTCGCGAACATCCTGCAGGTCGAATTCGACGATTTCATTGGCGCTGTCCACCTGACGATCCACGAATTTGCGCCGCATCGGATCGAGCAGCCGAAACCGTTCGCGCAGCAATACCTTGGCGGTCTCGCGCCATTCGCGGGCGTATCCCTCATGTTCATCCATGATCGGGCCGCTCAAATAAATCGTCTTCTTCCTGATTATATCCATAAATGATTCCTTTATACTCAATTAGGGTGAAATTTAAAATTCATATATTTGTTTATTTCTGCTTTCGCATGTCCCAGGGCGCCGTTCGTCTCATATGCTTTACCGCTTCGACATCCATGGCGAACGGTGGCCGGGGAACGACACCCCTACCACCCGCGTTGTCGCCCGCCATAGTCCGCATATCCATAACATACAATATTTACATTTTTTTTCAATTCCGATTTGACTTTTTCTAAAATAATAGTATTATAATACTAGAATACTATTATTAGGAGCATTGCATGAAACGAAACATCATTCAGATTGATCAAGAGAAATGTAACGGTTGCGGACTTTGCGTGGACGCCTGCGCCGAAGGAGCCATCCAACTCATCGACGGCAAGGCGAAACTGGTAACCGACTCCTATTGCGACGGTCTTGGCGCCTGCCTCGGACATTGTCCGATGGATGCCATCACCATTATCGAACGCGAAGCCGAAGCCTTTGACGAAAACGCAGTGGAAGCCCACCTGCATTCTTATAGACAGCAGCATCAGGGTTGCCCCGGAACGACCGTCCGCACCCTGAAGCCCGCCCCGCCACCGACACCGGAGTGCGGCTGTCCCGGCAGTATGCCCAGGACGCTAAACTTCAATCGTCCGTCCGGCACTACACGGAGTTCCGCACACGCCCCTTCGGAACTCCGCCAATGGCCGGTTCAACTCCATCTGGTGCCGGTGGCATCTCCTAATTGGCAGGAGGCCGACCTCCTGCTCTGCGCCGACTGCGTACCGGTAGCCTATGGCGATTTTCAGCAGAACCTGCTGCGTGGACGCCAGATCATCATCGCCTGTCCCAAGCTCGACAACAGCACCAACTACCTCGACAAGCTGACCGCGATCCTCCGCGACAACGATATCCGCAGCCTTGCGGTGGCCCGAATGGAAGTCCCCTGCTGCAGCGGTCTCGTCCGCCTGGCCGAAAACGCGCTGGCCGCCTCCGGCAAGGACATCCCCTTCGAGCAAATCATTGTCAACATTGACGGCAGTTTGCAATAATTCCATTCCGGTGGTAAATTAAGACACTTTCGCCACAGAACGAAACTCTTGTTTCCACGAGGAGGAACACGCTATGAATCCGAAAGACACAAAAGTGGCGTTCTTCGACGCCAAGGAATACGATGTCAGGTCGTTCGAAGAGACCAATAAGAATTACGGTTTCGATATCACGTTCATCGCCGACAAGCTGAACGAAAAAACCGCCTGGTATGCCGAGGGCTTCCCGGTCATCTGTCCCTTCGTCAGCGACGACCTCAGCGGGCCGGTGATCAAAAAACTCGTCGATATGGGCGTCAAGCTCATCGCCCTCCGTTGCGCCGGTTATAACAACGTCGATCTGCGCGAAGCCTGCGGCAAAATCACCGTCGTCCGCGTGCCCGCCTATTCCCCTTATGCGGTGGCCGAACACGCCGTCGCCATGTTGCTGACCCTGAACCGCAAGACCCATCGCGCCTATCTCCGCGTCCGTGACAACAATTTTCTGCTGAACGGTCTGCTCGGCTTCGACATGCGCGGCAAAACCGTCGGCGTCATCGGCACCGGCCGCATCGGCAAGGTATTCATGACGATCATGAAAGGGTTCGGCACCGAAATCCTCGCCTACGACATGTACCCGGACTATAATTTCGCCACTCAGAACGGCATCACTTATGTCGGGCTCGACGAGCTCTATGCGCGCAGCGACATCATTTCGCTCCACTGCCCGCTCACCGAAGAAACCACCCGGCTGATCAACCGCAATTCGCTGGCCAAAATGAAAAAAGGCGTGTTCCTGGTCAATACCAGCCGCGGCAAACTCGTCGAAACCTCCGCCCTGATCGACGCCCTGAAGTCCGGCAAAGTCGCCGCCGCCGCCCTCGACGTGTACGAGGAAGAAAACGCTTACTTCTTCGAGGATCATTCCAACGTCGTCGTGCAGGACGATGAACTGGCGCGGCTGATTTCGTTCAATAACGTACTGGTGACTTCCCATCAGGCGTTCTTCACCCGCGAGGCCCTCGCCAACATCGCCCGGACCACCCTCGACAATATCATGGAGTTCGCCACAGGCAAACCCTATACCAACAACATCTGCGCCGACTGCGTCGGCGGCGGCACTTGCGCCTCCAACCCGAAGGGCTGACCTCATTCATGACCGTCCCACGCAAACCCGGAGCCGTATACACCCCCGACAGCGCCGCCCGCGCCATCTGCCGGACGGCGCTGCGGCTTTTTCTCCGGGATAAAAGCTCGGAAGCGGTCCGTTCCCTGCGTGTGTTCGATCCCGCCGCCGGTACCGGTCAACTCCTGCTGGCCATGCTGGAGGAACTCGCCGCGCTCGGCGTGGACCGTCGACAGGCCATGCATAATCTTTACGGCATGGATATCGATCCCGAGGCGGTGCGCGTCTGCCGTGAACGGCTCGGCGGCGGTCATGTCGAATGCGGGGACACGCTGTTCGCCACGATTCCCGGACCATTCGATATCATTGTCGGCAATCCCCCCTATATCGACTCCGAAACCATGACCCGCCACCACGGGAAACCCTACCGCCATAAAATCGCCGAACAATATTCCTGCGCCCGCGGCAACTGGGATCTCTACATCCCTTTTTTTGAACGCGGACTAGAACTCCTGAAGCCGGACGGCTTTCTGGTCTATATCACCCCGGACAAATGGCTGTCAAAATCATTCGGCGCCGTGCTCCGCGCCCTTTGTCTGCCCAAACTTCTTTCGCTGGAAACGGCCGGCAGGGGGGTATTTGCCGACGCGCGGGTCGACGCCGTCATCACCGCCATGTCCGCACGGGACAGCGATACATTACAGGCGAATTCGCAAACCGTCCGCAAAACGGACCTGACCGCACCTTACGCGCTGGATTATCTGCTCTCGCCCCGGCTTCCGTTCATCCGCCAAATGGAAGCACTCCCGGCACGGCTGGCGGATTTCGGGCACTGCGAACCGTCCTGCGCCACCGCCGACGCCTACAAACTCCTGCCGCTGCTTCGCGAAGGCGGCGGCGGTTATCGCCTCGTCAATACCGGCACCATCGCCCCATTATCTTCCCGCTGGGGCGAAAAAACCATCACCTACCTGAAACATAAATTCCGGGAACCAACCTGTTCCCGCGAAGAATTTCTGCGCACATTTCCCCATGCCTACGGGCAGAAAACCCGGCTTCCGAAAATCATCATCAAGGGGCTGAACCGGCTTGACGCCATGCCGGATTTCGACGCCGGGTACATCCCCGGCAAAACCACGCTGATTTTTTATTCCAAAACCCCGGATCATCTGTTGTTCGCCCTCGGTATCATCAACAGTTCCCCCGCCCGACAGTATGTGAATGAACGCTACCGCGCCAGTTCCTACAACGGCGCGGTCAGCTTTACCGCCGCCATGATCGAAAGCATCCCCGTTCCAGCGGATAAGAAGTTCTACGGAAACGTAGTCGAAAAGGTAAGACAAATTCTCGCCGATCCCGCCGCGCCTGAACTTCGTCAGGAATTGGAGGAGTTGATCCAGCGGGCGTATGGGAATTTCAGCGACGCGTCAGGTATTCGGCCAGTTTGAGCGCCAGCCAGACCTCGGAACTGAGCACCAGCACGAATTGACTGAGCATGACCGCCCAGTAAATTCGGCTGATTGGCCGCCGGGAGCGGAACCAGGCGCCCGCCAATGCCAGCACACCAAAGAGGAAAAGCAGCGGATAAAACAAGGCAAGTCTATTATTGAGCGTAAAAGCCGCCGCCAACGCAATCAGGACCGGCGTCAGCATCAGAACCATGCAGGCGCTATGAATCAGACGAATTTTCAGGTCTTTCCTCATCATCCCCGCCCCTTTGTTATATTTTCCGCCTTGTGAGCGGAAAGCAACGCGCCCGGGTGCGCCCCGGTGCGATATTCACATTACTTGGAGAAGTGATCAATTTCCTGGAGCATGATCCCGGTGCCGTTCACCACCGCGTTCAACGGATCTTCGGCCACCAGCACGGGGAGGCTGGTTTCTTCGCTGATCAGTTTGTCAAGACCGGAAAGGAGCGCGCCGCCGCCGGCCAGCATAATGCCGTGGTCGATCAAGTCGGCCGCAAGTTCGGGGGGACAGCGTTCCAGCGTAGTGCGGACCGCTTCGATAATGCTGGTGATCGGTTCCTGAAGCGCCACGCGGATTTCACCGCCGGTAATTTTGATGGTTTTCGGCAAGCCGGAAACAAAATCGCGCCCTTTGACTTCGATTTCCACGTCGTCACGGGTCGGGTAGGCACTGCCGATATCGATTTTGATGCGTTCGGAGGTACGTTCCCCGATCAATAAGTTATAAACACGCTTCATGTACTGGCTGATAGCAAGGTCGAGTTCATCCCCGCCTACGCGCACACTGCGGGATTCAACGATCCCCGCTAATGAAATCACCGCCACTTCAGTCGTGCCGCCGCCGATATCGACGATCATGCTGCCGGTCGGTTCCGTCACCGGCAATCCCACGCCGACCGCCGCCGCCATCGGTTCTTCCACCAGATAAGGCTGACGCGCACCGGCGCGCTTGGCGCTGTCCTTCACCGCGCGGTTTTCCACTTCGGTGATCCCGGACGGGACCGCCACCAGAATACGCGGGGGGAAAATCCGTTTGTACCACGGCATGGTTTTCATGGCTTTTTGAATAAAGTAGCGGAGCATTTCCTCGGTGACTTCGAAATCGGCGATCACGCCGTCCTTCATCGGACGGATAGCCCGGATGTTGCCGGGGGTACGGCCAAGCATGCGCTTGGCCTCGATCCCGACCTTGATCACATCACGGGTATTTTCGGTGATCGCCACCCCCGAGGGTTCCGAGAGAATGACGCCTCGTCCACGGATAAATACCAGACAGTTGGCGGTGCCAAGGTCTATCCCTAAATCCGTCGAAAAGAATCCAATTAATCGATTGAACATTTCCAGCCATCCTCTGCGGTTGTATTTATATCATATGGTGTAATTTAGACGAACTTTCCCATTTGTCAAAAGAAAATTCGTCAATTCCGCCGATTTCCCGCTCGTTACCAGTTCGGATTTTCCGGAAGCGCCGCGCTGAATTCTTTTTTCAGCTCGGTTTCGTAGGCTCCCGCATAGGTGCCGTTGAAGAAACGATCGAGCCCTTCGCTGTTCAGTTTGGCCCAGGATTCTTCTTCGCATCCCGGAATAATCGGGAAAAACAGTACGTCATTGGATTCGGCGGCTTTCTGGTCGCCGGGAGCGTCGCCGATCATCAGGATTTTGTCCTTGTCGTATTTGCCGACCGCGCAGTATTTCAGGTGTTCGGCCTTGGTGCCGTGTTCCTGTCCGCAGATCAGTTTCAGGTAATGTTCGATCTTGTTTTCTTCCCATTCGCGGGCAAGGGCTTCCAGCGGGGTTTGCGAAACCACGATCATGTCGACTTTGTCCTGGCAGGTGGTGAGGACTTCACGCACACCCGGGAACGGCGGCAGGCCGTAAACCATGTCGGCGATACGTTCATTGACTTCGATGCTCCAGGCGAGAAGTTTTTTCAGTTCTTCATTGCCGGTGGCTTCGACCTTTTTGATCAAGGCGGGGTTGCCGAGCTTGGTTTCTTCCTTGAGCCAGGCGTCGAGAGCCATGGTGTCGGCGATATTCAAATTACGGTCGCGGATTTCCTTGCGCGCCTTGCACAGCGCGATGGCGCGCTGAACGGCGGGGAAACGATTGCAGCCGCGAGTTTTGCTATACAAATTTACAAATTCCCAGACTTCGCGCGCATACTTGCTGGCGGCCTGAAGCCCGAAATGTTTGATAAAGCACGGGCAGAAACATTCCTTCTGCTTGATTTCCATCGAATCGAATACGCAGCCGTCGCTGTCGAAGCCGATGAAGAAATCATGTTTTTTTTGCAGAGATACCATTTCGTCCATGTAGTCCATAGCCACAAAACTCCTGTGATAAATTAATTTTTCTGAAAACATTGACCGGATTACTATAGCTTCGCTTTTCTAAATCTCAACCGCAAATCGGAAAAAATCGGTTTTTATTCAACGGTCCGGTCAAGAATTTCCCGATCGAAAAAATTCGTCGCCATGCCGGCGTCCACGATCACCGTCTGCGCATTGATCCCGGAAGCCCGCGGACTCAAGAGAAATGCCGCCGTATCAGCAACTTCCGTTGTTTTAACCGCTTCCTTGCGTAACGTTGCTTTTTCCGCGAACAGATAAGGTTTGATATAGCCGGGAATGCCGGCCGAGGACGAGGTTTTCAGCGGCGCCGCCCCGACGGCGTTCACCCGCACCCGTTTAGGGCTCAGGGACTTCGCCAGGAAGCAGACGCTTGAGTCCAGCGCCGCCTTTATCGGAGCCATGTACCCATAACTTTCGGCAGCCATCCGCGTCGTGGAAATCGAGATCGTCAGCATGGCTCCGTCTTCCTCCAGAAGAGGCGCGAAAAGCCCTCCCAGCCGGATGAACGAATAGCAGGAAATATCCATCGCCTGCAGAAAGTCCCGGCGGGCGGTTTCGTGAAACGGCTTCACCCCTTCGGAGTAGTCGGCGAACGCCACCGAGTGGACCACGCCGTACACCAAACCGAAGCGCTCGGCGATTTCCGCCGCACATGCCTGCATGGAGGCGTCGTCAGAGAAATCGCACAACAGGACGCTGTGTCCCGGGAAGAATTTGCGGACCACCGCCGCGGCCTCTTCGTTCAGCACCGAAAAAATCAATTCAGCACCGGCTTCTTCCAGAACCTTCGCGATATGAAACGCCACGCTTTTTCGGTTTGCCACCCCGAAAATCACGATTTTTCTGCCATTCAACCCCAAAAAATCCATACTCATTTCCTAATTGCGCGGTAACACCGCACGGTCAAAGGCCGCCGGAAACCTCGACAACCGTTCCGGTAATGTAGGCGGCCTCGCGCGAAACCAGAAAACCCACCGCGTCGGCCACTTCTTCGACTTTGCCGAATCGTTTCAAAGGCACCATCTTGCGATATTCGGCACTTTGTTCTTCGCTCAGGTCTGAAATCAGTTCAGTATCGATAAAGCCGGGCGAAACGCAGTTGGCGGTAATTCCCCGGCGCCCCACTTCTTTGGACAGACTTTTCATTAGCGCCACCTGCCCGGCCTTGGCCGCCGCATAGTTCGCCTGACCGGCAAAACCGAGCCGCCCGGAAGGAGAGGTGATGCAGACGATCCGCCCGTAGCGATTCTGCATCATGCGCTGGACCGCGAATTTGGACATGTTGAAACTGCCGGTCAGGTTAACGTCCAGCACCCGCCGCCAATCCTCGGCGGACATCATGCCAACCACCGCGTCGCGACGGATGCCGGCGGCATTCACCAGAATTTCCAGATGATCGGAGGAACGGTCGAATTCCGCGAAAAAGGACTCGCAAGCCGCATAGTCCGAAACGTCGAGTTTCACAACCCGGAGAGAATGGTCGGACCACTGATGCAGAAAATCGGCGGCGGCCCCGTCGTTGCCGGCATACACCGCCACAACTTCGGCGCCGCCGCGCAAAAGCATTTCACTGACCGCGCGACCGATTCCGCGAGTCCCCCCGGTGACGATTGCACGACAGCCCGTGAATTTCGTTTCCATGGCTTACTTGGAAGCCGTCAGGCTGACCTGGATACTTTTCCGCATCAGGAGGAATGGGAACAACGTCGTTGTTGAAAACATCGTATTCATTGCTTCAATCTTGGTCGCGTCCATGTTACGCGCCGCACTGGTGGCCTGGAAAACGCCATAGTCCAGACGGACCGTATCGGTAAAGATCGTGGTATTGCCCGGCACTGTGGCACTCCCGGAAAAGAGCGGAATGCAACCGAAGAGATACACACCCCAGATTTCAGCGTTAACCTGAAGCAACTGGTTGGTCTTGGGATTCC
>CALABZ010000054.1 GCA_937888615.1 uncultured Lentisphaeria bacterium | reverse complement strand
CTTGAATTCATAATGAGACGAAGCAACCTGTACTTGATTTGGCTTCTGTTCCATAAACCTGATGTGCTCCTTAGAATAAAAAAAATACTTGGCAAAGTTTAATCGACGTTTCAACTTGCTCATGACTTCCGCAGCATATTGTCGCTCCTGCATATCCAGTACAAACCAGAATCCCGTGAGTAACAGCGGATAGGAAAAATAAGCGGCAAATTCTCTGAACGGAAATTGGTCTTGTCGCATAATAGCCTATTCTGTTAACCACATTTCGACCCATCTGAAATGTTTGATTAAAAAATAGCCATTGGAAAACCGATGTCAAGGACCAAAATTACGAAAAGAGACAAAATTTTTGCGCCAACGACGCGCCGAATCGTCACGGCGTTACGCTGTCACTGTGTATGCAGATGGAAATAAGCGGCAAATTTTACCAGTCCCAATAACCTTCCGCCATCTGGAATTCCTCCTCGAAATCGGCGGGCCAGACATTGAACTGTTTGTCGAAATCGGCGGGTCCGGCGTCGAACTGTTCGCCAAATCTCACGAGATCGGGCTGGAACATTTCGTCGAACCGCACCGGGACCGCGCGGTTCACATCTCCTGAGTGAACAGGGTGAAATCACCGTCCAGCTTGAACCGGACGACTTTATTGAACAGATCGTCCGGGTATTCGAGCTGATACCGACCGGTACTGTCGGCCGTGATTTCACGGCTCATTAATTCCTTTTCGCCAAAGGCATTCATAACACTGAGCCGCAGTCGGTCGCCGGCCCGGAAATGGAACGTCTGTGAACGGGCCAGCGTTCGGACCGGCGGCGAAAGCAACGCGCCGTTTGTCATTTGGCGCCCGAATAGTTGATGGAGCGGAATCGTTGCCAGACAGATCCTGCGGATTGAACGCTCTTCCGAACATGCTTCGGCATTGTGGGCGGTATTGGTGGCGGTGTAAGGCATGCAGACGGTCGAACCTTCCAGATAAATGCTGGCCGCCGCATAGACGCCGAAGGCCTCCTCCGGAAACTGAAGCGGAAAACAACTGTCGCGGAATGGCCGTTCCCAATGCAGGCCGTCGACGGAATAAACCAGTTCCAGGTCCATCCGTTGTGCGTCGATCCGATAGCGTCCGACAAAGCCGAAACGGTAATTTCCGGCATCAAGGCAACTGAGATAATAAAACTGCAGGTCGGGAGGGTCCAGTCCATCCGGTGTCAGAATGACGTCCGGTTCGCTCAAATTCAGGCCGTCACGGCTGGTCCAGCGCTGAATGATCCGGATACAGCCGCCCGCGTGGTCTTTTTCAAAATAATGCGGCGAATCCGGTTGAACGAACGTTTTGGCGGCGGAATAGATTTCAAAAGTCCGGTCTTCACGCTGGTATACCGTCGTGGCGTCGTTGGAGCTCTGCAGGGGCCGGCTTGCGGCTTCCGGGTCGTTCGGGTAATGATAGAGCAGGGGGATGCCGGAAACCTGCCAATTCAGGCCGTTTGTGCTGCTGGCCATGAGAAAACGGCATTTGCCGGGGCCGTGAATCCAGAAATACATCCTCCAGTCGTTTTCCGCAAGGCGGAGGACGACCGGCTGGATCGGTCGGCAGTCCTCCGGGAGTCCGGTCAGTGAAAAGTAATCGGCCGGGTTGTCGCTTAACCGGTATTTCCGAAAGGTGTCCCCTTCCCGGACGGCGAGCGCAAGCCAGGCGACTTCCCGTTCCGGTTTGGTGATCGAGCACAATGAATAATAATACCGGACCGAATCCCCGGTTTCGATGCGGGAACTGGGGAAGAACGATGAAAATTCATCTCCCCAGGGTTCAGTGAATGGAAAGATCACTCCTTCGTGTTTCCAGTTCCCGACGACATTTTCCGACTTTCCTGCCAAAGATTTCCATTCGAAAGGCAATAATAATTTGTTCATGCAATATCTCGCTGATTATTGGAATCGCAGGGCGCATCCTCATTTCACCGGGATCAGGCGGATGCGGTTGACATAAAACTTGCCGATATCGGAGGTCGGCGGCGCGCTGAAATAAGCGTAAACCTCACAGCCCGGCTCGGGAATGAACGGTTTGCCGAGTTTGACGAAACGGTATTCGGTATCGGACAGTTTATCGCCGTCGATGAGATCCGTGAAGACGGACCGCTTTTTCGTGACGTTGAAGACTCCGCCGCCGCAAACGCCTTTCATCGATGACTTTTTGTCGATCCGAATTTCGGCCATGAGCTGGTATTTGCGTCCGGGTTCGCACAGGCGGACGGGCAGGAGCCATTGGACGATCCAGTTGCCGTCGCAGAACTGGCGCGTGGCTTTGCCGCCGACGGCCAGCGGGTCTTTTACGGTCGGATAATCGTAAAGTCTGCCGTTGACCGCGTGAATCTGGAAGGAACCGTCGCCATCGGCCAGGTTCAACAGCATTTCTTTTTCATTGATGTAACCGTTCATGGAATTAAGTTCGCTGATTCTAGTCACGTCACAGGCGGAGGAGATACGTTTGATTTCGGCCAGCAGCTGGCGGTATTCCGCGAGCGGGAAATGCGCCTTGTTGCCCGGATAAGCGTCGAAAATCAGGTTTAGGCGGGTGATCAGGACCGGGAGATAGTCCAGTTCGAGTTCGCGGAGTATGACGGGATTGCCCGCTGCTTTCGCCAGGGCTGCTCGAAAAAGTTTGTCCGCCTCGGCGGTGAATTTTTCAAGACCGTAAAACTCCTTGATCGATTTCCCCGCCTGCCCGGCCTTGTCCACCAGTTCGAAGTAAGCATAACGTTCTTTGGCGGCCGGTCCGTAGACGCCTTCGCAGTATTCACGGGCCAGTTCATTGGCGTCGAGATTGGCGTTCCACAGCAGTTTGGCCAGCACCCAGGCACGCAGGCGCTGCTGGTCCCCGCCCCGGCAACCGTAAACCTCCATGATCATGACGCCGTCAACGCCGTGACGTGGATAATATTTCAGGTTTTGGACTTCCGCCGGCAAGGTCGGCAGGATGCGGAAATAATTGCCGTAATCAGCCGTGTAATCCCATATCGTCATATGAGAACCCATTTTTCGCCAGGTCTCGAACTCTTTTGCGCGCCCGGGCTCGGCGAATTCCGGCTTGACCGCGTCGCCGTTGGAGCAATACCAGATATTGACGTTCGGCTCTAGTTTCAGGTTTACCGGAGGCTTGCGGAAATCCCGGCTGTAGACGAAGCATTCGACCAGTTGACCGGGGGCGCGATCCGCAACGCTTTTGGCGACTTCGTTGACCAGATACAGGTGGGCGGCGACCGGCGCGCCGCCGTGGGCTTTGATGATCTTCATGCAGCGCGGACAATGACAATACGGGTAACTGCCGTCGCTTTCGGAGACCGAGAAGTATTTTTTACCGGGATTAGCCAGCATGGCCCGGCGGACACCCTCCTTGAAACGGCGAATATTCTCCGGGTGGGTCGGGCAAATCATGGTATTGGACGGTTTGCCGTCTACGACGGCGAACAGTTCGGGCGTTTCGGAGAAATCCTTCATCGGCACGACCAGCCGATACGTATGGGCGAACCAGTCGCGGGGATGACGGAAGTGCTCCCAGCGCAGGACATTGTTCTGCCGGGTCCAGGTATGGCTCAGGGCCAGGTCGTAGTCGGTGAGCACCAGACGATCGTCGAAGGAGGCGGTTTCGACACGGTTCGTGACGTTGGCCTTCAGCTCCGGCGTTACCGGCACGTAGTTGATTTTATCGGTGTAATAGCGGCAGCCGAGGTCGCCTTCAAGGAAGTTCATTACCGCCGGAAACACGCTCGGAATGCCGTAAAGATAAATATTGCCGTCAACGACCTTGATTTCGATGGCGGTATGACCCGCCGGAAGGGTGGCGCCGATTCCGGCCTTGCGTGCGGCCTCGGTCGGACCCACACTGATAAACGGGGCTTTGAAAGTTTCTTTTTCGCTGACTAACGGGAGCATGACCCCGCCGCTGAGTGCGCGTAAATAGGCGCGGAGTTCCTGCGCCGCGGACTTCGCATCCGGGGCATTCTCGGCGTAGACGATTGTATATGGAGTGTGCCCGTCCTTTGCCAGCAGCAACGGCGTGGACGGCCCCTTGGGGGTGAGTTGACTTGCGGTTGACAACGATGAGATCAGCAGAAGCGATGACAGCAAAAGAATTGTTTTCATGCGGAATATCCTTGGTTTCTTATTTGACTCTTAAACTGAATGCACCGTCGGTGGTATAGCCGTTTGCGTTGGTGATGAGCCAGTTGGTGCTGGTGACATGTCCGTCGGCCATGGCGAAATCAATATTGCCGGTGTGGCGGTAACGGGCGCAGTATCCGGTCCCCACGACCAGTTGGGCCAGGGCCACCACGGCGTTGCCGTTGCCGTCCATGTAATAAATTTTGGATGATGGACGGGTGATCTGGTTCATCTTTATGCTGGTGGCCTGCCCGGCGAAGTAATTGTTGATCATGTAGCTCATGCCGGCATAATGACCGGAGGATTCTTTAAAGGAGGGGCAGACAAATTGTGACGTGGTATCGGTGGTATAGCCTTCTTTTGAGGGGATATAAGCGCTCAGGGCTTTGTTCCACCAGATATCGACGCCGGCTTTTTCCCTAGCCCAGGGTCCGAAGTCATCATTGTCATTGCCGTACATCAGGGTGGCCTGCATGATCTGTTTCTGATTGTTCATACATTTGGTCTGGTGGGACTTTTCCCGAGCCTGGTTCAGTGCCGGCAGCAGCATGGCTGCAAGAATAGCGATTATCGCTATGACGACCAGCAATTCTATAAGTGTGAAGTGTTCTTTTCCCGAAACCTGTCGGGCGGCTGTTTTTTTTATCCGTTTCATTTGATTACCTCCTTAATAAAGATGTATTGTGCTGAAAATATGGGTCAGTTTCCCGCCGAAGGGCGGACAATCAACCTGGGGGAAATCCTGGTCTCCAGGCCTGCCGGAGCGACTGCGTTGGATTTGATCAGGCGAAACAGCAGTTTAGAGGCCTCCTTGCCCTGTTCCTCCTGAAGGTCGTCCACGCTGGCCAATCCCGGGGTGATCATGCGCGTGAAGAGGTCATTGCCGTGTCCGATGACCGCCACTTCCTCCGGCACCCGGATTTTGCGAGCGTTCAGTTCGCGGATCAGAAACGCACTGTAGATGTCGGTGACTCCGACCACGGCGTCGATCCGATGGGGGATCAGACATTGTTCGATGAAGCGGTTCACTTCGTCGATGACCAGATCGATTTCTTCTTCCATCGCCGGTGCGGCTTCGAATATCTGATGGAAACAGTCGGCTTTCTCGCAGGTTTCGACGAATCCCCGCCGCCGTTCCCATACATTCAGGGATTCGGTCTTGAGGCTCAGGAACGCGAGCCGCTTGCGTCCGTGTTCCTGAAAATACGTGGCGGCCAGTCTGCACGCTTCGGCCCGGTCCGGTTCCACATAGCTGAAACTGGCCATATCGGAGTTGGGCTTGTCGAAAAACACGACTCTCGGGTCTTTGCTGAGGCTCTGGTAAACATGGGTTTCCTCGCTGGGATAGTTGTGGCTGATGCAGATGATGCCGTCCACACCATAGGTGCGAAAGGTTTCATAGCCGCGGAGCAGCAGATCCACCCGGTCGTGTTCTTCCGCCAGCATGACGGAGTAACCGTTACGGGATACCTCGTGTTCGATGCTTTTGATCAGCCGGTAGTAACCGTGGGCGATATAGGAATCGGTCAGGACGCCGATCAGTTTGCTGGAGCCGCCGCCGAGGATGCGGGCGACCTGGTTGGGAAAATAGCCGAGGTCGGCGGCGATGCGCTTGATCCGTTCGCGCTTCTCGGCGGAAACGCGGGTATTGTTTGAATTGTTGAGCACCGACGATACCGCCATCGTCGACACCTGGGCCTTTTCTGCAATTGTTTTTAAGGTTACTGCCATAATATCCATCGTAATGAATTATATTTGAATTACCGCTAATTCTATTATACAGCACCGCAGATAAATTGCAATACCCCTTTGAATAAATTTTCTGATTTTTCGTGAATGAGAAAATTGAAAAAGTAAACGCACCCCCTTAAAAAATTTCGAGTGCGTTTACTTTTTCAAGAAACCTTTTTTCAATTTATTTTATTCGGCAAATGATTGCCGCCTGAACCTTAACGGTCCATAGGACGCTCGGGGTTGCCGGGGCCGAAGTGCTTCAGCATCACCAGCGGTTCGACGGCGGAACGGTTGACGATTCGGACGCCGCGCTTCGCCGCGTCTTCCGAAACAAAATATTCGTCAAACGTCAGTTCTTCGTAACGGATCAGGGTCGGTGTTTCCAATGGCATTCCGTCCAGTTCGCCGTGGCCCTGGGTCATGATCAGTCCATAGGCGGCGGCATCTTTGATTACGGCGCTGCGTCCCGGCAGGACGGTCAGTTCCTTGGCTGATACGGCGGC
>CALABZ010000053.1 GCA_937888615.1 uncultured Lentisphaeria bacterium | reverse complement strand
GGAACCAGGGCTATAATGCGCTTTTACTCGTTAGGCGTTTCGGGAATGCAGGATAAAACCTATTGCAATTTAATTAAGGAAAACGATTAATTAAATTGATTTTTTTTATTTTTGCTATTGACAATGGTGCAATTAGAAATTATAATAAGGAATAAAGAAAACGATTAACTTGGAATAAACCTGTATGAACGGAAACAATAAAGTCACTTTGGCAACTTTGGGCGCGCGACTGAATGTCACTACCGCTACGGTTAGCAAGGCACTGCATGGCAAGCCGGGAATAAGTGCCGGAATGGTCAAAAAAGTACAGGATTTGGCACGAGAGTTGAATTACCAGCCGAATTTCGCGGCTCAAAGTCTAAAGAAAAATTCCAGCGACGCCATCGGATTGCTGATAACCAGCGATATCACGATTCCCTGGTATGCCCAATTGGTCAGTTGCATTGAGTCGGAGTTATCAAAACTGGGAAAAACCATGATCCTCAGCCTGGGAAAAAACGATTACCACAAGGAACGGGCCTGTCTGGAAGCTTTTCGCGGCGGCAGGGTGGCCGGGGTTATCGTCGGCCCGATCTTTCATCGGCGTAATCTGGAAAATATCTGGCAGTCGTTGAACAACGGGTTGCCCCTGATCCTGTTTAACTGTATGGAGGAAATGCCGGTTGATTATGTGGCGCTTAATATGTCGGCGGGTGCGAAGCTGGCAGTAAACTATTTTGTTGAAATGGGGCATAGGCATATCGGATATTTATGCAGCAGTAATGAAGATTTACAGGAAATCGGGAAAACCCGGCGGGAAGGGTTCGAACAAGCAATGTTTGCACACGGTTTCCCTTTGCTGGGGCCCGATATTGTTCCGGGAGGAATTACGCGGCAAAGCGGTTATGAGGCAATGCGAAAGCTTTTGGCGCAGCAGGGGCGGAAGTTGCCGACTGCGTTCTTCTGTCATAATGACAATGTTGCTTATGGCGCGATGGCGGCAATTCAGGGGGCTGGCTTATCGGTGCCTGACGATTTTTCCCTGATCGGCTTCGACGATCTTGATGAAAGCAGTTCTACCGATCCTCCCCTGACAACCATCGGCGGGGTAAAAGAAGAACTGGCCAGGGAATTAGTGAGAGCAATTTTAGATATAGCGGAAAACAAAACAACAAATCGGATAAGAAAGGAGATAACTCCCCGGTTGATTATCCGTGAAACGGTGAAACAAATAAAGAGGTAGTGAAAATGAGAAGGAACAGTTTTACACTTATAGAGCTTTTGGTTGTCATAGCTATCATAGCTATACTTGCTGGAATGCTGCTGCCGGCTTTGAATAAAGCCAGGGATTCGGCGCGTTCTACAAGTTGCCTCAATCAATTGAAGCAAATCGAAAATGGAAGAACTATGTATTCTGATGCCTTTGATGGTTCGCTGATGCCGCCGGGAGAACCACTTTGGCCGGCATTGCTGGTACACAATAAATTTATAACCAGTCCATTGCTGGCTTGTCCGGCGCGTGTTCCCTCAATTCAGGAACCCAATCCGGTAAGGTCGCTTGCCCTGTCGGAAAAAATGCCGGAATCAGATAACGGATGGCAGTGGAAATTTATTGATTATGGGGTTAATTATGAAACATTATACGCTCCAAGTGGTTCTGAACCGATCAAGAAAATAGCAATGGTGAAATCAGCGAGCACAATGATTGATATGGTGGAATCCGTGGCAAACAACGCCGCCATTTACGGGCATTACTGGGTATACTCCTGGTATCAGGCAAACAGTTCGGTTGTATATCCGGCTCACAAGAGTGGAAAGTTATCGAATGCCAGTTTTATGGATGGACACGCGTCGGCGATCGGCGGTACCGGCGGCGTTTTTATGGCCTGGTCTGAAAATATGTACCGGACTGGAATGCCGTTCGCCAACTACAGTTGCGAGAATAATCCATGGACGAGTGACGGGAAAGCCAGATAAACGGTAAAGCAATTATTTTATAAAAAATAATATTGCAATATTACACATCCCATGCGTGTTGTCCTGATGATGATTTAAATCGTGGAAATACGCTTGAACACAAAATATGAATGAGTTATATATACGGAGAGGAATAATCTATTGAAAACGGATAAATATTTATTTTTCAGGAGTTGCGACGCATTGAGAACTTTAACCATGCTTTTACTATTAATGTCGTTATCGGTCGGAGCGAAGGAATTGTACCGGGAACTTCCTGTCAAGGATAAAATAACCGGCGATTCGCTGACCTTTGCGGTTACTTTTGATGACTACAGCGTAAATGCCGATTTCGCGAAGGGCAATCCGATTTCAACAACTATGAAGAGCACAGGATTAATGCTGAGGGGCTGTATTGGTTTCGATAGTAAGCCCGCGTTTAAACCGAATCCCGGTGAGGATCTGAAGTTTGAAGCCATCGGAAACGCATCTCCGCATAAAGGGACCATGATTATGTGGGTAAATGCGCAGAACTATGCGCCGAAGGATGAAGAAAGCGATGGGAAAAAGCGTGGTAATATCGCCTTATTTAATATGATATTCAGGCAGGGAGACCGTTATATTGAGTATAAACTTTATGAGTATGGCTCTACGGTTTATTTTGACTGGTGGAGCTCGGAACCTCCGCACGGATGGGGGCAGAATGGCAGGGTGCAGGCATCCCGTACAGGAATTAAAGAAAATCAATGGCATCAACTTGCGGTAACCTGGACGGAAAAAGAATTGGCCATCTATCTCAACGGTGAATTGAGAGAGAAAAATGTACTCCCGCCCAAGGCGGCAAAAACAACCGGGCTTGTACCGGATGAGACCTCTTTCATCGGGATAAAAAGCCGGTTTTATGATGACAAGCATACCTGGGACGTGGCGGTCGATGACGTAAAAATTTACTCTAGTGTCCTGTCGCCGCTGGAAATAAAGAATCAATATAACCGTTTGCTGTTGAATCAGGAAAAAGTAAAAATTCAGTCTTATGCGGTCAAGTTAAACGGGGTGGATACCGGCAACGATGCCAGGCCGGACAAGCTTGAAGTGGAATTTGATTTTTCGGCTTTGCCGAAGAGTGCAGAGGAGCTTTTGAATAAAGGCGAACTGGCGATGAAATATCGTTTGATTCGAGCCGATAAAGCGGTTTCCGAAGGCAAGTGGCTGCTATCCGGGAAGGAAAAGAGCAAAATCATCAAAGGCATCGAAAAGCCGGGCCGCTACATTCTCAAAACCGACTTGGGAGAGTTTGGCAAAGCCGATGCGGAAATCGTTCGCCCGGACCTGTCATTCGCCGGGACCGGCATTGGCGCGGAAGATACGGTTCCGGAAATATGGAAGGAATTCAAGGTGGAAAACCGTACCGTCCTTCTCTGGAATCGCGAATACCGTTTTGGAAACGGCCCTTTGCCTGAAATGATTAAGGCTTACGGCAGGCCTTTGTTGGAAAAGCCCCCCAGGCTGATTATTGAAACGCCCAAAGGAATTGCGAATATAAGCTACAAAGCCGGAGAAACACAACGCCGCAACAGTTCGGTAACTTTTACCGGAGAGGGTGAAGCGGATAATTTTTCCATCGATTACGCCACCACGGTAGAATTTGACGGAATGATCAAGTTTGATTTCAGCATCAAAGGAGAGTCGGAGATCACTTCCATGCGGCTGGAATGGCAGGTGGTTCCTGCACTTTGCGAATACCTGATGACACCATTATTACAGACTGAAGATAAAAAGCAATTTGAGTTTCTTTACCCCATCAATGCGTGGCAGGCGGTTTCTCTGCTCTGGCTGGTATCGGAAGGCAAAGGCGGATTTGCTTATTCGATGTCAAATGATGCAAATTGGGTTTATGACCCGAATGAACCTGTTTTTTTCGTTAATAAATCGACTGGAACGTGTTCGGTAAAAATGATTACCCGAAACACAAAAATACCTGAAAACACACCATATCAGGCATTGTTTATCACAACTCCAAGTCGCCCCCTGCCGGAACAGAACCGGGTGATTCGCTTCGGAGACAGCAGTCGAAGCGACACTCCGCGCAAAGGAATAGCCACGGGAGGAGAAGGATTGGTCAGCACGTCCTCGTTTCAACCGCATCCTACAGACTTTGAATACCGTATGAAAAACCGGATACCGAACACCTTGTCAATATTCGCCACTGCCAACGCTTTGACAGACGCCAGCGACACCGCTATGTATTTCAAGGAATACTGGAATATTCCGGGAGCGTGTATTTATAAAATGGCCTACCAGAAACCGCTGGGTAACGGCAAATACGTAACGGATTCCCATTTCACGGTGCCGGCCTGCAATGCCTGCTTAATCAATGATTATTACCTGTATAATATTAAAAAGTTATTCGAACATCCTTACGGCAACCGCATTTGTCAGATTTATTACGACCTTTGCGACAACAATCTTTGCAGCAATGAAAAACACGGTTGCGGATTCAAAGATAAATTCGGACGGCAGATAAAAACTTTCGCCTTGCTCTATAAAAGAAAACTTATCGAACGCACCGTTCGTTTCTGTCATGCTCAACCACAGAAAAGGACCGTAATGCTTCATGCCCAGCGTGAATTTTCACCTTTTATTTGCGGTTTGGCGGACTACTGGTTCCCCGGTGAACAGCACAGCGCCCTGCTCAAACGCAATCCTTTTGGTTATACCGATGAAGTCCCGGATGAAATATATCGCAGTGAATACAACCGTAATGTACTTGGGGTCGGGGTGATTTTCCTGCCCACTCTCGGGGTGGCAAACAGGGAACATCTGGGGGCGGGGGGAGCTCGCTATGCGGAGGCGATGATGACGATGCTTCTGGCGCATGATATCGAAACATGTCAGGAGTGGGTCTATGGCCTTCCGATTCAAAACGCCTGGAACGCATTGGAAAAATACGGCGTGCAATCGCCGGACACCAAAGTAAATCTTTATTACAACCAAAATGAAATTACAAGTTCCTCCCCCGATATCAAAATCACCTGGTACGAATGCCCGGATCATAAATACGTTTTGATAATAGCCAACAAAAGTCCGCGTTCCCGGGATGCCGTTATTAATGTACAAAAAATCGCGGCCGGCAATTTCACAGCCAGGGAAGAATACATCGGCAGCGATATCAAGGTCGTTGACGGAAAATTCAGTATCCTGGTTCCATCCAGATCGTTTCGCATTGTGGCTTTCCCTCCGAAGTCCTTTTATCCGGTTAATGACGAAATGAACAAAATATGGGGGACGTGGACCAAAAAGGGAGATAAGGGAGATTTCAGTATCGACACACTTGTCGGACACGATAAAAAAGGATGTCTGAAAGCACAAATACAGGGATCAGCTTGTTTTATGAAGAATTTCCCGGTGAAACCAGGGCAGAAATATTGTGTTTCGGTTTATGTAAAGCGAAAGACTCCGGGTTGGGCAAGCATCACTTTTCAGGGGAAAGATGATAAAAATCGATTTCTCAGGCCTTTGCAGACCATCAAAAGGAATGTCGGTACAGAATGGGAAAGGCTTGACTTGTGTTTTACTGTACCGGATACCGAAGATTGGAAAAACTGCTGTTTGGCGCTGATTACCCTGGAGGGTGAAAATGGAATCACGTGGTTCGACGATTTTACCATGCAAGAAAAACAATGATTGTACCAGTATGATTGAATTTGTCAAAAATGATTTTTCACTAAAAACAGGAGTCGGATTAATGAGAAAACTATTATTTGCCGTAATTTGTCTGTTTTTTTGTCTGAGTGCTTTTGCCGGGACAAATGGAGAACCGCAAACGGGAAAGCAGGTATATGATGATGATTTCTCTCAGCCGCCGGTATGGGCCAACTGGAAATCGGCGAATACGTCCGGTGAATTCCGATGGGCCGCCAATGAGGGGCACGGGGAAAAAGGAGCGATGGAAATTGCCGTAAACAATGCTTCTGAGACCGGCGGCAATTTCTGTTACCTGAAACATTTTCCCGCCGTCGCCGGAAAAAAATATGTCGCATCCGTCTGGGTTAGAGCGGAAAATATTACGCAGTCATCTGAAATCATTCTTGCTTTTCAAGGACAGGATTCCGCTAAAAAATTTTTAGGGACGCCTGTTGCCTCGACGGTTGTTCCGGCTTCAAAAATAGGTGACGGTTGGAAACAAATCATATTGAACTTTGTTGTGCCAACCGAGGGGAAATGGAGTGAAACCGCATTTTTGTTGTGTACCATCGGAATAGACAAGGCGGTAAAGGGCAACATATTTATTGATGATTTTTATTTTGCAGAAGAGCTTCCGGCCGATAATACCGCAGCCGGAGAATATCAGTGTGATTTTTCTTATCCGAATGTCTTTTCATCCTGGAAATCAAGTTCTGCCGTCGGAACATTTTCCTGGACTCAAACGCAAGGACACAACGGCAAAGGCGCCATGGAAATAACCGTCGGCAAAGATTCCGGCCCGGATGCTGCATTTTGCTTTTTAAAACGTTTCCCGGTTATTCCCGGCAAAACATATACGGTTACGGTCTGGGCTAAAGCCGAAGACATTTCCCCTTCCTCCGAAGTTACTATTGCGTTCCAAGGACAGGATTCTGCTAAAAAATTTCTGGGAACTCCCGTTATTTCCAATGTCATTCGTGGCGATGAAATGGGCAATGACTGGAAGTGTAGAATACTCACTTTTATGATCCCCGAAAAGGAGGCCTGGTCACAGACTGCTTATCTTCTCTGTACAATCGGTATTAAAAATTCAAATAAAGGAAAAGTATTTTTTGATGACATCAATTTCTATGAAGATGGTAAATAGCTTGAACCCCGATAACCGACTCACTCAACGTCAATACATCGCTGAATTATAGATGAGATTATGATTTCTGAATACAAAAACTTATATCAAAAACTAAAAAGGGAGCTCTAGGCTCCC
>CALABZ010000052.1 GCA_937888615.1 uncultured Lentisphaeria bacterium | reverse complement strand
CGCTGTCAGTGCCGCTGTCGGAGCCGCTGTCAGTGCCGCTGTCAGTGCCGCTGTCAGTGCCGCTATCGGAACTGTCGCCGTCTCCTTCTTCTGCGGTCAGAGTTTCGTAACGGCGCTTCCATGAATCGATGATCGGAGTATTGCGTTCGATCCACGGCGTCAGGATTTCTTCCGTGCTTTCCGATTCCACTGTTTCGGCGGTTGTTGCCGTTTCGGCCGGGACGCAGGAACAGCCGTTCAGCGTCAGGGAGAATTGCGCATATTTGGGAATATAGAGCGGCTTGGTCTTATAATATATATAAGGAAGAAGACGATCCGCCTGAATTCCCGAAAAAATATGAAGGTTTCTCTGCTGATCCTCCACCCAGTCGTTCACGCTGGTATTGTTGTGTTCATACCATTCGTCATAAATAGCCTTGCGGCGTTTCATTTCCTCAATGTAAGCTTTCTGTTCTTCCTGGGGGGCGGAGGAGTCGGGTGCTTCGAGGTATTCGAACTTCGGCTCCGGTTCGCAGTCGTAATCCTGTTCCACCGAAAACGCCAGGCGGCCGCTGACGGTACCCCCGACCAATTCACAGATATCCGTCCCGTAAATCATGGCGGAAGACACGTTTGTGGTCTGCGGGAGTTGTCTCCCGTCGGATTCTTTCGTAACCGGCAGGGCGTCCCGTCCGGCCAGCGCGGGCAGATCCTGCAGAAAGGTACTCTGCGCTTTGCCGTGAACCAGGAACCGGCACCATGCGGGGCGTTGTTCCGCCGGAGTGCCGATAATCTCCTGCGCGAGCGACAGGAATTCGTTGATTTCCATTTGATCAAACGGCGGCGGTTCGAGCCCGCTGAAATTCATGTAATAAAAGCGGACCAGCAGTTCGTTGCCGGTCAACAGGCGTTCCGCAGTGCGGTCGCCGAGCAGATTGTAGTAGACGATCGCATAATGCGCCCGGGTCCGGTAGTTTTTATCGATCGATTCCTTGATCGTTTTGAAATAAAGGATCGGCGGCAACCCCACAAAGGCCTTGCAGGTGTCCTGATAATTCAGGCCCCGGCGTTTGGCGGCGATCTGCTGAAGCCACAGGGGGGAATTTTCATGGACGTAACGCAGTTGATAGGTTCCGTCGAGGTGATCCATCGGCCAATTCCACAGCTCCATATCCGTATGGCTCAGTGCGCTATTGTAGTAGCCGATGGCGTCGATTCCGGAGATCGTCACGGTTCCCGAGGCGCTTTCAAGGCAGACCACCTGGTCGCACAGGCTATTGCCGCCGCCCGGATCGTTTGCGGTCGAACAGGGGCATTTCCCCGCTTTCAAAGGCAGAAGGTTCATGTCAACAGCTCCTGAAAAGGTAATTGTAGATCATGCCGTGTTGCTGCTGATAGATTCGGACGGAATTTTCGTCCGCTTCCGCTACGGCCAGGATGATGCTCAAACTTTCGAACCCGGAGGCGATTCCGCCCTGCCGGGCGCTGTATCCGCCGAACACCGGGATATCCCCGGACAGGTAAAAATTGGCGGTAATGTATGAAACGCCGGCGGTCAGAGTGATTTCGTTCGGGGGGCATTCCAGGTGTGTGTCGTTGATGACCGCCAGCCCCGCGGTGTAGAACATTCGTTCGCCGGAGGAGAGACGTCCGTCCGCCACGGCTACCGCCGGAGCGATGCCGCCGTTTTCGGTATCGGGCGTGGAAGCGTCGAAAACTTTGAAGAATCCTTGGTAGCCACCGTCGCCGCCGGGCGTGTTCAAGACGTTGATGCGGCAGCCGGAGGCGGTTTTTTCGAGCACGACGTTGTTGCCGGGCAGGGGTTTCAGCCGTTCGATTTTGCGATTCAGAAATTTACAGGCGTTGTGCCAGTTCCAGAAAGTAGCCATGTCCGGGGTCTCCTTATGCGCCGAAGAATTGCGGGTTCCAGTTATAGCCGCGGGGGGCGTTTTCCCATTTGCGGATGACCCGGGTCCAGACTTCGCCCTGATAAACGTAGCGTTCCACCGACTGGTGGACCTTACGCCAACTGCCGTTCAGGGAACTGCGTCCTTGCAGATTGCCGTTGTAAATAATGTCGTGGTCCAGCCAGTCTTTGAGCAGCGAGACGTTGGTATGCGGTTCGCCGCTTTTGTAGGAGACGATGGTGACAGTGAAGCATTCGAGGGGATTTTCGATGAAATTTACCGGCAGGCGGTTTTCCGAAACCAACGGACACTGGGTGGAATTGTTCCATTCCGGGTATTCGCTGTAGGAACCGTTGCCGCTGACCCAGCCGCATTCGGCGGCGGAGAATTTCCGATAGGTCAGTTCCACGTCGCTCTCGGTGTCGCCGTCGAAGCTCTCCGGCACGTCGGAATAACGGGGATAAAGATAAGAGGGTTCGCGGGCGATCATCGTCACTTCCCATTCGCCGGGATTGCTTCGGCGGCGCTCCACCGAGGACACCACGAAACCGCTTTCCGACCACGACGCGGCGTCACTGCCGGTCGGCAGGCAGAAGGTTTCGAGGTCTTCATCGCGTACCCGCCAGCGTCCGGTGTAGGATACGTCGCGGACCATTTCGCCGGAGCCGAAACTGATGTAGCGCAGGCGGTCCGACTTGCGGATATCGAGCAGCCGCATACCGGAATACACCGCCGTCAGCGTGACGTGATAGCCGTAATTGCCGATTCCCGAATAACTGCGCGCGGAGATCACATAATCTTCTCCGGCCCACGCCGCGGACATGCCGATATCGTTGACGGCCAGAAAATTGTCGATCTGTTCGGCGGCGACCTGCCAGCGGGCGGTTCGGGTGGATTCCAGTTCGCCGGTCTTGCGTTCGTCCGGCAGCCCCAGCATCAGGGTGTTCATGTTGCGTATTTTCAGGCGGACATCCCATTCGCCCTCGGGCTTCTGGGTCAGGGCGATGTTGTCGCAATAAAAGTTTTCTCCGGCCCAGATAACGACGTCGCCCGCCTGCGGCAGCCAGCTCTGGAGCGTTTCGTCATTAATGATGAACGAGACGCTGATTTCCTGTTCCAGATTGTTGTTGGTCTGGAAGGAATAGGCGGACATCAGGGCGTCGAGGTTTTTCCGGCGGGCGGCGTAGGTGACGGTATAAAGGTTGCGCATCTGGCCGGAATCGGCCTTGATCGAGGTCACGACCCAATCCTCGTCGAGGTGATAACTGCTGCTGTCGGGGTTCGGGACTTTCAAGGGATCGCCGATCTGGCCGACCCAGGCTTCGACTTCCCCGCGAAAAGAATCCCAGTTTTCGAAATTGCCGCCGTCCGGCAGGATTTCCCAGATCACGGTCCGGTAAATCTGGTTGGCGGCGTCGATGCTGAATCCGATGTTGTTTTTATGTGTCAGTTGCATGTCTTATCCTCGTTAATCGCTCAATTCCAGGGCGGAACGGTCCTGGTCGCCAAGCCGTTCAGTGTTCTGCTCAAGCGCCCGGGTCAGGTCTTCGAGTCCGGTACGCAGAACCCGCAATAGTTCGCGGGTTTCGGCGTCCTGGGGAGAGGCGGAGTTCGCGGCGGGAACGGCCTGTCCTTCGGCCGTCAGCGGATTTTCCGCGCCGGTGGCGAAACGGCTGTAGATTTCCTGCCGGATGTCCTGTTCGAACGCTCCGTGTCCCGCGGTGCCGGCGGCATCCCGGACGAGTTCCCGGGCGGACCCGGCGGCGGGAAATTCGGCGCCCGGCGCGGGCAAGCCGCTTCCCGCTTCGGGTGAGAACTGTTGAGAACCGGACAGTAATTCCTCGAACCGTCGCAGATAGTGCTCCAGCAGTTCGGGAATATCGTCTTCCGGACGGTATTCAAAAGAAGGTGTGGTCATGGTCATTTTTTCCTGTTTTCATGAATCGTTTTGCGTGGCGGATATTCCTGCAGGGGACTGACGGTAGTTTGCCCGTTGTTGATGCGGTGCGCCAGTTCGAGGGCCGCGCGCAGCTTTTCGGTCGAGGGCAGGGGCTCTTCTGAACGCCCGGCCCGGGGGGCTGTGCGGAACAGGGGCCCGCGCCGTTTTCTCACGGCGTCCAGGGCGCGGTCGTTCGCCCGGAGCGGGGTACTCAGCGTGACAAGCGGGTATTCGAGGGCGCGGTGTGCGAGAACCCGGTCCGCCAGTGCCGTCAGCTCCAGAAAGATTTCGAGGGGTTCGTCAAGCAAGGCGGCGAGCGTATAACCGGCGAAAGCGTGCATGATCCGGGCGGCGGCGAATTCGAAATCAGGCATTCGGTCCGGGGTGTTCAGTTTTTTTTTGAGCCCGGCCCGTCGTGGCCTGTTCCCTCCGGCTCAGAATCACTGCCGAAAGCCATGTACATGCCGAGTTCGATCAGCCCGGCATAACCCAGCCGGAACAGATCGTCGCGGAGTTCCTGCGGGAAATATGGTTCGAGGACTTCGCAAAGTCGGCGGCCGCCCCGTTCCATCAACGCGGTCCGCGCGGTTAGCGCCAGGTCATCCGCCGCACAATCCTGCTCGACCTCGCGGATGAACGCGTTGAAACGGTCATAATCGCCGACCGAAAGTTTGCGCACTTCGAGCTCTCTGCCGCCGCCGATCCGCAGGCGTACCGTCCGTTCTCCGAGTTTCGGGAAAAAACGCATGATCAGCGGTCCTTTCAGTTGATGGCGATTTTTTTCATGATGACGCCGGACGCGTCCGGATAGGCGGTGAATTCCACGCTCAGCGCGTGTTCCTGACTGCCGTCGAGGCGGTAGGTGCAGCCGGGACGCATGACGGCGTTCGGAAATTCGTAACCGGTATGATCGTCGGGGTTCACCGGGGTCAGGCGCAGGAGTCCGGCGCGGGTGAGGAGGTCGGTGCCGATGATGGCGAGGTTCAGTTCGTCTTCGTTGTCGAGCAGCGCGGCGAAAGCGGCGTCGATTTCTTTGAGTTCGGCGCTGATGCTCACCTTCATGCCGGTGACGATTTCGCGCAGGACGGCGCCGCCGCTCTGGTCGCATTTGGATTCGTACACCTGCGGTTCGATCTTGATCTGGGGCGGGCTCTGGGTGCCGCCGAGAACCTGTTCCTTAAAAGTCAGCGCGCACGAGCCGATCTTGAAATTCTGTACATTATAGGCGTCAGACATGATCACGGATCTCCTTTCGGGTTGGTTGTCGATGATTTCAACCCTAGGGGGAAAGGTCAACCGGGTTTCCGTAATCTTCTGTTTTGAAAAGGCTTATAGGGTTTTCCCGGGACGGATGTATGGTTCGATCTTTGTGAAACGCGACGACCCGTCACCAGCCAGGAATTCCGCTGCGGCATGAATCATCTCCGTATGCGGGACCACCATCGTCGTCACCGGTTTCAGGAAGTAACGGCTGATGTTCAGCCCGTCCCACGAGATGAACGCATAGTCTTCCGGCACCCGGAAGCCGTTTTCCAGCAGGTAACTGACGGTGCCGATGGTCATGATGTCGTCACTGATGAATACAGCGGTCGGTTCCGCTTTTTTCTGCCATTTGCTCAGGAGTTCACCGTAATACCTGCCGGCTTCGGACAACTCCAGTTTCTGGTCGTATCCGGGCAGTTCCGATATATGCAGTCCCAGGCTCTCCGCATAGTTGCGGAGATCGGGGTCCAGCATGAAACCGCGCCAAAGGAGTTCGCGGTATCCGGCGGCGGCGACATGGCGGAGGATCAGGCCGACCGCTTTATAACGGTCGAAACCGGCCCCCCCGACGTTGTTCGGGAAAGAGGCGGCGTCATAGCCCGATTCAAAATGGTGGTCGTAGAAGAACAACCTGATTTCCGGGTGGCGCGTCATGGTTTTGCACCACCATTCATAATGTTCCTGTCCCATGGCCATGGAACCGGCGAAAAGAAGCGCGTTATGCACCTTGAACGCGAGCAGTTGCTTGAATACCTCGGGGTTGTCTGCGCCGACCTTGACGGGAAAGATCATGTAGGAGTAATTTTTCCTGCCGAACAGTGAAATAAAATCGAAAAACGCCTGTTTATGGTGGTCGTAAATATAGGGCGGCAGCAGAATCGCCACGTCGGTGCTGATTTTCCCCTTCATGGCCTGACCAAAAATATTCGGCGTGAATTTGACTTCCTCGGCGTAAGCCAGGACCCGGTCCACCGTTGCTTTTTTGATATTCCGCTCACGCCATTTGTCGTTCAGGATATAGGAGACGGTGCTGCGGGAGAGCCCGAGCGCTTCGGCAAATTCGGTCATATTCGAATAATTTTTTTTCATGAATTTTCCTTTTACCCTATTGACAACACTCCTAATATACTGTATAATTTAGAAAAAGCTACACGTGTGAGTAGATTTTTTCTGAAAATAATTTCTACACGTGTGAGTAAGAGGACGATATGCTATGAATACCCAATTGTGCGAATGTAAACTTGCCGCAAACGGCGCGCCCCCGGCGATTGCCGGCGATCATGACGCCATTTTTAAATGGCCGGTCATCACCGGCGAAGACGAGAACGCCGTGCTGGAGGTCCTGCGCGCCGGGACCATGAGCGGCACCGCCGTCACCCGGCTTTTCGAAAGCGAATTCGCCGAATACCTCGGCTCCCGCTACGCCCTCGGCTGCTGTAACGGCACCGCCGCCATTCAGGAAGCCATGTGGGCCTGCGGCGTTGGTCTCGGCGACGAGGTGATCTGCCCGAGTATGACCTATTGGGCGAGTTGTACGGCGGCGCTGGCGCTGGGCGCGGCGGTGAATTTCGCCGACATCGACCCTGAAACGCTCTGCATTGATCCCGCCGACATCGAACACCGCATCGGGCCGGACACCAAAGCGATCATCGTGGTGCATTATGCGGGGCACCCCTGCGACATGGACGCGATCATGGAAATCGCCCGCCGCCGCGGCGTCCGGGTGATCGAAGACGTGTCGCACGCCGTCGGCAGTCGTTACAAGGGGCGTTACTGCGGCACCATCGGCGATATCGCGGGCATGAGCATGATGGCGGGAAAAAGTTTTGTCGTCGGCGAGGGGGGCATGGTGACCACCAATGACCGTGAACTATACGAGCGCTGTATGGCCTTCGGGCATTACGAACGGGTGGCGGCTTCGCGTTTTTCCAGCGCCAGCGAAAAACTGCTGGACCCGGCGCTGGCCCGTTACGCGGGCGTTCCGCAGGGAGGCGTCAAACACCGCATGAACCAGACCTGTTCCGCCCTCGGCCGGGTCCAGCTTAAGTATTATCCACGGCGCATTGAGGAAATCCAGCAGGCGATGAATTATTTCTGGGACCAACTGGAGGGATGCCCGGGCCTGCGTCCGCACCGGGTGGCGCCGGATTCCGATTCCACGATGGGCGGATGGTATTATCCGCGCGGGCTGTATCGGGCGGAAGAGGTGGGGGGATTGTCCTGTGCGGCATTTTGTCGGGCGGTCGCGGCGGAGGGGGTCAACTGCTCGCCGGGGGCGAATTTCCCGCTGCATCTGCATCCGGCGTTTCACGAGATGGATATCCAGCATACGGGAAAACCGTCGATGATCGCCTTTGCGAAGCGCGACGTCCGTCAAGGTCCCGGCGCGCTTCCGGTCAGTGAAAAAATCGGCGACATCTGTTTCGGGGTGCCGTGGTTCAAACACTGTGATCGCCGGACCATTGATCAATATGCGGATATTTTTAAAAAAGTTGTTGAATATCATCGGGAACTTCTGTAAACTAAAGATAAGGAATCATCAGGCATGAAAAACAAAAACTTATATTTTACGCTCATTGAACTCCTCGTAGTGATCGCGATCATCGCCATTTTGGCGGCGATGCTGCTGCCGGCCCTGAATCAGGCGCGCTCCAAGGCCCGCGCCATCCATTGCGTCAATAACCTCAAGCAATGCGTTGTTTGGTTCGGCTTTTATGCGAGCGACAATGATGACTTCATGCCGCTGGGTTCCTACAGTACTCCCGGTTCGACCCGGCGCTGGGGCGACTATCTTTCCGGCAACGGCTGGTTCGGGGGAACACAGACCACGAACTATATCACCAACATAGACTGTATTTCCTGCCCGGAGGATCGGTTGAAACCGTTGTATACCTCTTACTCTTACGGGATTATGGACAACGACCATCCGGACCGGATTCCAGTGACCGGCTGGTCGGTCGGCGGCTTCCTCAAGGTGAATAAGATTAAAAACGCCAGCATGTCGCCGCTGGTCATGGACTCCTGGAACCCGACCGTTTCCGCATCTTTTCCTGCTCAGGTATATCGAGTAGAGAAAGGCGCATCGGGGAATTCAATGGTGCATCTGAAGCACGCTCACCGCGCGAATATTTCATTCGTCGACAATCATGTCGATTCCTGGGGAGGGAGTGAATTCAAGGAAAACCTGGAGTTCGAAGTCGCCGTCAACAACAATAAAGTCAAAATCACCTTGTGAACGGGATAAGCAGAATGATAAAGCGAATCTTTTTGATGTTGGGACTGACCGCAACCGTTTCCGCCGCCCCGGTCTATCTGGATATGGCGGAAAAAGACGCGGCGAAACTGGAACGCGAAACCGCCCGGGTCATGGCGATGAACGATCAGGAAGTCCTGAACCTCCTGCCGAAACGCAGCGGCATTTATTTCGTCAAATGTCCGGTTAAAAACTGTGGTAACGCCCAGGGACAACATTTCTCCTGGTCCCCGGACCGTCCCGACGTGATCACCTGCGACTTTTGCAAAACCTCGTTTCCGTCCGCCGCCTACCCGGAAAACAAGACCGCCCGCGTCGTCCCTCCATCCGGCAAGACGCTTGAGTACCGTTATTACGAATCCCCGGAGGGGCTCGAATATTATTTCCGTGCGGGCATCGAATTCCGCAAGGCGGAGTGGTTCTCGACCATGGCGTACAAATTGGGCCAGCTTTACCAGTTGACCGGCGATGCGAAATATGCCCGCCGGGCCGCTCTGATCATCAGCGGGATCGCCCGCAATTACCCGGACTTCGCCTGGAAATTCGATTTTCCTTTCAGCAAGGTCGAATGGGAAAAAGGCGTGCCGAAGAAATTGCGTCCGGGGTTCCGCACCGCCCGCTGGTCGTGGTGGGCCTACATGGATATCCCGCGCGAACTGGTGTTGGCTTATGACTTGATCAAGCCGCAGGTCGGAGAGGCGGACCGGACGCTGATCGAGAATTTTTTCAAAGAAACCTGCGACGGCGTGCTCGCCAATCAGGACCAATATCATAATATGTCGCCGGTGTTCTGGATCGACCTCATTATCGCGGGGCGCGTAACCGGCAGCGACAAGTATGTGCGGACGGCGATGGACCGCTCAAATCTTTTCATGGACAAGTTCTTTCATTTTGACGGGTTCTGGCAGGAAGCGGCGCTGTCGTATCATCATCAGTCCTCGGGGTTGATCAGCCGCGTGAGCAAGTACCTCGACGGCTACGGCGATTTTAAAGCCGCAACCGGATTTCCGGCCTTGAAAGCGGCATTGGATTTGTCGCAAACCATGCGTTATCCCGATGGCCGTCCGGTGCCGATGGCGGATACCTGGATGCGGAAATATTCGTCGCAGACGCCGGCGGTGACGGACGCGCGGTCCTACCTGTATCCGGCCATCGGCTACGCCATGCTGGGCGACGCCAAAACCCAGTTCCATCTGGCTTTTACCCCGAAGAACGGGCATCGCCATTACGACACCCTCGGCATATCCCTGTATTCGCATGGGCGGGAGATGCTGTCCGATCTCGGTTATACACATACCCGGATGTCCCAGTACGGGGTGATGACGCCCGCCCACAATATGGTGACGGTCGACCAGCAGAACCACGCGACAGGGGGATTAGGACGCGGCAAGGGCAACATCGAATACATGGATATCGACGATCCGGCGGTTCGGATCGTCGCTGTGGACGCCCGTGCGACGCAGCCGAAACTTTCACATAATCGCCGGGCCGCGTTCATGATCCGGTGCGGGCAGGGGGATGGCTATTACATCGCCGATTTCTACGAACTTGGCAAGGGCGCGGAGTGCTACGACTACTTCCTGTACGGCGACGCCGACCGTGACGACGTGCTGACGGTGCGTGGTGCGGACGGTAAACTGTTGCCGCCGGAGCCCTTTGTCACGATGCCGGAGGCCGAACGCCGGAAATGGCGCGCCCCGGAGCATGAACAGGATTGGAAAGAGGTGTTCAAACGCTACTTCGCCTACGGATACTTCAATGATACGGTGCTGAACAAGTATAATCCGGGAGACGATTCGGTTCGACTGGACTTTACGGCGGACGGTTCGACCTGTTCCGTGTTCGTGCCGGTAAAGGACGAGAAAAACTTGCGGATACTGACCGGCAAAGGCCCCTCGCATCGGCGTTCAAACGAGAATAACCACACGGTCATGAACTATTTCCGCAATTTCCTGTGTCTGCGCTACGAGAAGCCGGACCAAGACGTCGCCTATGCCAACGTAATCCATCCGCACGGCGGCGAATCGCTGGTCCGTTCGGTCGAGCGCCTCCGCCCGAATCTTTTGAAGATCAGCCTGCCGGGGCGTACCGATTATGTGTTCGTACACCTTGACCGTCCGTTTGAAGTGAATGGGGTAAAACTTTCGGGGCTGTACGGGCTGGTTTCCTTCGGCGGCGACGGACAGGTGGTTCACCGCCATGTGGTACGGCAGTCGGTGGCGAGCGATATCACGGCGGCGGAGGGCTCCGTGCTGCGTTACCGTCCGGTCCGGCTGACTGATCCGTCGCCGTTCCTGAAAGTCGTCAATCCCGGCACCGGCATCGCCTACGGCTATTTCAGCGACCGGATCGGACCGGATTCGACGCAGGTCGCGGGGCCGCTTGGATTCGAAGTTGTGGACGGCGCATTGAAGTTCAAGTCGTTTCCCCAGTATAATTTGAAAGGTAAAAAGCAAACCGTATTTTTTGAAAGGGATGTAAAATGATTACCAGACTGCCGGATGAATTCTGTTGCGTGGACATGCACAACCATGTCGATGCGGGCCCCAACGGCAAATTGGACCGCGCCAAAGCGCAGGCCCTGTTGGATGGCGCGGCGCGGCTCGGC
The DNA here is from genome assembly GCA_937888615.1 of uncultured Lentisphaeria bacterium. Lineage (GTDB taxonomy): Bacteria > Verrucomicrobiota > Lentisphaeria > Victivallales > Victivallaceae > UBA5239. Next base: position 7,990 of record CALABZ010000052.1, on the reverse strand, counting down.
ATTATGAAAATCGGCGTTTCCAGGCCGCTTCACGATGAAATTGTGAGCCCGGACGAGTTCCGCCGCCGCAACGATCTGGTGATCGAGGCCATGGCGATGTCCGAACGCTTTATCGGGTTCTGTTTTGTCGATCCGCATTTTCCGGAGGAGGCGGTGGCCGAGGTCGAACGCTGTATTGTGGGAAACGGTATGGCCGGGATCAAGCTTTACCATCAGTTCTTCATTTGCGACGATGCCCAGAAGCCGCTTATGGACAAGGCCGCCGAACTGGGCGTTCCCATCTTGATGCATGCCGGTAAATGTACCGATCCGGCGACCATCGCCGCCCAGCCCCGACTCAGTCACGCGGGGCATTTTCTGGAGGCGCTGGCGAAGTTTCCCGGCACCATGCTGATTCAGGCCCACATCGGCGGCGGCGGCGATTGGGAATGGAATCTGCGGACACTGGAAGGGGTGGCGTCCGACAACTATTATATCGATATCAGCGGTTCGGTGATCGATCCGGGCATCGTGCGCCGGACCATTGAAGCGGTCGGCGTGGACCGGGTGCTGTTCGCCACTGACATGTCGCTGGAGGAAGGCGTGGGCAAACTCCTTGCCGCCAAGCCCACCCGCGAGGAATTTATGAAAATATGCAGCGGCAACTGGAACCGGATCGTCAGCCACAGGAGGGTGAAATAATGTTTGATATCAATACCGCAACCGGTCACTGGCCGTTTCGAAGCATTCCGGGGCAGGGGATTGCTAAACTTTACGAATATTTGCGCGGCTTCGGAATCGATGGCGCCGCCGTGGCCAATACCCACGGGCTGTTCTATATGAATGTACAGGACGCCAACCTCGAACTGGCGGAGGCGATGAAGCCGTATGACGGCTTTTTTGCCGGGGTAGCCTCGATTAACCCCGCCTATGCCGCCGCCGAACGCGACCTGGAGTTCTGCGTGGCAAAACTGGGTTTCCGGGCGTTGCGCCTGACACCGTTTTACCATAATTACCCGCTCGAACAGGCCGGTGGGATCATCCGTTTGGCCGGGAGGCTCGGCATTCCGGTAATCATGCCCAATGAAATAGTCAATTTCCGCCAGAAGCATTGGATGGAGCCCTCGGCCCCGCTGGGACTGAATGCCGTGCTTGAGCTATGCCGGACATACCCGGAGGTGAACTTTATTTTCACCGAAGGGGCGGCGGCACCCGATGGCGAATACCCGCCGAACCTTTATTTCGAACTTTCGCGCTTTCGTTCGAGCTATGGAGGCGCGTTGACCGGACTGATTCGAAACGTTGGTGCCGACCATGTCCTGTTCGGGACCGGTGCGCCTTTCAAGTCCGCGGAATCCTCGCTGTTGAAACTGCACCACTGCGATATTACGGATGATGAACGCCGGATGGTGGGCGGCATAGCGGCGAGAAAGTTGCTTCGTCTTTGACTGCCGGATGACTTCGCCCTGCGGAGTCCGTCATGCCGTGGGGGCCGTTCCCCGAACGCAATTCCTTCTTTTTTTTGAATGGGCTCTTGACAAAAGGAGGGATAGCGGTTATCTTTTTCACAAACGTTTGTGAATGGATGGTTATGGCGACATTAAAAGACATTGCGGATCGTACCGGGTTCTCCGTGGCGGTGGTTTCGCGGGCCCTGAATCCCCACCCGGACCAGAAGGTGGCGGAATCCACCCGCCGTTCCGTCGAGGAAGCCTGCCGGGCGCTTGGTTATCGTCGGAATCATGCGGCTTCCTGTCTGCGTCGGGGACGGCACAGCGCGATCGGAATTTTCCTGCCCGGCCTGGCCGGGGAGTTGACGGCGCGGCTGTTGGATGGCTTGACGAAAGTCGCCAATGCCTGTAATTTTTCCTGCAACATCAGTTTTGGGGAGGATATCGGGGAGTACCGGACTTTCATTGAGCAGGCGGAGTCGCTGCAGAGCGTGGGGATCATCAGTTATGCCCCGATTTTCCGTTGCCCGGGTGATGAGACGGCATTTTTCGACAGTATGGAGCGTTTCCGTTCATCGGGCGGAGAGGTGCTGATGCTCAACCAGCCGGCCGATTTTCTGCCCGGCGTCGGAAGCGTCTGCATTGACAATTATCACAGCGGCAGACTCGCCGCCGAACATTTGATTCAATGCGGCTGCAAGCGCTTCTGTCTGGTCGCTTCTTCCGGCAAATACTGGCAGGGGGGCCGACGCAATGCCGGATTTATCGAGACTCTTGCCTTACAACATATTCCGGTTGATATCTTCACCGTGTCGGGGCCATTACCGGCGAGGCCGGAATTTTTCTGCGCAGCGATTATCTGGCGATGGGGCTTTACCGCGAACTGCAACGGGCCGGGCGCGGCGGCGAACCCGGACGGAATTTGAAAATCATCGGTCACGATGATTTGTTGGGGGTTGGAATGCTGTATCCGGCGCTCAGTTCGATCCGTCCGCCGTTTGAGAGCCTCGGCGAAACCGCCATGAAAACCATGTTGAATCTGCTGATCCGGGCGGATTTGAAAATCGATCCGTCGTTATTGAAACCGCAACTGATCATCCGCGAAAGTTCGCGTCCTAATTGAATATAAACGTCAGGAGAAAAAATGTTACAGGACATTCAGCTCAAGCCGATTACCGGCACTTTTATCAGCCCGTTGCTTGGCGATACCGGCATCAACAACTGGGGACTTCGGGAGTGGGAACAGGATTTCCGGCTGATGAAGGCGGTCGGCATCGACACCGTCATCGTCATCCGTTGTGAAATGGAACGCGGCGGGCATTGCTGGTCCGCCCTTGATCCGCGCTCGACCACCTGGCCGGAAGATCCGAATATCCTGAGCATGTTTTTCCGGCTGGCGGATGAATACGGCATGAACCTTTTCCTCGGCGGTCCCGTCGGTATCACCAATCTGCATGTTGGCGACTGGCGCAAGGAACTCGACGACACCAAGCGTTTCTATGAGAAGATGTTCACGCTGTTCGGACATCACAAATGCTTCACCGGGCTCTATAACGCGCTGGAGGCTCTTCCCTGGCATTTCAACTTTTTCGATATCCTGCTGGGGGTGGCGAAGTTCTTCCGCGAAATCGGACCGGACAAGAAAACCCTGATTTCGCCGTCGTTCTACGGGCCGCATGGCGACATGATCACCCATTACACGCCGGAACAGTGGATTGATATTTACGGGCGTTATTTTTTTGAACCTGCCGCCGGGCTGATTGATTACTGCGCTCCGCAGGATAAATTCGCCGTCCCGGACTGCCGCCTCGGCGAAATCCATGAGAGCGACATTTGCGAATGGTATCGCGAAACGCTGAAACTTTTCGAACGCTGCGGCATTGAATTGTGGGCTAATATCGAAACCTTCCAGCGCCCCTATGTCGTCCCGGAAAATGCCGGATTTTACCGCCAGAGCGATTACCGGACGCTGTACATGAAACTTCAGGCCGCCGCCCCATACGCCGCCAAACTGATCACCTTCGAATTCGACAGTTGCATGAGTCCGCAAGCCGAATGGGGATCGTCACGGCGCTTGCTCGAACGTTATCTGGAAATGATCGGACGCGATCCCGCCGTTGTCGGCGAAATCGTGGATTATTGAATGCTTTTCGCGCTGTCCTCGGGACGCTGAAAAAGCGACGTGGAGAGATAGCGTTCGCCAGTGTCGCAGATGATCGTAACGATATTTTTGCCGTGATTTTCGAGGCGTTCGGCCACCTTGCGGGAGGCCGCGACATTCGCGCCCGAACTGATTCCGCAGAGGACGCCGCATTTCAAAGCCAACTGCTGGGCCGTCTGGATGGCCTCTTTGTCCGTGACGGTGACGATCTCATCCACAACGAAAGGATCATAATTTGCCGGGATGAATCCGGCCCCGATTCCCTGAATGCCGTGTTTACCGGCGGGATGACCGGACAGGACAGCCGATTCGGCGGGTTCCACGGCAACGATGCGGATTCGCGGATTCTGTTCTTTCAGATAGCGTCCGACTCCGGTAATGGTCCCACCAGTGCCGACTCCGGCTACGAAGATATCGACCTTGCCTTCGGACCCCTCCCATATTTCCGGGCCGGTGGTCATATAATGGGCCTCGGGATTGGCGGGATTTTCAAACTGTTTGGCCAGATACGCTCCCGTAAGCGACATGGCGATTTCCTCCGCTTTGGCGACGGCTCCGGCCATGCCTTCGGCGGCGGGGGTCAGCACGACTTCAGCGCCCAGGTGGGCGATCAGGGCCCGGCGTTCGATCGACATTGATTCCGGCATGGTCAGGATCAGTCGGCAATCCGCCGCGATGGCGGCCATGGCCAGACCGATTCCCATGTTGCCGCTGGTGGCTTCGACGAGGGTGCCGCCGGGACGGAGCATTCCGCTTTCCTGGGCTTTCCGGACGATGTTCCAGGCGGGACGGTCCTTGATACTGCTCAGCGGGTTGAAAAATTCAAGTTTTCCCCAGATGTCGGCGGCATTATACTTATTGCAGAGATGCAGCAATGGGGTGTGTCCGATGCAATCGACGATTTTGCGAAAATTTTTCATGGCCTCTTTTCCTCCGCTTGATTTCATCCTCATGTCATACAACATAATACCCCGATTTGAAATGTCAACCGAAAAATTTTGAAAAGATGAAATAAAACAATTTGCAGGAATATTGGTACTACCACATGGCATTTTCATCGGCATGAAAAAGCCGGGCGGCTGTATTCAACCGTCCGGCGTGGGAAGTAGTGCCGTATCGCGTTATTTGTTTGCGTCCGGTCTGGTAATCAGGCAGTTGGCGGGATCGGTGTACACCACCGGCTGAAGCGGTGCTCCGAGCCGGATGCCGTGATCCTCCGAGACATTGAAGAGCTTGACCTGCCAGATTTCCGGTTTCGGCGTGGGGGTACGCTTGGCATACAGGATTTTAATCCCGTGTTCCATTTGATTCACTTTGTCGTAAACCTTGCCATCGGGGCCTGTCAGTGCGCCGCCGACCGGTTCATCGGCGTAGACCTCCACTTTGACTTCCGGGGCGTCACCGGGGACCACGAAAAACAAGTTCGAATTGCCCTGATACATCCGCAGCCGTCCCGCGTCCGCCGCAAATCCCTGCCCCGGAGCATTGGACGTAACCGTAACCGCTGTATAGGAATCCCGGATCAGGAACGAATGGACGCCGCCGTTGTTGCTATGCAGTTTATAGACCGTTTCGCCGGGGCCGAGTTTGATTTCATCCACTACGATGCCGGTGCTGTCCTTTACCGTGACCGGTACATTCGGAATTCCGCGGATCGGTTTGGTTTTAAAGCGTATTTCAACCTCTCCGCCGGCGGGTACGTACTGGACAAATGTATTGGAGCCGCGCAGGTTCAGCGGTTTGGTGGCGACCCCTTTCGCCCCCGGCGCCGCCGTCAGGATTTCGGGACGGAACGGCAGGGAAGTGAAATTCTTCAATTCGGGATGCGGCGGATATTCCTTTATCAGCCGGGCCAGGTTGAATTTCGTCGCCGGCTGATTCTTTACCTGGACACTGATATTGCCGGTGACAGTGGTCAGACCAGCTGCGCCCATTCCCTGAACCACGATCGGCGAACGCGGGCGATCATCAATGATCTTCAGATTGCCGAAATGCAGATTGCCGAAATCGACATATTTGCTGGTGGAAATGGCAATCGGGGGCTTGCCGTTGCCGCGGTTGTCGAGAACGACGTTTTTGAACGTGACCGTGGCGCCGGTTTCTTCGAGATTGTTCAGTTTCAACGTCTGCCAGTCTTTGTTGACGACCACGCAGTCGCTGATTGTGATCTGGCCGGTGACGGCCGGTTTATAACCGCTGGCCTCTATCGAAATGCCCCCGTTGTTATTCTCGAAGCGGCAGTTGCGGATATCGATCGAAACCGGGCGGGTGGCATTGCTCAGCGCCACGATGTGGATCAGCAAACCGGGAGCGGCGTTGCCGGTGAAGCTGCAGTCCTCCACCGCGCAGTTGATCAGGCGCTGATAGAAGCCGCCCGGTTCGAAATCGATCCCTGCCTGCGGCGGAGTGCCTTTGGTATCCTGAAAGCGGCAGTTCTTGATCAGCATGTTTTCGGCGCTGATCACGCTGATTCCCTGACGATGGCTGCCCCGGATGGTCAGGTTGGTGAATTTCAGGTCTTTGGACATTGGTTGCTTACGGTTGCCGGTGATATAGATGCCGTCGCCGCCGCTTTCTTCGAACGTCAGGTCGCGGATTTCGACATTGGCGGCGCCGCGCAAAGCAATGGTGTTGCGCCATTCGGAGTGCGGATAATTTTTCAGGTCCCAATAGTCTTTGCGGTTCATTTTCAGAACAGCGCCGGATTCGCCGCGGATAATCAGGTTTTTAATCCCGTCTGCGGTCATCATGGTGTCGCCGCGTCCTTTGTATTCCCCCGGCTTGGCGCGGACCGTCACGTCTTTGCCGATGATCAATTCCTGATCGCCGCGCAGTTTGAGCGGTCGTACCAGCCATTCGTTCCCGGTCTGGTCCACCAGAATTTGCCTGGCGCCGGAATCGATTGCTTTCTGGAGGCACTCGGTGGCGTCCGCGGGGTCAAAGCCGAATTTGCTGGCCTTGACCGGCTCCGCCTGCAATGAAAACGCCAGCGCCATGATAATGACAAAATGGTACAACTTCATGATGATTTCTCCTTAATAAATGGTATGATGGTTTATTCAAGCCCGTAAGCCCTGGTATTCACTAATGTGGTTTGCAGGGTTATCCCGGAAATCCGGCTGATGAATTTCGAACTGCCGTCAAAGAAAAACACGTTGAATCCGCGACCGTCGTGCGAAGGCTTGCTGTCGATGCCGTTTCCCAGAACGTTGTCCGTCCACAGCCAATGCGAATTGCGGACTGCGGCGATATCCGGGTACTTTCCAAGCGTGATCGGCCCCGAACCGTTGTAGCCGTAACAAGTGTCCGTTTCCCGATAGTAGAACTGGTTGCCGGTATTGGTTGAACGGCGGATCGGACATTTCACCAATTCAATATTCGTCAGGTATCCGAGACACATAACCGATGGTTCGCCCCAGCCGGGATACACACCATTTCCCAACCTTGCCCAGATACTTTGCGTATTGGTGTAACTGAAACTCGTACTGAAATTATAGCGTGGAAAATAATTGCCATAATCGTTGGCGTACATGGTCATGGCATTTCCGACTTCCCTGACGCGCCCGAGGCACTGAATATCCTGTGCACGCTGGCGGGCTTTGGACAGCGCCGGCAGCAGCATTGCCGCAAGTATTGATATGATTGCTATAACTACAAGCAGTTCAATAAGTGTAAAATTTTTTCCTTTGTTTATTTGAATTCGAATCATTTTATTACCTCCTGATAATTGATTCATCCAAACGTTTGACCGAGTGTCCTTCTATAAATTTACTCTCCAGCATAATTTCGAATCTGTCCTCTTCGCCCTGGATCAGCCCGACCACTTTTTCCATGCAGATTCGGACCAGTTCGTGGAAATCCTGCTGAACGCAAGTCATTTCCGGCAGTATGTAGGGGGTCACGCCCGGCACATAAAACGACACCAGCGAAATGTCTTCCGGAATCCGTTTGTCCAACAGTTCCAGGGCGTGTCTCATCGGCATGAAAAGTGATTCCCCGCTGCCGATCAGGGCCGTCGGATGCTGTTGTTTGAGCAGTCGGGCGATCTCCAGCAATGCTTCCCGCGCGTTGCAGACCACCAGTTCCCTGCGGAACTCCAATCCCGCATCTTCCAGCGCGGCCCGATAGCCGGCGAGTCTTTCCCGGTCTCCCCAGGTCGTCAGCGGATAACGCGACAGGAAAAACAGCGCGATATCCTGGTGCCCGTTGTCAATCAGGTACTTCGTCGCCCGGTACATCCCGCCCCGGTGGTCGGTACAGATATAGTTGATACCGTCCATGATGCAGTTCACCATCACCACCGGAATATTTTTGATCTTTCGAAGTGCTTCATTTACTCTATTTAAAACGTCCTTAGTCTTAATAGCTGCTTTTTCACCATTTACATAAATATCTGATG
>CALABZ010000051.1 GCA_937888615.1 uncultured Lentisphaeria bacterium | reverse complement strand
ACGGGCTTACTGAGTTCTGTTTGAATAACCGTAATGGATGGGTTAGGTTCCGCCTATTTGCCGGGATGGCTTTGTCTACGTACAGGTAGTGTATACCCTGCATCCTCGCATCCTTACCTGTTTGGTCCAAGCCCGTCAATACCTTTTGGCTTGTTGTCAGTTACGACATTTATCAGCGGTTTACATGTGTTAACCATATCATCCGAGCCTGGCACCCTCTCCGGTGGTATTCCGGAATGCGTCTTGACCTCGCGGCCGCGACTTATGGGGTTACGTTGTCACCGGAGCTTCATACGGATGATTACTCTTTCCACATGTCCGGTTAGGCTACGGCTGGCAGAACAGCCGATCAATCCGTGTATATTTCGTCTTTTTGATTTTAAAAGCAAAAAGTACATATTATATACATGAGCCAATTTCAAAACGATTGGCTTTTTTCTGTTAATAACTCATTTCCTCGTGCGTCAAGCCCATCTTGACACCTCCGACACGACTTTTTTCATAAAAAACCGCAAAAAATCAATTTTTTGAGTATGAACCTCCTTGCCCATATCCATGAGGATTACTAATATTTACTTTCTAATCGAATCTAAATCAATCTATTCAATCATATTGAATAGTTGCTTCACCGTAATGGCTATCACGCCGAACATCAGATGGCAGAGAACTTTCCAATGCCCCTTCACTCTGATATGACGTGCGCCGTAATTGTCTTTCAAATCCGAGTTGCCGCGCTCAACCGTTGAACGTTCCCGATAGCGAACTTTGCGAGCCGGAGCAAGTTCAATCGCACCGCCCCGTCTGGGATTGGGATCAATGACCGGTACATGCCCCAGTTTTTCCGAAAACGTCTTGATTTCTTCCGCATCATAGGCGGAGTCCGCTAAATCATACAGAACCGTTGCCCGTTCCGAAGACATTTGCATTAAAGGGATTGCTGCTTGGCTGTCATGCAACGATGCTGAACTTAAAACTGCCGCCAAAGGCACGCCGCCATCCGCAATGGACAGATGCAGTTTGTATCCGCACCAATGAGATGTTTTGCCTTTGCTGTCACGTTTGCCGCCCCAGTCGCATCCCCGTGGAAGATCATCAAGATTCTCAGAAAGCGTCCGATTCGGTTGCAACTCAAGTCGTCGCGTTTTAACCTCGGCGATTTCCTCTTCTGCCAGAGCAGCTTTTTCCGCTTTACTTTTCCGTCCGCGTTTCTTTTTTACTTGCGGTTTCGGCGTGTTTTTGCGGCAAGATTTTTCACGACCAATGATTGCGGTGGAATCAATACTCGCATGACCAACCAACTTTTCAGTATAGTTCTCTTGCACTACCGCCGCATGGATTGCATCGCAGACTTTTTCTTGGGCAAAAATCCCGAACGCCCGTGAAAATGTCGCTTCGGACGGGACTTCTCCACGATATTCCCAACCGCAAAGCCTACGTAAACTCGGATTTGTATTCAAATTTTCAATCAGCCCCTTCGTTGTCGGAAGGTCGTAGACCGCTTTCAGAAAAAAAGCACGAAGCATTTTCTCCCGGTCTTTCATCGGTCGTCCCAATCCGCACCAACGCAGAGCGTTGTTCATGAACCGAGACGGTTTTATCATTTCTACAATCCGCAAAAATTCCTTCATTTTCGCGGTTAATTCGCCCATTTCTTCTTCCACCATTGGAAAAAGGTAACTTTCCATCGTAAAGTATAGCTTGGGTAGATCGTTCATATTTCCTCCGGTTTGATATTCTAGAGCTTAATATGAATCTTCTGCCCTTTTTTTCATCACTCCGAATTAAATTCTTTTGAAATTACCTCACATGGTTGATAATTATTTCAAACAACTTTTCTCATCGCACATACACGTCTGACAATTATTTCAAACAACTTTTCTCATCGCACCCACATAGAGACACATATGGACATCTTCCCCAGAACTTTCCCGCATTTTCCCATGCCTCGTATTTTCCCCTATATACACGTATATGGACAAAAAACAGGCGAATTACATCATAAGCAAAATTAAGCAAAATTTTCCGAACTTTTGAGCATGATAGTATTACGATCATCGCGATTCTGGCTGCAATGCTGCTCCCGGCGCTGAACAGAGCCCGCACCACCGCAAAGACGACAAAATGCCTCAACAATGAGAAGCAAATCGGTACATACATCGGCCTTTATGCGCAGGATTTCGACGGCTATCTGGTGAATTGGGAAACGACCCCCTCCACACGGAGCTCTACGGGGGCCCAATACGTGTTCCGAATGCTAACGACCCGGCCAAGCAAGGTTTGGCTACCAGCGGATCAATGGGGACTCGGTTACATGCCGGATGATCTCAATCTGGTGCTTTGCCCGTCTAGAGAAATCGTGCCCGGCAAAGATAATCAAGATCTGCATTATCACTACCGCTTGACCACTACCGGTTACGGCGGTGCAAAAACCCCTGCGGTTTTTGCCGGTAAATATCTTCGTTTCGGCAGCAAGATTCCCAAGTGGGGAGGAAACGATTCGACTTGGATTTATTCTGACAGTCCTTACGGCAACGGCTTGGACAATCTGCCCAGCCACGGCAATGAAAAGATCAATGTCCTATTTTTCGATCTTCACGCCAAAACGTTGAAGAAAATGTCCAGTTACCCCGGCTGCTCCGGGAACGATTCGCCGCTCGGAGCTTTTCTGTCAAATACCCGTGACTGGTCCAACTACTTGGGCATCGAGTAAATTGAAGCGGCCATAAAAGAAATCGGGAATGAATATTAAAAATCAAATAAGTCACACTCAAGAATGGAGGAGAAAATGGCTATATTAAGGGACTATGAAATGATAGTAAAAAAATTACTGTTCTTTCTGATTTTAGGATATGTTTTTCAGGTTGCCGCGGCAACCAGTGTCGTCCTGCTGGCCGGGGATTCCACTATGGCGGATTATCCGGAATCGCGAATGCCACTGATCGGCTGGGGACAGGCGTTGAAGCAATTCGCACTACCGGAAACCAAGATTCACAACTTTGCGTTGAGCGGCTCCAGCAGTAAAAGTTTCCGGTCAATAGGCCGATGGGATAACGTTCTCAATGCCATCACCGACGGCTGTGTCGTACTGATTCAATTCGGACACAACGATGCCATGAGGACCAATCCAGACAAATACGCCGATCCGGCCGTCGATTTTCCGGCCAATCTGAAGCGCTTTGTCGAAGAAGTTCGAGCCCGCAACGGCGTCCCGATACTCTGTACTCCGGTGGCATATCGCGCATTCAACCCCGATGGCACCACCAAAAATCTGCATGGAGACTACCCGAAGGCCGTGCGCCAGGTGGCTCGGGAATACAATGTTCCATTGTTGGATTTGACGGCGATTACCGAAGAAATCTACCAACGCTACGGAGCAGAAAACAGCAAACAACTGTTCAAATACTGCCGGGCCGGAGAATATCCGGCATTTCCGGAAGGCGCAGCAGACAATTGTCACTTCAACGCGCGTGGGGCCAGCGAGGCCGCCCGCGCTGTTATTCGGGAATTGTACCGGCAAAAGTTGCCCGGGGCAAATAGATTTGCTCCTCCTGAATGGAATTGGGATTTTTCCGAACTCAGCACAGGACAACTGCCATCAACATGGACACTCTGGCGGAAAAATTACGCCGGAACGGTCGAAGCTGTAAAGGGACAGTACGGTCCAGCGCTTCAGGTGACCGGGGCCGAATCTGCCGCACTGCAGTATGATCTTCCGGTAAAGGCGGGAGAAACGTATGTTATTCGGGCGGAAATGCAACAGACCGGAAAAAGCAAAGGCGACCTGGTGATTGCGTGGAAAGGGGAAAACCGAAAATGGTTATCGCTGGCCCGAATTCCCGGTATCTTTCAGGTGACCGGAAAACCGTTGTGCAAGGCCGCCGTCAAAGTCACGGTCCCCAAAGGCGCGATGTATCTGTGCGCCATGCTCACAGCGGCAGGCGGCAACGATCAAAACGACAAGGTCTGGTTTTACCGTCTTACCATCCGACAGATATTCGAATCCGGCTTGTCCGGAACTCCCAATGAACCGGCGCCACGGCTAAATTTTACGCTCCGGGATACGGATTATCCGATCTATCGGAACAATACCGAAGTGTTGAAAACGTTACGCATGGCAATCATCAAACACAGCGATGTCATCGGCAATGAAAACTTTCCATGGATTACGCCGGCCACTGCGGCTGCAACGGCGAAAAAAATCAAAAACGCGGGCTACAACTGTATTCTGACCGAAGGACAGCGTTTCCTGATGCGCGACATCGATTCGTTCACAGGCCCCCTTGATGTCTCCAGGGGTTCGTTGAAGTTTCCGGAGCTGGTACAGAATACGAAAATCATTGCCGATGCCTTTCACCTCGAAGGATTGAAGGTTTATTTGCATTTGACCAGCGGCCTGGCTCCAAATGAATTTTACCGGGACCATCCGAACTGGATGGTAAAAAGCGTACTCGATAACGGTAATCGGAAGTATTGGGGATTGAACTGGATCTGCCAGAATAATGTCGAGTATGGCAAAGAATATCGGAAACGTTTGGCGCAACTGGTCGAAGCGGTGCGCCCGGACGCTCTGATGATCGATGAAACCAGCAACATGTACGATTCCTGCGGCTGCCCGGACTGTAGGGCTCGTTTCACCGCCGATACGGGGCTGACCATGCCGGAACCCGGCAATTCCTCATGGTTCCGGAATCTGGATTCGCCGATCTATCGAAAATTCCTCCAATGGCGAATTGAATGTGTCAAAAAAGAAAACGATGACTATCGCGCCATTTTACGGCAATACGTGCCGGATGGCGTCCTACTCAGTTATTATTCGGTACCCTATAACCAGCAAGCCTGGTATGATCATGGCATATCCTTGGAATCTAGCGCCGGCACCGGTGAAATATTCGGACTTGAAACCATCAGCAATTACCGGAAATACTGGGCAATGTTCATTGCCGCAATGAAACTGACCCGATACGTCGCCGAACAGAAGCTCGGTACCGCGTTCACAATCACCGCCTTCCCCAACTATGATGTTTTATATTCCGTCTGGCTGCTGAATCTTTCCCAAGGGGGACATCAATATTGGAGCTGGTATCAGAATGAAACCTTGAAGGAACTACGGGCAGGACTGGTACAATGGGAAATGCTGCATGAGAGATTATTCTCCGGACTCCAGAGCGCTGGCGAAGTCGCGGTGGTATTCTCGTCGCGAGACCTGAATTTACGTCGCGCTCCGCGCGGACGCATTCAACGTCAAAATGTCTATTTAGCGATTGCCAACAACCTCACATTGGCGCAGATTCCATACCGCGCAACCGGAGATTTGGATATGGAGCGGCCGATCCCGGACTCGGTCAAGGTCATTATCGCCATGGATTTTGGTCTGCTCACTGACAATGCCGTGGCAAATTTGCGTAATTTCGTAGCCAAGGGCGGAAAATTGATCGCATCCAATGAATTTTCCCTGTACGATGCCGAAGGAAAACGCCGGACGAATTTCGCTTTGGCCGATGTCTTGGGGTGTGACTTTCTCGCGCTCACCGACGGAGAAGCCATATTAAAGACCGGAGAACGGGAGGTTGGTCCGGTTGACGCTCTGGTCGAAGTCAAACCGCGGGCCGGTGCGAAAGTGGTTGGGACCATGATGCCGGGGACACGCCCCGGATTGATTCATAACCGTTTCGGACAAGGAGAGGCGTGGTATTTGGCCGGTTCCATTGCTCCAGCGATTTATTTCAATGAATTCAATGGAACGGCGATTATTGATCGGGACAATAGCGATGAACGCAGGCTGGCAGTCGTCGAGTTGTTCCGTAATCTGATCGATGCCGAAGGACAATTTCTGAAAACCGAACAGCTTCCGCCCGGTGTCGTGGTCGAAAAGTTCCTGCAGGATGGCGTCCCACAACTGCATGTTTTGAACTATTCCGGAATGATGACCGATGGTCGTCCGGAAACGGATCACTTCAATTTTCCAGAAATCCGCAGCGGCGCCATCACCATTCCAGACCTGAAATGTGCGAGAATAACGGCGTATTCGCCCGAATTCAACGGCAAAAAGAATTTGCAGTTCGAACGAAAGGATGGAACATTGAAAATCATGCTGCCCGATTTCAGATATCTGTTGTTGATCCGCTTTGAATGAATCGGTTGAACTTGAAGTCAAAAATGGTTCCCGAAAAACTACCAATAAACAGGTCTATGATAAATAATGAATGAACAACCTTTATCGGTCGGCTGGGCGCGGCGCGACATCACGCCACCGCTCCCGGCATGTCTTTGCGGACAGTTCCATGTCCGTGTCGCCACCGAAATCCTCGATCCGCTGACGCTGACCGCGTGGGCCGTTTCCACAGCCGACGACGCGCTGATCTGGATTTCGTGCGACCTGGTCGGCATTCCGGACGATTTCCACGGTTGTTGTCGCGAACGGCTGGCCCGTGAACTCCCCGATTTCGACCCCGCCAAACTCATCGTCAGCGCCACTCATACCCACACCGCCCCGTACCTCGCGCCGATGTGGCATGACGGTGCATTCCCGTCCGGCACACTCACCCCGCGGGCGTATTTCGAACAAGTGCTGGAGGCCGCCGTCGAAGCCGCCGTTGAAGCGTGGCGGAACCGTTCCGCCGGGCAAATCAGTTGCGGGTACGGTTATGCCGTCTGCGCCCACCAGCGCCGAATGACGTATTTCCACGACCTGAACCTCCCCCATGTCACCGGCGAAAAAGTTGAAACCAACGCCGCCATGTACGGCGCCACCGCCACGCCCGAATTCAAAGGTTTCGAAGGGTATGTGGATCACCGGATCGATTTCATTTTCACCTACGGCATGGACGGCAGACCGACCGGGGCCGTGGCCGCGCTCCCCTGTCCGGCGCAGGCCACCGAATGGCTGAACGACGTTTCCGCCGACTTCTGGCATGAGGTCCGTCTGGAATTGGCCGGGCGCTTCGGCGAGGCGTTTCAACTCCTGCCGTTGTGTTGCGCCGCCGGCGACCTCGCCCCGCGCCAGCAACTCCAGAAACCCGGCGAAGAACGAATGCTCAAGCTCAGCGGACAGACCAACCGGCAGGCGATTGCCGCACGAATCACCGCCGCACTGGAGGAAGCCATGCGCTGGAGCAGTCAGGAAATGCATTCATCCGCCATACTCCGCCACCTGACGGGCGATCTGGACGTCCCCCGCCGAAAAATCACGCCCGAAGAATACCGGGAAGTGCAATCGGGACTGGCCGAACTGCACCAAATCTCCGGCGGTGACCCACGCTCGGAATCGATCCGCAAGGCCAAAATGTACCGCGCCGAACGCATTTTGGAGCGCTACCGGGAACAACAGCAAAGCCCCGCCTGCTCCATCGAACAGCATGTCATTCGTCTCGGCGAAACCGCATTCTGCACCTGCCCGCAGGAATTGTTCCTGAACTATGCGTTGCGAATTCAGGCGCGAAGCCCGGCACTTTCCACCATGGTGGTCCAGTTGGCCGGGCGCGGCGTAAAACCGAACGGATATCTTCCTACTGCCGAGGCCGAACAGGGCGGCGGTTACAGCGCATGCATGTACTGTTGCGCCATCGGCGCCGAGGGCGGTCAGGAAATGGTCGAAGCCGCCGTCGACAGTCTGGAACAGCTCTTCCACCCAATGTTGTGATTTGGGGAAAACGACAAACTTTCGGCAAAGTTTTTCCTTTTCCCCAAACCCTTTTGGCTTTTCAAACCTTTTTATATTCCGGCGTATGGACCGATTGTACTGCAATCGGTCCATACGCTGAACTTAAAAGTTTTTGGAAAGAGGGGATGGGGGGAGAAGAACCTTTTTGCAAAAATGGTTTTCTCCCCGCGCTGAAGTTTTGAGGAAACCGTCTGACTACAGCAGTTCGTAGAAGAGTTTTTCGAGATTGTCCGCGCTTTTCTCATAAATCCGGCAGTCGGTCGGGTCCGGGTATTTGACCCCGGTCAGCCCCTCGCGCTGGCAACGCTCGATCATTTCGATCCGTAATGTCACCGGATAATGAACCGTGAACGGCTTGAACTCATGATGACGCTTCACCGCTCCGGCGGTCATGGCGGTAATCAAGGCGTGGGCTTTTTCCTGCGCCAGAGATTCGCTTTGCTCCAGCCCGGACGAGCTCTTCACCTGACAGAACGGCACCGTCGGCAGGACTTTCGCCGTTTCAGCCCGGGTCTTGTCGTCGCCGGAAACCATGATGACCGGTACGCCGTGTTCGGCGGCGATTGCGGCGTCAATCATCACTTCACCGGCCCGGATGCCATTCAGCCAAAGGTTCTGGTATGCTTTGGAACTGTACGTGTGCTCCAGCAAAGCGCCGGGCGTACCGGCCATCGCGTGATAGCCGAGCAGGATCAGCGCATCGGTCCCCTCGAATTCCGCATAACGAACCCCGGGCGTGGCACCTTGAATCAGCCGGGCGCGGGGATCGACCGTCGCCGGGTCAAGATTGATGCCGCTGCCGTGGCCGTCGCGAATGATTACTTCATCCGCGCCGCCGAGGAAACATCCCTCGATACAGGCGTTGACGTCGCCGGCCATGAATCCGCATCCTTCCGGGTATTCCGGCTGGTCTTTCAGCACGTGTCCCCGGCAACGGACGCCGGTAATGCCTTCGAGGTCGGCAAATATGTATATTTTCATCGCCTCATCTACCTATTTTGCCCAACTGTTGTTGCCAAGAAAACCATCGGAGAAGAACACCGGCTTATAGCCGTGCTCCGTCACCATCCGAAGCGCCGTTTCGATGCGTTCGTGGTGATCCGGCTGATAGTTGAAATAGCCCGGATAGGAGTATTGTTCGTGAGAAGCCAGACTGATCACGTCCTGGGCGAGAGAACCTTCCAGCCGGGACGGAATTTTGGGAGGCGTCAACAGATTGCAGATACAGTCGAGTTTCACGAAAACGATGTTGCTTTCGAAATCATAGAGCTGCCGGGCACGATTCAGGTATATGGCGTCGGCGGGACCGCGGAAGTAGCCAAGATCGCAAACCGGCGGCGGCGCCGAAGCGTCGATGAACTCGCCGTTCAACACCCGAACGCCGCGTTCTGACAGCGCGGCGAAAGCATCCGGCCGCGCCATGAACCAATGCAGCACCACCGGCGCTATAAAGGTTTCCTCACCGGCAATACGGATGATCTCTTCTTTAATCCGGTCGAAATCGGCGGCGACTTTCGCCGGAGTCGCGTTCTGGTACGGACGGTCCGGAAATTCCGAGTACGCATGGAATGAAAGGCGAAGCCAGTCGGCATTGTCGCGCCACTCCTGGCGGTAAGTATCGGGAAAATCCTTCAGCTCGAACGGCTGGTGGTCGTTGCGGTAAAAACAGTTCAGCGTCACCTTCATGCCGTATTTGCGGTTCATCTCGCGCAGGAATTTCAGATAGAAATGATCGAAAAGCGACTTCGGACGCTCCCGGGCAATGTAAGTGAAAAGAAAACTGTGGTCGTCGATGAAAAAGTTGTAGCGTTTGAACGATTCCCGGTCCCAGACCACCCGGATCGTCTGTGAAAATGCCCCGAACGCTCCCGCGGTCTCCACCTGTATTTCATTGAACTGTTCTTTCAGTTCGACAGTGGCGGAGAACCGGCGTCCGTCGCAGGCGGCCCTTACGCCGTTGACCGTGACCGGTCCGGCCGAGTCGGTGATTCCCTCAATGAACAATTCCAGTCCGGCGGCGGACTCGCGCCCCGAATGGCGGTTGACCACAGCCCCATGTCTTACATTGGTGATTTCCAGCATTTATTGAATCTCCGGGTTTTCATAAAGATTCCGCCCGTGGCAGTCAATCGCCACGATCAACGGCAAGTCCTTCATCTCCAGCCGATGCACTGCTTCTGGGCCGAGGTCCTCGTAACAAACCACTTCGCAGGCAGTGACGCATTTGGCGATCAATGCCGCCGCACCGCCCGCCGCCGCCAGATAAACGCATTTATAACGGATCATGGCGTCAACCACCGACTGGGAACGGTTCCCCTTGCCGATCATGGCTTTCAGTCCGGCGTGTTCCATCAACGTCGGCGAATACGCGTCCATCCGGTAACTGGTGGTGGGTCCGGCGCTGCCGATCACCCGCCCCGGCCTGGCCGGAGACGGCCCGACGAAATAAAGCGCGCCGCCATTCAGGTCGAACGGCAGTTTTTCACCGCGGGCAATCAGTTCGCAGAGCCGTTTGTGGGCGGCGTCGCGGGCCGTGTAGATTACGCCGGACAACAGAACCTGCGTCCCGGCGGTCATGGTTTCGACGACGGCGTCGGAAAGCGGCATCCGCATGGCAGTTCAGGTTCACCGCCACCGGCAGCGAAGCAATATGGCAAGGGAAGTATTCGACATGGACGGCCAGCGCGGTCGTGTCGCCGCCGAGGCCCTGCGGCCCTACATTGGAGGCGTTGATTTTTTCCAGGAGTTCGCGTTCGAGGGCAGCGTAAAGTTCCTCCGGGTGAGGCTGTCCGAGCGGGCGCAGCAACGCTTTTTTCGCAAGGTACGCCACTTTTTCGAACGTGCCGCCGATCCCGACCCCGACAATCGTCGGTGGACAGGGATTGCCGCCGGCGCGGGTCACCGCGTCAACCACGAATTCCACGATACCCTCGCGTCCGGCCGACGGCGGAAACATCTTCAACGCGCTCATGTTTTCCGAGCCGCCGCCCTTCGGGGCCAGCAGGATCGACAGCCGGTCGCCGGGGACCAGTTCCAGATGAATGACCGCCGGGGTATTGTCGCCGGTATTGCGGCGCTTGAACAACGGGTCGGTAACGATCGATTTGCGTAAATAGCCTTCGGTGTAACCGCGCGCGGTCCCGGCATTGACGGCATCGTAAATACTGCCGCCGCCAACCCGTACATCTTCGCCCATTTCGATGAAATAAACCGCGAAACCGGTATCCTGGCAGATCGGCATCCGCTCGGCAGCGGCAATGTTCGCATTTTCAATACATTGGTCGAGGAAAGCGCAGCCGCGTTCGCTGCGTTCGTGCTTCCGGGCGTCTTTCATTCCCCCCATGACATCCGGGGGCAGGTCATAAGCGGCTTTCAGGCAAAGGACCGCCACCGCGTTTACAATATCGTTGAATTGAATGATTCGCATAAGCTCCTATCGGCTGTGAATTCTGTCCAGCATCAATTTGAATCCGGAGACGTAACTGGCCTCCGACATATATGTTTCCACCCATTTCCGCCCCTCATCGCCCAGGCGGCAGGCATAGCCCGGATCGTTGATCAGCAGTTCGATTGCATCGGCGAATCCGCGAATATCCTTGCGTGGGACCAGCAGGCCGCTGCGTTCGTGGCAAAGCCATTCGCCCACGCCGCCGCAGTCGAAACCGACCACCGGCAGGCCGTACCCGTTCGCTTCGGTGCCGACCTGGCCGAACGGTTCCTGCCAGACGGATGGAAATACGGCAATATCCGCTTTTTCAAAGTAGGATTCGAGGTCATTGTGCCAGCCGGTAAATTCCACTTCACCGCCAAGTCCCAGCCGGTGGGCCAGCCGACGGCACCGTTTCTCCTCCGGCCCGGTTCCCACGATATAGGCTTTGAACTCATAGCGCACCATCGACAGGGCTTCCAGCAGTTCCTTCACCCCTTTGTTTTTCACCAGCCGTCCGGCAAAAACGATCACCGGGGTTTCGCCGCTCTTACGGACCCGGGTCCGCCGCGAAGCCACCCGGCACACCGGATATATTTTCACCAGCCGCGACACATCGAATCCGTTCACCAGAAGTTCGTTGCGCATAAAAGAGGAGGTCACGACGTAGGCGTCGCAGTTTTTCACTTCCCGGATCAGCGCCCGGCGTTTGGCGAAATTGACGCAGTTCACCGAGCCCCCGCTCCGGTCAAGCAGTCCGGCGCAGAGCGAACAGAAAAACAGATTGAACGGTCTGGCGCAGTTCATGCCGGACAGCGGATAACGTTTGTCCGAACGCATACAGCAATAATCATGGTTGTGGATCATGACCGCGGTCTTGAATTTCTCCCGCAGGCTTCGGAGCAGGGCCGGATCATCGATCTTGTGAATAAACGCCAGGTCGTATTCGCAACTCCGCAGTTTCTCCAGATCCCCACGGCCATGAATGCGCCCGAATATTTTGCTGTAATTCTCGCATCCCGATTCACTGCCGGTGAAAAGGGCATCGACCCCGAATCCGTTATTTCCCAAGGCGCGCGCCGCATCATAGATATAACGCTCGACGCTCCCCCTGAATTCGCACCGGGTTGATACGAACAATATTCTCGCTCTGTTTCCGCCCGCCGTCATTTATCTGCACCTTTGATTGTTAAACATCAAATAAAATAATACCGCTCTTACGAGAATTCAACCGCAATCCCGGATTTATTTTGAGCTCCGGACCGCATTTCTCACGGCTCCCGTGCGATACGCCCCGCGGTCGGGGTACGCCCGTAGTGCCGACGAAAACAACGGGTAAAATAATTAGGGTCTTCAAACCCGCATTCCGCCGCGATCTCCCGGACCGTCAGGGCGGTTTCGCGCAGCAGCCCGACCGCGTGTTCCAGCCGCCGGGCCCGCAGATAGTCCAGCACCGACATGCCGACATGCCGACGAAACAGTTTCACCAGGTGGTTCGGCGTAATCCGAAGCTCCGCGGCAATGTCGCGAACTCTCAGCCCCGACTCCCGAAAACGACTGTCCAACAATGTTTTCGCATGCAGAAAACGGGGACTGCCGCGTTCTTCCGCCGCCGCTGCCGACGCGGCGGCGCGGCCGGGCGGTTTCGCCACTGCCAGCGCCAGGATCTCCAACAGCATCCCCTGTCGGCGAAGCTGTTCCGAAATCTCCTGCGGCACCCCCATGAAATAGTCGTTCAACAGGACATTCATCCGTGCCGCGTGCTCACCGGTCAACAGTCGAAATACCGGAAACTCAAGCGCGAAACCCGGCGGCCCCGCCTTCAAGGTCTCGTCGAATTCGCCGGGGCGGTTCAGGTATACGAACGGATAGCGGCGCTCGTGATAAGCACGGCAGTCGCCATGCCAGTTGAAATGGATGCACCAGCGTTCAAGGACGGAATCGGCCACCGTGCAATGCACCAGCCCCGGCGGAATGATCACCACCGCGCCGGGACCGCAGGGAAATGTCGCGCGGGCGGTAATCACCCGTCCGCGCCCGGCGCCGAAATAAACCAGTTCGTAATCATACAGAAGCCGGTTGGTTTCGATATACCCCCTGCCCCATGACCCATGCCAGCGGATTCCCGCCTGTACATTTACGGGCAAAGATGAGATATGTGCTGTTAATGATTGTTTCATCCTCTACCTTTCCGCATAATAAACTTATATATTATATCATTGCAAAAACAAAAAAGCAAGAATAATGCTATCTGAGGCCTCATGAAATCTTTATATGAATGTTATTCGCGACTGCTGATCGACAACCATATCAGCGACCGGAAACCGGAATACATGAGCCGGTTCGACCCGCGGGAATACGCCCGCATGGTTCGTCTGGCCGGCGTGGAATCCTCAATGGTCTACGCCTGCGACCATAACGGCAACTGCTATTATCCCACCCGGACCGGACACATGCACGGGGGACTTCGCGGACGCGACATTTTCGGTGAAACGGTGGAGTTGCTGGGTCAGTCCGGAATCGTTCCGGTCGCCTACTACACGGTCATCTATCACAACGAATCGGCATTGTCGCACCCCGAATGGCGGATGCGGGACAGCCACGGGGCGGAACGCGAAGGACGTTACCGTTTCAGTTGTCCGAATCACCCCGGGTACCGGAAATTCTGCCTGGAACAACTCGACGAAATCCTCCGCTATCCGCTTGGCGGGATTTTTATCGATATGACATTCTGGCCGCTGGTGTGCTGCTGCGACGCCTGCCGCGCCGCTTACGGAAAACCGATCCCGGAGGTCATCGACTGGAACGATCCGGAATGGGTGGATTTCCAGCGCTTCCGCGAACATTCGCTGGCGGAATTCGCCTGCCAACTGACCACCCACGTCAAGGCGTTGCATCCCGAATTGCCGGCGACCTGTCAGTTCTCGCCGGTTCTCCACGGCTGGCGCTTCGGACTGAGTTCGGAACTGGCGGCGGCAAACGATTATTCATCCGGCGACTTCTATGGCGGCAAGCTTCAGCAACGATTCGCCGCCAAGGTCTTCGCCGCCTATTCACACCAGACGCCATATGAGTTTATGACTTCGCGCTGTGTCACACTGTATGACCACACCTCCACCAAATCGGACGAGGAACTGTACCTTCACGCCGTCACCACCCTCCTGAACGGCGGTGCGTATTTCTTCATCGACGCGATCAATTCCGACGGCACGCTAGAGGAAACGTTTTACCGGCGGCTTCGCGGCATCGTCCATAAACTCGAACCGTTCCGGGAAGTCATCGCCCGCCACCGTCCGCACCTGAGCGCTGAAACCGGGATTTATTTCTCGCTGGAGAGCAATATAAACACTGCGACGAACGGCGTCCCTTTGCGCGACCTGAACCAGTCCGGCGGCAACATGAACCGCCATAACTGCATCGTAACCGACGAAACCCTCGGTTTTGGTGAAATTCTAAACCGCATGCACATCCCATACAAGGTACTGAACGAATGTACCGGGGATTTTTCCGGGCTCAAAACCATTATCATTCCCTACGCCGCCTATATGTCGGAGGCGGAGGCCGAGCGGCTCCGTGAATTCGTCCGTAACGGCGGCATGTTGCTGGCGACCGGTCCGACCTCACTGTACGACCGGAACGGACATTCCACCGGCGATTTTCAGCTTGCCGATGTATTCGGAGTCGATTACAGCGGTCAAAACAGCGACAGGGTCAATTACCTCAAAACCGCGGACGGCATATTCTCCGGCTATGCTCCCTCGCCGCTGGTCACGGCCCGGTCCGGAACCGATGTACACGGCTTCGCGGTCCTGCCGGATTTCCCGCCCGGCGACCCCGACGCCTATGCGTCGATCCATTCCGATCCGCCCGGAGTTCGAACCGACTATGCCGGGCTTACCGAAAACCGCTTCGGACAGGGTACCTGCTTCTACCTCTACTCCGCGCTGGCGACGGAACGCCATTACTCCCAGCAATCGCTCCTGCGCAAGTTGCTGGAACGCTGTGCCCCCGTTTTCGTCACCGCCTCGCGCAATCTCCCGGAATCCGCCGAACTGACCCTGCTCGAAAGCGAAGACCGCCGCACTCTTCTCCTCGGAATCGTCAATTATCAGGAGGAACTGCCGAACATTCCGCTGATCGATGTGGAATTCACAGTACGGCTTCCGGTGAGCCCGGTCCGAATCGTCCGGGCGTCGGACGGCCGCGAAATCCCGACGGACTACCGGAACGGCGAATTGACGCTTAGTCTCGAACGTCTCGACCACGCCGAACTATTCATCCTGAATCAATAATGACGCAATAGTAACATAAGGAAAAAACATCATGTCGAATTCAAACAATATCCGCCGCAGTTTTACCGCCGGCAACGGCATCCTCCGTCTCGCTCCGAACTGGGTCCCGCGCTCTTTCTGCATCCCCGGGCGCCGCATCAAGCTCCATCCCGATGACTACTACGCGCTCGGCGGCGAACGCGGCGGCATTGATGAACGCTGGCTTTCCTCCACCACTCCCGCCGACAACGGTCCCCTGACCGCACCCGGCGAAGGCGTCAGCCGCGTGGTCGGCGTTGACGGCGAACAGATTCCGTTGACCGAGGCCGTCGAAGAACTCGGCGCGGCACTGGTCGGCAAACGCATCTGGGAACAATACGGCTGTTTCCCGGTCTATTCCAAATTTTTCGACAACCTCGGGCCACTCCCGCACCACATCCATCACCGTGACGAACACGCCGCGCTGGTCGGCGAACGCGGCAAACCCGAATGCTACTACTTCCCGCCGCAAATGAACAATCACGGCGGGCATTTCCCATATACGTTCTTCGGTTTCGAACCGGGCACGACCCGGGAACAGGTCCGCCGGGCACTGGCGGCGTTCAAGTCCGGCGACAACCGGATCACCGATCTCTCGAAAGCCTACCAACTCCGCCCCGGCACCGGCTGGGACGTGCCGCCAGGCCTGCTCCACGCCCCCGGCAGTCTCTGTACATACGAACCGCAGGTGGCCAGCGACGTTTACGCCATGTACCAGTCACTGACCGACGACCAGCTCATTCCCGAAGCCCTGCTCTGGAAGAATTGCCCCCCCGACCGGATCGGCGATTTCGACTACCTGATGGAAGTCATCGACTGGGAATTGAACGTCGATCCCGAACTCGGCAAACACCGTTTCATGGCCCCGCAGAACGTCCGGACCGCCGATGAAATGACCGCTGAAGGTTACAGCGAAAAATGGATCTGTTACAGGTCCGCCG
>CALABZ010000050.1 GCA_937888615.1 uncultured Lentisphaeria bacterium | reverse complement strand
AAGTATCAAGCCTCGGATCGTCGAAACCTTCTCCCAGAAATTTCCCGGTTGCCAGCAGCAACCGGGAATGTCCCTCTTTCACAGCCGCAAAGCGCTGTTGAATATCATTCAAGCTCTTTCTTCGCATTCCCCCCCGCATGATAAATAAATTTTCAACTTGAGAAAACTGTTCTTCCAGCCATGCCAGATGCTCTTTACGTTCAGTGATAACCACCGGGTTTCGTCCCGCATCCAATGCGGCAAGAACATCCGAGACAATCAGTTGATTGCGGGCAGTATCATGAATTATCAGAGAATAAATTTCATGAATAGTGTTTTTTTCTTTCTTTGCTAATTCTTCCGGCAACTCCAACTCTGTTTCCCGGATGATTACGCGATGATCGAATGGACGCTCCATAGCCTGAAGTTTGTCGCTGACCCGATATCGAATCGGTCCGCATTGCATGAAAATGATCGGATGATGACCATCCTTTCTGGTCAATGTGGCAGATAAGCCGAGAACATACCGGCATTTGCATTGACGGATGACCGACTCGAATGAAAAAGCGGAAAGATGATGACACTCGTCCACAATCACCATCCCGTAATCGGCAACCAGATCATCAACCACGCCTTTTTTGACCAGGCTCTGGATTGAAGCGATATCCACGATCCCGGTCGGTTTACGCTTGCCGGCTCCAATAACTCCAATTTGCTTATCCGGAATACCAAGAAAAGTTTGCAGTCGAGATTTCCATTGATTCAGCAACTGCACACGGTGAACCAGGATCAATGTGTTGACTGAACGTTTCGCCAGCAGATAAATGGCAACAACAGTCTTCCCGGAAGCTGTAGAAGCGGATAATACGCCAAGATCATACCGCAATAACGCATTAACCGCTTTTAGTTGTTCGGGACGAAGGGTACCGTTAAAAGTACAGGAATTATGTGCTCCGTGGTTTCGCTTATCAGAAACAGTGTAGCGAATGTTATTCTCAATCAGCAGATTGGCAATTTCATCCGAACATCCGCGCGGCAGGCCGATATACGACTGGAAGTCTTCCGCGCAACAAATAATGCGCGGCTTGTCATAAATTGGCATTCGCATTGCCTGGGCACTGTAAAATTCCGGATTTTGAAATGCGGCCAAACGCAGTAATGCGGTTTGCAGTTTAGGAGTAAGCTGTGATTTGATGAAATAGATTTGATTTTCAATAACGATATCCAATGACCCGGTGATTCCAACGTTGAGGTTTTTCGTTTTTTTCTTTCGGGAAGGCGGTTGCTCCCATGGCGCTTCGTCTTCGTTCAGTTCCGGCATCCTCACTCCAGTCACCCGGCCTGTTTGCGCGGCACGGGCGGCAAGCGCCTCAACTTCAGCAGGTTGCATGTAGATAACCCCGGAAAGATACTTCCATTGATCCGGATAAGGCGTAAAGGAATCATCAAGAAATATACTGTTGCCGTTTTTTCGAGGCTTTCCCTGTAACGGAAGGGCAATCAGATTACCCAAACCGCCCGATGGCATGGTATCCTGATTCGGGAAGAAGCGATCATAGGACTTGAAACCTAATTCCGGGCGTGAATCCATTGCTTCCGTCAGGATAAAACATCCCATTTGTCTGGCGGTACGAGCGAGAATGGGAGCAGAAAAGAAAATCCACACATGCGCACCATTACCGGAACGCGAACGTTCAAGTGCAGCGGGAACGCCCAGCTTTTTACATGTCGCAAGAAAAGTACCTGCATCTTCACGAAAATCCTTTTTGTCAAAATCAACCGCCAGAAAATGACAATGATCATCTTCCAACATAGGATAAATACCAATTGTAAAATCATTTCCCCGCTCATCATTTCCGCGAAGATGTTTTTCAATAACTTCGTCAGTTAACGGCAGGTATGACCGATATCGGCATTCCGAGCATTTTGTTCTTGGTTTATCGCAAATACCACGGTGCCACTCATTAGCACAGGCCGGCTGATATCCGGATTTTCCTGTTTTTCGGCTCTCAAAACGCCGTGGATATACATCCTGACGCCCTCGGAATAGCCTATGGAATAAAGCTATTTTTTCTTTTGGGGTGAATTGCGGTTTTTCGATTATTGATGACTGGGGATGAACTATCCGCGCATGTGCATTCTGCAACTCATTCAAACGTGCAAAAATAATCTTTCGTTCAGAATCGAGTTCAGCAAGGCGTTTTTCCAGTTGTTCGATTTCAGGCTTCACATCCATAACTTAGCAAACCATTATAATGTTACATTCATTAACATATCATCACAGAACATTTTTTCAACTGCCTTGTAACTTCGGAAATTTTCCTGGTGGCATTCACCGGTACAGATTGATTTGATGGTAGACGATTTGTCGATGGTTTTGAAACTGCGAATTTCGTCCAGACGGATGGTTTTGTGGTATTTGAGGTGGACAGGGCCAGGAAGACCATGCCGATACCAAGACCAATGGTGAAACATGACAGATTCCAGACCATTGCGATCATGTAGATCGGGCAGTTGCTCCTACCTTGAAAGATGAGGTCATTCATGGCCGGGCTCCTCCTGGTGGCTGGTCCGGTTGAGGATATGATCAACCGCTTT
>CALABZ010000049.1 GCA_937888615.1 uncultured Lentisphaeria bacterium | reverse complement strand
CAAAATTTTCCGAACTTTTTGAGCTCAATGCAATTACGATGATCGCGATCACCACGAGGAGTTCAATGAGGGTGAAATTTTGCCGGGTATTTGTGTTTTCTTTTATCATGATAGATATCAACTCCATATTGATTTTGTGTTCTGGCTATATTATACGTCAGAGAGCTTGAAAAGGAAATGGTAAAAATCTTCATTTTTTTAACAAAAACAACTTTTATGTCTTGATTTGGCTTTTTTTTAGTTTAAATTAACAGCCATGAAACTGAAACTGCCATTAAACCGTGATTATTCCGGAATCGTCAAGCAATCCATGGACCGGAGCCTGCCGGTCGAACCGGTGACACTGGAGCGTTTCCATATCTTCCGGCGTTACGAACCGGAACGGAGCGAGCGAAGCCAATCCAGCATTCATCAGGAATTTGTCCTGTGGCTGTGCCTGGCCGGGCGCGGCTGTCTGATGGTGGACGGAATCAACTATGTATTCAGGGAAGACGACGCGATGGTGGTGTTTCCCAGTCAGCCTCATATGCGTCTGTCCTACTACGGAGAAAAGATCGAATGGCTTCTGGTTCGTTTTCATGCGATTCCGCCGCGTTGGTTCAGCATTTTCCGGAACCGGATGCTTCATCTGTCGGAGGAGGAGAGGGGACATCTGCAGAATGTGACCGACAGTTATTTCAAGGCAATTGAGAATCCCGGCGTGAATTCCGGGATCGCCTGTGCCTGTCATATCAGTCTGCTGCTGGATTCGCTCCGCCGCAGCGAATCGGTGGAGGCGGAATTCTTTCACCTGGCGTCCGGGGGGCAGGATTACGTGCGGGAAATCTGCCGGATTCTGATGACGCCGGAATATTGCGGCATGACATTCGAACAGATGGCCCGACAGCTTGGGGTATCGCCCAGTTACCTGCGGGCCGTGTTTCGGCAATCGGTAAACGCGACGCCGGCCCAGGTTATCCGGAGCAACCGGGTTCATATGATCCAGCATTTGCTGCTGCATTCGACACTGAATATCACCCAGATATCCGAGCGTTGCGGGTTCAGCAGCGTTTATGCCATGTCGCGTTTTTTTCGCAAGAACAACGGAATGTCTCCACTCCAATACCGCAAATCCTGCAAGCCGTGACTTTCCCGGAATTTCCCCCGAAACAAGATTATTTCAGGGCGGCGGCGATGGCTTCGATCAGCGACGACGCTTTCTGTTTGGCACGGATATAGTCGTCAATACTGGTGCTCAGACCGCTCATGGCTACGGTGATTTCCGCTTCCTGGACCGGTACGGTGTCGAGAATATCGACGGCCAGCCCTTTCAGTTTCAGGAAATCCCGGGCTTCCCGGACAAGTTCGTTTTTTTTTTGCCGGTGGCGGCGAGTTCGTCTGCCTTGCGCCGCATTCGCAGGGAACGTGACGCAAAGCAGTATGTATTCACTTTGCCTGAGAGACTTTTTGTGGATCTGTCGCCCATAAAGTTTACTCTGGTTTCGAATACGGCTATTATGATGAATCGACCCGACATCATAATCACATCTGTACCCTCGGAAATCGAATTAAGAAATATTTATCGTCGGGCCTGCTGGTCATAAACGACGAATCGCCGATAATCAGGGTTAACCAGCCGGATCGTTTCCTGAAAATCATGCTTGAAATAATGGTCCTTCAATAAAGCAATTAGACCGTAAAAGAAAAAATTGCATCATTAAACGTCCAAAAATCCAGATCAAATACCGTTTCGAGTTGGAAAAAACGACAAGGCGGAGTTAATTTTATCCTGCAACTATAAGTTATCGTAATTACGGAATATATCGGATCAAAAAGGCGGAATCAATGGTCGGCAAGCGGACAACCATCTCGGATATTGCAAAGAAACTTAACGTTTCGATGAATACGGTCAATAAGGCGCTTTACGGAAAAAAAGGCGTCGGCGAAGTTATGCGCAAAAAAATCCAGGATACTGCCGCGCAAATGAATTACCAGGTGAACCGGGTGGCCCAGAGCATGGCCCGCAACCCTTTGCGGATCGGGATTCTGAGAACCCGGGAATGGCCGATGGTGGGAGACGATTTCAAGCGCGGCATCGACTGTGGCCTTGAGCGTTTGCGGGATTATAATGTCAACGGCAAATATTATGATATAAGCTCCCGGGACAATTCTAACGAACTCAACGCCATGTTGAATTGCGCGATAAGCGATCAGGTCAGCGCGCTGATCTGCAACCACGTTCAATTGGATCGGCAGCAGATTGATTTGTTGGCTTCTAATAATATTCCTTTTGCCTTTTTGGGAACCGATATGCCGATACCGCAGCGCTTGACCGGCGTTTACAGCGATGGCAAAATGGCGGGCCGGATGGCCGCCGAACTGCTCGGCCTCATGCTTCCCGGCGGCGGAAA
The DNA here is from genome assembly GCA_937888615.1 of uncultured Lentisphaeria bacterium. Classification (GTDB taxonomy): domain Bacteria; phylum Verrucomicrobiota; class Lentisphaeria; order Victivallales; family Victivallaceae; genus UBA5239. Next base: position 23,393 of record CALABZ010000049.1, on the reverse strand, counting down.
AATAGCGATTGCAACTGCCAGCCGTACTTATCGTGACTGTGAAGACAAGGTCCAGGGCTTTGTCGATGCAGCGGGGAAATACAAACTTGAAATTACCGGAATTTACGAGCATTTCGATGTGCCGGAAATTGCCGCCGAACTTACGGATACCGCTCTGGAAAAATGTCCTGACCTTAGCGGTATTTACGCCACCACTGCCAATTCCCCGGCCATGTGCCGGCGCATCGTCGAACTGGGCTATCAGGATAAACTCAAGGTTATTGTCACCGACCTTTACGGGGAAATTCCCGATTATCTGCGCTCCGGCGTGGTTAAGGCCGCCTTATTTCAGGACTGCGTCCGCGAAGGCGAAAAAGTCATCGAACTGGTTTATGCGTATCTTGCTGAAAACCGTAAACCGCCCGTTCCACTGCTGATTCCCCCTTTGGTTGTTCTGCAGAATAATCTCGAAATATTTTAAATGAACCAACTTGTTTTTTTCGTAAAAAGGTATTATAATTAAATAGGGGAAACGTTTCCCTTGTTTAAAAAGCGACCAAATCACGAAGGACTTTTTTATGAATTATGGCAATGGAATATTGAAACAGCGGATAGAACGCCGCGATTATCTGGTAGGCGGTTGCATCATGGACAGCCGGAGCGGCGCGGTAATCGAAGCCTACAAGGAAGCCGGTTATGATTTTGCGATGATTGACAGGGAACACACCGCGCTGAACAGCGAAACGATTCTGGAACATATCCGAATGTGCCGGGTCATCGGACTGCCGTGCGTGGTGCGCGTGGCCGACAACACTTACGCGGAACTCAACCGGACGTTGGACCAGATGCCGGACGGTATTTTCGTCCCGCGTATCCGAACCCGCGCCGATGTCGAAAAGATCATCGAAACAGTGAAATATCCGCCGCTCGGCAAGCGCGGCGTCGGAGCCTCGACTTGCCCCGCCGGGAAATATATGGGTTGGAATTCTGTGGCGGAAATGGTGGAAACCCTGAACCGGACGACGATGGTCGGCATTCAAATCGAAACCAGAGAGGCGCTGGAAAACCTCGACGACATCCTGTCCGTACCGGGGATTGATGTGGCGGTGGTCGGCAATGATGATTTGTCGACGGGGATGGGGATCCCGGGGCAGTTTTATTCCGATACCTACCGGAACGCGGTAAAGGAAGTGATCAAATGCTGCAATAAGCACGACATTATGCCGGGCATTGCCGCCGGCGATCCGGAACTGGTGAAATACTGGGGGGAACAGGGCATGAAAATGTTCTGGGCCTCGGCAGACATCTGCTTGTTGTGGCAGGCGGCGGCGCAAAACTGCGCGGCGGTACGGAACGCTTTGGAGTCTTGATGAAGTTAAAGCAATTAATCGAACAAACTTCTCCTGACGCCGGTGAACTGGCAATATTTTATCTGGCGCAGGCGGGGTTTTATTTCAAGACCGCGACGGGACGGACTGTCGGCCTTGATCCGTATTTGAGCGACTGTTGTGAGCGTATGTTCGGTTTCAAGCGTCTGATTCCGTCACCGCTCGCGCTGGAAGAATTCCGGGCCGATTTTCTGGTTTCGACCCACTCGCACGCCGATCATCTCGATCCCGATCTGCTTGCGCTTGCCGTCAATAACCCGGCAATGCGTTATGTCGGTTCGCCGGACTGCCTGCCGCTTTATCAACAGGCCGTAATCAGTTCCGACCGGGTTACGGTCCTGGCGGCGGGGGAAAGTGCAACGCTGGATGATATCGAATTCCGGGCGGTACATGCCGACCACGGCGAACTGGCGCCGGATGCGGTCGGCATGCTGCTGACGCTGGAGAATATAACGATTTACGCGGTCGGGGATACTTCGTACTGTCCGGAAAAAATCCTTGAATCATTGGGTACGGTGAAAGTGGACATCATGATCGTACCGATCAATCCGGCCTTCGGCAATCCCGGAGCCGAAAATGCTGCAAAGTTGGCCGGGTTGGTTAAACCGCGAGTTGTCATCGGCAGTCATTTCGGAATGTTTGCCGAGCACGGTGGCGATCCGGGGGCTTTTCTGGAATATGCCGGAAGAACTTTACCGTCAACCATTACGCCGTTGATCATGGCGCCGGGAGAACGCTTGCTTTATTCTCCAAACAAAAAAATCAGCTTGAAACGGGATAACCCATTATGAAATCGACAATTTTACGTCTGAACGCGAAAACGTTTCCGGTAAAACCGGAGGAACGCGAAATTCTCTCCGGCGCTGAAATCATCGAAGTCGAACAACCGGAAGAATGCGACTGTCTGGAACGGGCAGACGCGGTGATGATCGTATCCGCTTATCTGCGAGCTCCACTCATCCAAAAGTTGACCAGGTGCCGGATTATCGCCCGGATCGGCACCGGCACCGATAAGATCGACGTCGAACAGGCGACGGCCCAGGGAATTATGGTGACCAATGTTCCCGATTTTGCCATGAACGAAGTCGCCGATCATACGATGGCGCTGCTGTTGTCGGCAGCCCGGCAGTTGAAATATTATGAGAAGTGCATGCGTTCCGGGCAACGCCCGTTTAACGTCGACAATATCCGGCGGCTGGCGACGCAGACGCTTGGCATCATCGGCTTCGGACACATTGGACGGGCGGTGGCGGTTCGTGCCAAAGCGTTTGGACTTCGGGTTCTTGTCTGTGATCCCGGCATAACGGCGACGACGGCGGCGGAGTGCGGAGTTGAAATCGTTGATAAAGCAACCATTCTCGCTGATTGCGATTACGTTTGTCTGTTGTGTCCGCTGCTGCCGTCCACGCGCGGCATGCTGGCTATGCCGGAATTCAAAAAAATGAAACCCGGCGCGGTACTGATCAATACCGGCCGCGGCGAACTGGTGAATGAAAACGATCTGGCCGAAGCCTTGAAAACCGGAATTATCGCTTATGCCGGACTGGATGTTTTCGGGGTGGTAAATGTTTTCGGCACGGACGGGTTCAAATGCGATCATCCGTTGTTCGGGCTGGAAAACGTCCAGTTGACGCCGCATGTCGCGGCCAATTCGCGCGAGGCCCTGCAAGAAGTCCATATTGGGGCCGCCCGGGCGGTAGCGGACGTTCTGAAGGGTAAAACCCCCTCGCATATCATCAATCCGGCAGTAATTCGTCAAGGAGTTTAAACGATTATGAATAAGACAATGCAGGCGGCACGGCTTTTCGGGCCAAAAGATTTAAGAATAGTTGAAGCACCCATACCGGAACTTGGGCCGAACGATGTGCTGTGCAAAGTCAAATGCGCCGGAATCTGCGGCACGGACTATTCGATCTACAGCGGGGAGTTTTCGTTTGTTAAGAACGGCGGCGTGAAATTTCCGTTTACGCCGGGTCATGAATGGTCTGGAGTGGTGACTGCCATTGGAACGGAGGTCAGGAATTTCAAAGTCGGCGACCGGGTGGTCGGCGATACCTGTGTATCCTGCGGAAATTGCGTTTCCTGTCTGCTCGGCGATTATCTCAGTTGCGAACAGGTCTTCTGCGTCGGCACCGTCAACGCCTGGGATGGCGGTTTTGCCGAATATACGGTTTTCCCGGAACGACATCTTTTCCGATTGCCCGACGAAGTGGGTTTTGACGCCGGGGCGTTTATCGAACCGGCGGCGACTTCGCTTTATGCCGTCAAACGCGCCGGAGTGCAAATCGGCGACACCGTTCTGGTGCACGGCTCCGGTTCGCTCGGACTGCTGGCGGCCAGACTGGCGAAGCTGTCCGGCGCGGCCAAGGTATTCATCACCGGGCGCAAAGACGCTAAACTGCAACTGGCGTTGAATTTCGGCGCTGATGCGGCGATTAATACCACCCGCGAACCATTGATCGAAAGCGTCCTGCGGCACAACGGCGGTAAAAAAGTTGACCGGGTAATTGAAACTTCCGGAGCGGATGAACTGTTGACTTCCTCTTTTGAGCTGGTCCGCCCGGGCGGTTCGATCGCGGCGGTGGCGTTCTATGACCGCAAGCTGGACCAAATGGACATCGACAAGCTGGTATTCGGCAACATAAATTTATGCGGATCTTCCGGCAGTACCGGTATGTATCAGCCGGTAATGGCATTGATGGGCTCCGGCGCTTTGGACACAGCTCCGCTGATCAGCGGGCGCTATCCGTTTGCGGATATTCTGCGGGCCTATGCCGACATGAAAACGAAAAACGATATCCGCATCAAGTGGCTGGTCGATTTTGAATAGGACTTTTATGGAAAATTACGACAAAACCTTGACCGAACTGGGCAGACCGCCGCTATGGCTGCGGGACAAGGTCTGCGTACTGCCGTTCAGCGGGCGGGTGATGGGTCTGTATCCGGCTGAAGGCTTGAATGTGTTCTGGACGAATCCCGCGTTGAATTCAGTTGCGGAATCCCGACCGTTGCTGTCCGGTCAGACCTGGACCAATCTCGGCGGCGACCGTACCTGGATTTCACCCGAAATAGAACTGTTTATCAAAAATATGTCGCACCCGATGGAAACGTATCAGGTTCCGGCGGCGGTCGATCCCGGCAATTACCAGATTGTGCGCTCCTGTGAAAACGAAGTAGAACTGGAAACCGCAATTACCGCCGATTTTTTTCGCAGCGATTGTAAAGTCCGCCTCAAGTTGCAAAAACGGATTACCGTATTAGATAAGCCGGATATACCGTTTAATTTGCCGCCGGGACTTGCGGGAGCCGGCTATAAAGTTGAATGCGGATTATCGGCCGTTGAACCGTTACCGGATTCCGTGCGTCCGGCGGTCTGGAATCTGCTGCAGGTACCGGGTGGCGGTGAGATTATCGTTCCGATTAAGGAGCAGGCATTGCCTGTTGAGTTCTTCGGACAACCGCAATATCATTTGCAAAACAACAACATCCGGGCCGCTGTTCCTGCCGCCTCGGGTTATAAGTTCGGAGTCCGGCCGGAAGACTGTACCGGGATGATGTTCTATCGGAATTTAGCCGCGCCGCAACCTTTTATCATTCTCCGGCGGTTCGAAGTCAAACCTGGGGGCGGATATTCCGACGTACCCTATACCGCGCCGGAACAGCCGGGCAGCGTCCAGCAGGTTTATGTTGACGATGGAACTTACGGTGGTTTCGGCGAAATGGAACACCATTCCCCGGCGCTGATCTCCGGCAATCGCAGTTCCTTAACTGACATCTGTACCACCTGGACCTTTATTGGAACAGCGGTTAAACTGTATGATTTTGTAAAGAATTTCATTGAATTAAAATAGCCGTTTCCATTGAAAAAGTTTTATCGGGAAGTAAAATAAAACAAGAACAGAGTTGAGGATTAGAGCGATGAATAGCGGATTTATTGTTAAGCCGGAAGAAGCGGCGGTCATAAAAAAATGGCTGGCTGACTTGGGAAATACCGGACGGGTTGGCATCAGCGTAAAATCCTGTACTCAGGGATGGGGGCAGTTGCACACGGCACAATCCATTATGGACGCCCCGCTCTGTCTGGCCGGAAAACAATATGATTGGGGATTTGGCACCCATGCCGACAGCGAGATCGTTATCCGCTGTACGAAACCGCTTAAATCGTTCAATTCATTAGCCGGGATTGACGATAATTCCTGTAGTGTCCAAGGGTATGCGAAATGTAAATTTTCTGTTTGGAGTAATGAATGCTGCCTGGTGGAAAGCGACGCGCAAGATGTTCAATCCCAACCGGCAAAACTCAAGGCGGAACTTAACGGCGCAACGGAATTCACGCTGCGATGCACAACACTTAATACAGCCTACCTGGCACATGCCGACTGGGCCGGATGTGAAGTGGTCACGACTGAGGGAGAAGTGCTGAAGCTGGGGACCGCGGAAACGCCGGAACCTGGTAATCTCATGCCGGTTTCATTTCAATTCGGCGGAATTGACTCGAATACCTGGTTTCGCAAATGGGGAATCAGCCGTACCATAGTTCAAAAGGGTGGTTTCCGCCTGCATCGATTTATCACGGACGATACCGATACCGGACTGGAATGCCGCATTGAACTTGAGGAATATGAACAGTTTCCGGCGGTCCTCTGGAATGTCTGTTTTTCGAATAACGGCAAGGCGGCCACTCCGATTTTAGAGCAGGTTAAAACATTGGCCGTGACGTGGCCGGCATCGGGCCGGAAAATCGTTCATCGTGCTCACGGGGGATTCAACTATACGGATGAGAAAATAAGCGCAGAAACTTTCCGGGATGATTTTATGATGGTGCCGGTAAATCTCGCCAAAGTACCGAATGTTACTATGACCGGAGTTGAAGGACGTTCCTCGGTTGATTGGATGCCGTATTTCAATTTTGAAGGGGAAGGCGAAGGCCTGATGTTTGGAATTGGTTGGACCGGGCAGTGGCTGGCTCAAATCGAAAACGGTTTTGAATCGGTTAATTTTCAAGCTGGTATGGAAAACATTCATACCCGTTTAGAGCCGGACGAAACCATCAGTCAACCGTCAACCCTGATGATTTATTGGCAGGGAGAAGTCATTCGCGGACACAACTTGTTGCGGCATTTTCTCCAGGAACGGATTCTGCCCCGCGACCGCAACGGTCAAGTGCTTCAGGCGCCGTCCTGCAACCTGACCTGGGGCGGCATGACGGCGGCAAGCCATCTGGAGCGTATTGGCAATATTGACAGAGAAAAGATTCCGTTGGATTATTACTGGATTGATGCCGGCTGGTATGGCGAAGCCGGCCCGAACCGGGATGAGTTTTCCCCGGATTGGGCCAGACAGGCCGGAAATTGGAACGTCAATCGCGAAACGTTTCCCAATGGGTTAAAGGAAATCAGCAATGCCATTCATGCAATCGGCAAAAAATTTCTACTTTGGGCGGAACCGGAACGTGCCATCTCCGGCACTCCGGTTACCCGGGAACATCCCGATTGGTTTCTGGTTAACGATCCCTGCGGTAAAAATGATAATTTATTGTTGGACCTGGGCAATCCCGAGGCAAGAAAATGGTGTACCGGGGTGATTACCGACTTGATCGTCAACGAAGGCATTGACTGCTATCGTCAGGATTTTAATATTTCTCCGCTGCCGTTCTGGCGGAAAAATGATGCGCCCGACCGGGTTGGGATAACGGAAATTCGTTATATCGAAGGACTCTATGCGTTTCTGGGCGGGTTGCGGCGGCATTTCCCTGATTTGTTGATCGATAACTGTGCCGGCGGCGGCCGCCGGCTTGACTTTGAGATGATGCGCTACAGCATTCCGCTCTGGATTAGCGACATGCAGTGCTTTCCCGATTATATTACCGAGCGCAATCAACAGCAGGTGCAGGGACTTGCCTGCTGGTTGCCGCAATTCGCTTTCGGGACTCAGGATCATGCCGGAGATACCTATCATTTCCGCAGCGCCATGGCCGCCGGGATCATTATCCATCTTTTCTCCTATGAGCATCGGAAGATCCGTTCGGATTATCCTTATGAATGGCTGCGTGACCGCTTGAACGAATATCATCGGGCAAAAGTATATTTCAGCGGCGATTTTTATCCATTGACTGATCAGTCCGATTCCTTCAAATACTGGACGGCAAATCAATTTGACCGTCCCGACCTTGACAGCGGTATTCTGGAAGTGTTCCGGAAAGCGGCAAGCGATTACGAAAAAATAAGTCTGCATCTTCAAGAACTTGACGCAAATGCATCGTATGAACTGGAAGACGCCGACAGCGCCGATAAGCTGAGGTTTTCAGGACGTGAACTTATGGATGCCGGTTTGTCCGTGGAAATCCCCAGGCAACGTGATTGCCGGTTGTTCTTTTATCGCCAACTCTTCAGTTGATAAAAATTATTTCACTGCTTGCTTCAAGAATTGCGGTGGTATCCAGATTTATTATTTCATCCTCCAGCTTGAAGCTTAATTCTTGACTTCTTGATATGATTTTTGCAGGAGTGAAATTCAATTTTATGCTCTTAAGTTCTAATTTTCCATAAAGCAATTCCACTTTTGCCTCACGTGAATTTTGTTTGAAATTTCCCCAGCAGGAACCCAGGCTCCAGAACGACTGGAAATTGTCACGGTTTTGTAAAGGCGAGAATCCAATATAGCCTTTGCACAAATCAAAGCTAAAGCCGCTGAACGTATTCAGAAGGCCGTAAGAGGACATGCTTCGCGCATAATTATTGCCGCACTCAAATTCGTTCCATGGATTGCGCTTTTTGCCGTCATAACGATCCCGGATACCTTTAATTACCCTCATGCCTTCATCATACATGCCGTATATCAGCATCTGAGACGCGACGGCCCATTCAAAGCCGTGCATCGTTTCACTGGCGTATGGCAAAGGAATCACCGGTTTATTATCGCGGGGCCAGGTACACATTTGCAAGCCGGACTCATCATTCAAACAGTAAATGCGCCATTGATTGGCAACATTGCGCATGCTTTCCCGGAAGTTATTTTTGTAAATATTCTCTAAAGTTTTCCTGCACTTGTCAGCTTCAAGTATCTCGCCAAGTCCGTATAATGTCGCATACCATTGAGGCAGCGTCATATCGATTTCGCAGCCGTCGGCAATCTGATATTTGACCTGCCGATGCTCTTCGCTCCAATATGCGTTTATTGCGCAATCGTCTTCATCTTCATGTTTATATGACTCGAGTAATTGTTCTTTATCATTCAAGTCAACTTGCTGATAAAAATATTCGCCGTTGAAAAGCTCGTCATTGGTCCATTTTTTGCCGCGTTCAAAAATCCCGGCGCATTCTTTCGCAAATTCCGGCTCGCCGCAAGCTTCAGCCATTCGGGAAGCGGCTTTCAAGGCACCCAGATAATGTCCGTTCAGCCATGCGCTGGGACCAAATAGCTCCATATCCAAAGTGTGATGCTGACGACCGGTTATAACTCCGCTTTTCCGCGGATCCCAATGGTCATAGTTTTCGCGGCTCCAGGCGTATTCAATCGTCATTTTGATCCTGGGCCATAATGATTTCAGCCATTGGTCGTCACCGCTGATTTTCCAGTCGCGGTAAGTCTTCATAACATCCCCGAATTGACCATCAACACAGGGACGCATGAATGACCTGTCAGCTTTTATGCCCAGCGGCAGCATGATTCTAAAATGAGTTCCCCCATTATCATCTATGTTGTATTTATAATTAGCGGTCCGCATCGAGCGTTCCAAGTCGGGAAACAGGAAAGGCAGTGCTTGTGCATAATTCCAGACATGGGTACATGAACCTTCACAGCTTCCCGCGGAAGTCCCGATGCCCTCCCAGCCGTAAAAAGTTCCATCCTCAAGACGCAGGCAGGGCGCGGGTTTCAATATGGACATATTGGCGCTGATGCCTTCAAGGACGGGGGCCGGTAAAGTTGAATTGAATAAAGCGTTTTTGAACAGTTTGGTTTGCGAGGCCAATTTTTCGTAATTATTGATGGTATAAGCACCGCTGTCGAGAGAATCCGCCCATTGGGTCGCATACCAGTTGCGCCATTTATTTTCAAGACCGTTTGCTTTCGCCATTTCATCCGCTTTATCATTCCAGTCATTTTTACGGTTGGGAGCATTCCAACTGATAACAAATTCAACCCTTCTGGTTTCTCCGGCTTTCAGTTTAAAATGGCTTGCCAGCAGGCCGGTATCGGTCCGTCCTGATTTTTCCTCTCTTTTTTCATAATGACGATTTTTAAATTTGAGTGAATGAAGCATATCATTCCAGTAAACTTCAAAATCATCCACCCAGTTGCCGCGATACCAATATTCCTGATAAGAGATATCTTCTTCCGCACAGCTCAAAGTCAAATCAGCATAACTTAAATCCGTTTTATCTCCGCCCCGGCTGACGGTTAATTGATGGATATTTTTGTGTTTCTTATAAGAATTATATGCGGAAACAGCAGTAAATGGATTGGCTAAAACACCGATAACGCTATAATTCATTTCTTCGGCGGTATTATTGCTTATCTCAATCTCAAAACAAGCCGCGGGAATACTGGAATCATGGGAATTGCCGGGAATAAAAGGACTCCAGGCGCGTAAGCTCGCCTGTCCGGGAAATGTTTTGTCCTCAAAATCGATTTGGGCCTCCGGATATTCACCTTTGAAAATATGTTTTTCAAAATCAGGCATGCCGCAAAGAGTATCAGAAGACGGCCCCCAACCATAACCGCGAAACATTGTGGTATCATAATTCCCGGTATAAGGAGCGGGGAAATCTCCCTGCAATATTCTGGCATCAACAATTTTTCCATCTTTTTCCGCTCTGACCGCAAAATGCGTTTTGCCGTTCATACTGCCTTTACTGGGAGAATTAAATATTTCCCAGTCAATCAAGTGACCATTTCCGGATAAACCAATAGAGCCTGTTCCGATTCCTCCCAGAGGGAAAGAAATCATATTTGTAAAATCTTTTTCGTAGGTGCTCATAAAAAAAATCCCCTTGTTTCAGTGAATTAAATTATTGTATTAGAATAATACATTTTAATCCGCTTGAAAACAATGCACATTCAAGTTATTGTATTGCACTTTTAAGACAAGGTGCAAAATAATTGTTATGGCGATACATGAAAATATTCTTCAATTAAGCAAAATTTTTCGTTTGGATATTTCTCATGCCGTATACGAAAACATTGACTTAAAGGGTAGGAACAAACTACCCGCGAATCGCATTTATCTGATTCAGGATGTCAACTCTCCCGGTGGAAGTTATATTGCCAATCATTCTGTGACGCCAGTCCAAAAATTGCAATTGTCGCCGGGATATATATATTTTATACCGAAAGACCAGGCTTTGGAATATTGTTTTTATCCCGGACTAAGGGTGATCGCTTTTCATTTCAATATTGAAGTATTTCCAGGCATCGACTTATTTGACGACGACAGTTTATTCAAAAAGAAACCAGCGTCCCGGGGATTGATCGAACAAATAATCGAGCTTTGGGAAGACAAAGACAACCTGGGCAACACGGTTGTACTTTATGGACTAATTTACTCTATTTTAGGCATGTTCAGTGACAAAACGTTAAAGCAGTTGGAAAAGCAACGAATTAATATGCAGCCGTTCGAATCACTCATTCAATACATGGAGGAAAATGGCAATGCTCAAACCACAGTGGCAGTGCTTGCAGAGTTTTACAATTTGCCGCAGGACACACTGTCCAAGCGTTTTATCCGTACCTCGGGGATTTCTCTGAAAACTTATTTGACCCGCTTATTGTTGAGAAAAGCCTCACAAGAGTTGTTGTTCACTGATTTGAAAGTCAGGGAAGTCTCGAAAAAACTCAATTTCAGCAGCGAATATTACTTTTGCAGATTTTTCAAGAAACATACCGGCATGAGTCCGAATTCCTACCGGCAATTCATTTTGAAATAATTTTCCTCTTTCAAAATTCCGATATCGACTACGATTTTGAATGTTCCTGTCCAGGGCGTCTGCCGGTGTATTTATAAAACGCCTTGGAAAAGGAAAACGCATTGCCGTAGCCGATCGACGCCGCAATCGACTCCAGGGATTCGTCCGATTGGCGGAGCAATGCGGAGGCATGGCGGAATTTTATTTTTCTGACGATATTTCCAGGGGATTCACCGTAATAACAGATACAGAGTTGGTAGAGAAGCGATGGCGAAATATTTATTTTGGCCGCCAGCGAAGTTGTCGTCCATTTTTTCTCAAGATGCGCCTCTATCAATTCGACCATCTTTCGAAGACGATGCGGTTCAGGGGTGCCTTCCAGTTCTTTTTCCAGATACGAAGAAATCAAGGCGGCAAGCATATTTCGCCGTCCCGCATCCACTACCGGGTTATAAGTCTCCCGCTCAAGCATATGAAGCAGTTCCTGCAGTTCATGAATGTATGACGCGGCAAAGGTGGTGGTGGCGATATTGCGGTTTGGCAGATAGAAATATAGATGGCGGAACACGCCTTTCTCCACTTTACAAAGTCGATTGGTGGTCGAACTCTGAACCACAGCCATGCCGGGACCGGCGGTAAATGTCTTCCCGGGTATTTCAAAGGTTATTTCGCCATCAATGATAAACCAAACCGTGGTATGTTGAATTTCGGTACCGGCGGCACGCCTCATCTCGTATGGAGTCCCAAGGGTGGCTTCTCCAGCTTCCAATATCCAATAGGTCATCAGTTCCTTAACTTCGCAGCTATGTATGGACATAAACTTGCAACTGGAATAAATTGTTGAATTGGATATAATATTTGCTACATCTGACATTGCCGTTTACCCCATAAGATTATATAATATATTTAGATATAAAATAATACCGAATATAATTTTTTCAAACAGGATTGATAATATGAATATTAATTGGGGGAAAATCTTCCCGGGAATCAGCATTTGTAAGCTTGGTGAAAATATTGATACCTTAACCGGGCTCGCAGGCGCCATGCCGCAAGCTGAACGCCTGAATTGTTTTACCGAAAGTTTTGCAAAGGCTCCCGATATCAGTATTCGCCGGGTTGATGATAAAATTACGCTGAAAATGCCGATTCGTGAAGGGGAATACATCTATGGCGCCGGCCTGAAGTTCAGATCGGTTCAGAATGAGCACAAGGTACTGCACTTGAAAGTTGATCATTTCGGCGGTGTCGATAACGGCAGAACTCATGCCCCTGTTCCCTTTCATGTTTCAAGTACCGGCTATGGCCTGCTGATTGATACGCCGGAATCAGTAAGTTATTATATTGGAACAGCACATCGGCAGGATGAAGAAAATAAGCCGATACCGAAAAATCGTAATACTGACAGCAACTGGCAGCCGTTCAATGCTCCAGAGCATATTGAGATTGCGATCAACGCCGACAGCGTAAAAATCGTGCTTTTTGAAGCAGAAAGCCTGTTGGAAACCGTCCAGAAATTTAATTTATTCTGCGGCGGCGGCACACTGCCTCCACGCTGGGGACTTGGCTTCTGGCACCGGACGCCCTTAAAGTCCACTGCGGATGAGGTGATGGAGTTGATTCGACAGTTCCGGGAGCATGATTTTCCGCTCGATGTTATCGGTCTGGAACCGGGCTGGCAAAGCAGTTCCTATCCGTGCACCTGTGAGTGGAGCAAGGAACGTTTTCCGAACCCGGAAAAATTCATCAAGACATTAAAGGATCAGAATATCCGGGTAAACCTCTGGGAAAATCCTTATATCTCAGAATGCTCCGGCTTATACAAAAAACTCAAAGCAAACAGTTGTTCACATATGGTCTGGTGCGGCCTTGCGCCCGATTACACCATGCCGGAAGTTCGTGCGGTCATTCAGGAGCAGCATGAGCGGGAGCATATCAGCATCGGCATAAGCGGTTACAAGCTGGATGAAAGCGATGGTTTCGACTCCTGGCTATGGCCGGATCATGCGGAATTTCCTTCCAAACGAACGGCTGTAGCCGTTAGAAATACCTATGGATTGCTGTTTCAGCGCATGACCTACGAGGTATTCCACAAGAGAGACCAGCGTACATATGGACTTACCCGTTCGACCAATGCCGGAGGAGTCGGCATGCCTTATGTGCTTTATAACGATTGTTATGACTTCGATGAATATACGACGGCAATCTGCAGTTGTGGATTTATCGGCGCATTGTGGTGTCCGGAAGTCCGGAATGCGAAAAACGCGAACGAATGGTTGCGTCGTTTTCAAATGGCGGCACTGTCCCCTGTCGCGATGCTTAATGCCTGGGCGGATGGGACTGAACCCTGGTCATACCCCGAAGTTGCGGCGGAGGTTCGTGCGGCTGTTCGGCTTCGGCAGGCGCTGATTCCTTATCTTTACACCGCATTCGCGCGTTATCATTTCGACGGGATACCGCCGTTTCGTTCGCTCGTCATGGACTTCGGCAATTTTATGGATGACACCGCGGATAAAGCCGAATTTGACGGTACCGACAATCCCTATCTGGTCGCGAATCGCAAGGAAGTGGTCGATCAGTATATGATGGGGGAATCAATCATGGTGGTGGTGGTTAAACCGGGGCAGACAGAAAGGAGTATAATATTGCCGCCGGGCAAATGGTATGACTTTTATTCCGGACGTTATGTCGGAGATGGTGAAGTTATCAGTATCCATATCGGAGAAAATGATCCGATGCCGCTATTCGTCAAAGATAAAGCGGTAATCCCGTTCCAGGAGGATGACAAATTGACAATACGGAGATATGGTAACCCCGGAGGCAGTTTTCTCCTATATGAAGACGATGGAGAAACGTTTGCCTACGAGCGCGGAAAATATAATTTTCGTAAATTGGAATAATACGGGAAAAACCAGAAAGTGAAGGTTGTTATGAAAAATACGCGACATAAAAATCCACACATGCCAGGGAATTTATCCGGTTGCCAAATTGGAATTAAATTCAAGGCATTGCGTCCCCGGGGAAACCGGATGTCTGGCTTCATTATTCAGCCGTGTTCCTGAGTAATTCTTCACATCGTTTCGGAATATTATATAGAAATAGAAAACCCAGATTATGCCTACCCGACATTAGCAAACAGTTCAAAACAGTCGGTCTGAAGAAAAATACGGAATTTTTTCAGAGGACGCAATTTTTAAGCACTAAAGCATTCTCCGATAAAAAAGGAAGGTCAAAAATGTTAAAGAAAAGTCAAGTCAAAATCAATGGGCAAAACAGAATTTTCACACTTATCGAACTCCTCGTTGTGATCGCGATCATTGCGATTGTATTTACCTCAAAATCGCTTAATTTTTTGCTTATTTCTGCTTATGGGGAAATCGAGCCGTTTTTGTGTCCATATGTGTGAAAATGAGTCCATATGAGTGTAGAAAAGAATCGTAAACGAACGGCCAATACACGTTTGTGCGTTGAGAAAGTTCTTTGAAATAATTCACTGTCATCTCATAATTTTGGATATTCGTTATATTCTCTATTATCTTGAGTTCAACCCTTTGTGTTTTGAAAAACTCAGATACCGATTTCTAAAGATTCCGCCTCAAGCCATTTTATGTTTTGCGGGGAGTTAATCCCGGCAGCCAAGCATGTTCCGGGGCTTCTTTTAACGATAATGTCCCGGATGCTGTCCCATAACTTTCAAGCAGTTCCCACATGTCTTTATAACTCCACAACACTCCTCGTAAAACCGTGAATAGTCGATTGAAAGACGAATGCGTCCAGTCGCTGATATATTCAATGTAACGCAATAAAATATACACCGTCATCGCCGTCCAGATTTGCCAGCGTACGGCATTTTCATTATAGCCGAGAAAGTCGGCAAGCTTGAGGTTCTGCTTGATTTCTTTGAAAAACACCTCTATACCCCAGCGGGCCTTGTATAAGTCCGCAATGGATTGAGGGGACCATTCGAAATTGTTGGTGATGAAAACCATACGGACGGTCTTCAATATCTCCTTCAACCAATCTCATTTCATCAGGATAATCTCCTGATGGCTTAATGCCGGTTAATTTGATCCTGTCATCCCGTATAATGTTTCCTTTCGGAACCGCATGCTGTCCCACAGTTTCGTATTGCATATTGTCTTTGGCGCGTCCAACCCAGAAAATCCCGCGCATGGTCAAGTTATTCAGGAACTTGAATTTTATATACGCCTTATCGAAAGTAACAATTTCGCCTGCTTGCAGATTTGGACATAGCTGCATTGCCTTGGTCGCATCATGCCCTTTGGCTGACTCAACGACAATGACGCGCGGCAAAAAAGTTTGCAGATTAAGGCACAAGTGCACTGTTGGCATGCGAGAACGTATTACGCTTCGGAGCTGTTGCGCCTCTTATGCCCGATAAGGTGTATTCAATGCATCGCAGACATCGTTCAAACTCAGAGCATGCGATAGTTGCGTGTAAAATAAACTGATAACATGAGACCAAGGTGAATAAGTCCTGCTTTGCTTGTTAACGCCATGGCGTTTGGCAAGTTTTTCGACAAGATGTCCTGGAATTAGTTTGCAAATTTGTTTTAACACGGTTACTTCCCTTTTGGACGATTTCATAGGCTTCTCCTTGGTTTTAGTGCTAAGAAGATAGCTTATAATCGTCCATTATTCAAAAATTCTTATTCCCTATGGGATGACAGTGAAACGAAATTTTGAATGGGGAAAAATACTCACGTCCAAAATTTCATACTCATTGCAATTAAAATGAGAGTTTAATTGCCCAGTCGTTTGGAAAGTAATTCCGCCATCTCTTTGATGATTTTGCTTACTTCTGGTATGCGTTTGGCGGACAAACGAAATTTCGGCCCGGTAACCCAGATCGCGGCTCGGGGCAGGCCGCGATAGTCGAAAATCGGCGCACTAATGCAGATGATACCTTCCGCTTCCTCCTCCATATCCACGCCATAGCCGTTTTCACGCACTTTCGCCAATTCTTTACGAAAGGCGCTTTGAGAGGTGATGGTATTGGCGGTAAAACGGGGAAATTCCATATGGGATAACTGATATTCAAACTCGGTATCGTCAAGAAACGCCAGGATTGCTTTGCCGGGCGCGGCGGTATGCAGCATGAAACGGGTCCCCGGAGAAACCATGAACTTGATTGGTTCAGGTGAAAGCTCCTGTTCCAGTACCACTCCTTCGCCTTCCAGTAAAATCCCTAATAAAGCGGTTTCGCGGGTTTCGTCCCGCAGTTTCCGCAGGATATCTCCAGATTGCTCGACCAGATTGGTTTCAACCAGAGCCTTATATCCCAGCGACAACATTTTTCTGCTCAGGGAATATTTATTACTATCCTCATCCCGGAGCAGGTAGGCGTTCTCCTCAAGCGTGGATACGATGCGGAACACACTGTTCGGCGGATATTCAAGCAATCTGGCAATTTCCGCTTTCGTGGCTCCTCCTGAAGTGCTTGATAAAAATTCCATTATTTTCAACGCGCGTTCAAGATTAGGTACTTGATATTTAGATTTATCTTTTTTTATGCTCATTAATTCAACCTTTCTGAGACTTTTCTATACAATAAACGAGATTTTTTAAAATACAAGGCTTGACTTTATTAAACAATAAGTTAGATTAAATATAGAATTGAAGTCTATATATAAACTTAAATGGCAATTAATGAGGTGAAAAATGGATAAAGTAATTGTAATTACCGGAGCCAGTTCAGGATTTGGTTTGGCAATGGCGGAAAAGTTTGGCAAAGCAGGTGCAAAGCTTGTTCTTGTAGCCAGAAATCAAAATAAGCTCGAAGATGCCGTCCAAAAAGTAAAACGCTTGGGCGGAGAAGCCATCGCTATTGTTGGAGACGTGACGAAAAGCGAGACGTTTACCCAAATTATCAATACAGCGATGGAGTCTTACGGCGGAATTGATGTTCTGATCAACAACGCCGGTGGGGGGATAAAAGTTGCTCCTATCGAAGAGATGGATGACTCCACCATTCAAGCCTGTATGGATTTGAATCTTGGCAGCGTGATCAAAGCGTGCCGGACTATTGTACCGCAGATGAAGAAACAAGGTGGTGGTCTGATAATAAACCTGACAAGCGCCTGCGCAAAATTCGCATTCCCAGAATGGAGCGTATATTCAGCAGCAAAAATGGGGTTGTCGATGTTTAGCCGTTGTCTGCATGCCGAACTGCGCCCATTTGGAATTGGCGTTTCGGTAATCGTACCGGGTGGATCAAATACCGGATTTCAACAGAGTTCCGGCATTGCCGCCTTTGACTGGGATGAGAGTAAAGCACTCAGACCGGAACATATTGCTGAAGCAGCTTTCGGTATCGTAAACCTGCCGGATGGAGCTGTTGTACCGGAAATGGTGGTTTACGGGATGCAGCAGGAGATAATTCCTTTCTAATGAAATTCGGCGATAAAATACTGGCTGTCGATAGCGGATTGACAGCTTGTAAAGCGTTGATCTTCGATATGACCGGCAACGTTTTAACTGAATCCGGAGCGGCAACTCCAGTTATTTCCAGCAGTGACGGCGCTTCGTTTATTGATATGGATAAATTATGGAACGTTATCTGCTCCGTTATTTCAGACGCTTTTTTATCCGGAAAAATATCTCCTGCGGAAATTAAATGCGTAGGGTTTTCCGGACACGGCAACGGTCTTTACTGCATTGACCAAAACGGTCTTCCTGTCGGTCCGGCGGTAACTTCAATGGATGTTCGTGCAAAAGACCTAATTGACGAATTGACAGAGACACAGACAGATTTTCTTAAGCATAAATCAATGCAGCATATATGGCCCGGCCAACCTGGTATTATTTTGCGATGGATAAAGGAAAAAAAGCCTGAACAATATCGGAACATCCATAAAATAATGTTTTGCAAAGACTATTTGGCGTTCAGGCTCACAGGAAAAGTTGCGACTGATTACAGCGATATCAGTTCCTCCGGGCTCCTTGACAACAGCGAAAGTACTTATGATCCGGAAATACTCAACTGCCTGGGGATTCCTGAAATTAAAAGTGCTCTACCGAATATCATCAAAGGATATGATATCCGCAGTGGGGTTTCAACTCAAGGAGCAGAGGACACGGGAATCCCTGAAGGCATTCCGGTTATCGGTGGAATGTTTGATGTTGATGCATGTGTCTATGGCTCTGGAGTGTTTTTCCCCAAGGATGCGTGCTGTATTGCAGGAACTTGGAATATCAATGCAGTCGTTTCGGATAAAATGTCTTTTTATCCGAACATTCGCCAGTGCGTCAAGCGGACTGATGGTAAAACATCACTTATGATTGATTCAAGTGCTACATCTTCGGTTAATATCGAATGGTACCTTAAAAAATTCCTCGGCATTGAAAATCAATACAATGTTTTTGACTGCTATCTAAAATCTTACGAAATTACCTTTGACAGCCCGTTTTTCATACCTTTCATCAACGGTTCACTGAACAATATCTTTCATAAAGGGGCGTTCATTGGGCTTGATATGACCTGCGACAAAGGAAAACTATTTGCTGCTGTTTATGAAGGAGTTTGCTTTGCGCATCGTTACCATATTGAAAAGCTTGAAAAATCAGGGGCGAAGATCGAATTGGTTAGGATTACCGGCGGCGCTGCGAGGAGTACAAATTTTTGCCGTTTATTTACAGATATAACCGGGAAACGCGCTAATACTACAAACTTCAGTCAGTCCGGGGCTCTCGGACTCTGGGCGGGTGCGGTTGTGGCCCTGGGAAGGTATGAGAATATGGCGTCGGCTATAAAAGAGAAAGTTATGTTCTGTGAAATTTATTCTCCTGACCTTGCCAGGCATAAGTTATTTACTAAAAGATACGAAAAATTCAAGGAGTTAATAAAATGCCGCTTGTAAATATGAAAGAAATGTTAGCGGAGGCCAGGTTGAGACATTACGCAATCCCGATGTTCGATGTTTCCGATACGTCTATGATCCGGGCCGCGGTGGAGGTCGCCCAAGAGGAAAAATCTCCGGTAATTCTCGGAGCGCTTGAACCGGATATTGCTGAAAATAGTTTGGAATACTGGTTTGCCTCGGCGAAAATTGCTGCGGAAAACGCTGATATTCCAGTCTGCATCCATCTTGATCATGCCGTTGCCCTGAATCAGATAAAACGTGTTGTAAAAGCAGGATTCAAATCGGTAATGATTGATGCGTCTTCGGAAGATTTTGCTGAAAATGTAAAAAGGACTTCGGAAGTTTGCACGGCAGTAAAATCTGCCGGAATCACAGTGGAGGCGGAACTGGGACATGTAGGCGACGGCATTCCTGGAACCGGTGAAAGCGCCGTAACTGACCATAAAGATTCAGCGGATGCTCTAACTGAACCGGAAAAAGTACTGGAGTTCGTAGCACGTACCGGAGTTGATGCCTTGGCGGTGGCAATTGGTACGGCGCATGGTGTTTATGTCAGCGCCCCTAAACTTGATATTGAAAGAATGAAACAGATCAATGCCGTTTCTCCGGTTCCACTAGTACTTCACGGTGGCTCGGGAACACCTGACGATCAGTTAAAGCAGGCTATCGCGAACGGTATTTGTAAAATAAACATCTTTTCAGAGTTGCTTAACGCTTGGAATTCGAATATGCTCGAAACACTGTCCAATCTTAAAAATATGTCGTCGTGGCCGAGTATTGTCAAAGCAAAATCAGACAAAAAAATGAGAGAAGTTGTCAGGACTAAAATACATCTTTTCGGCTCCGATAAAAAGGCTTGAGATAAATATGAAAATTTATGGTATAGGCGATTTATTTATTCCGGCTGAATATATTTTATCCGGATTAAAAAAAAACGGATTGACGGGTAAAGTATACAACTGGAATATCGAAACATTCGAAAAGTTACAGGAAATCAATTTGTTAATTGAACAGAATGGTCCTGAGGTCTACGACGTGCCACAGGGGATTATCGACAAAATTGCTCCAGCGGAAATCCTGATAACTCAGTTCTGTCCGATCACAAAACAAGTTATCAACAGTTGTCCGAATCTTAAGATAATTGGTATTTTACGCGGCGGATATGAAAATATCAATGTTGAATATGCAACCGCAAAAGGCATCAGGGTGCTTAACACTCCCGGACGCAACGCCGATGCGGTAGCTGACTTTGCAGTCGGAGCAATAATCTGTGAATCCCGTAATATTGCCCGCGGACACCTCGGCATTAAAAACGGAGAGTGGATACGAGAATATCCGAATTCCGGTTTTATCCCCGACTTGCCGGGACGCACGGTCGGCCTGATCGGATTCGGTGAAATCGGACAAAAAACGGCAAAACGGCTCAGCGCTTTTGATATGAATATTCTGGCATATGATCCGTACTGCGAAGAATATCCTGAATATGTGCGTCAGGCGGAACTGGAGGAAATCTTTGCAAAGTCTGATTTTGTTTCACTGCATGCCAGACTGACCAAGGAAAATCGCCACCTGGTCAATGCGGATATGCTGAAGCTGATGAAGCCGACAGCCTATCTGGTTAATACTTCAAGGGCTGGACTTGTCGACGAGAAAGCGTTGTGCGATGCGCTTAAAAACAAAAAAATTGCCGGAGCTTTTCTGGATGTGTTTGAGGATGAACCACCGGGAATTGATCATCCCTTGGTCGTTCTTCCCAATGTTACACTTACTCCTCATATGGCAGGCGGTTCCAATGATGCTTTTCTGAATTCTCCGATCAAACTTGCGGCAGAGCTGGTTAAATACTTGCGCGGAGAAGAATGCCGTGGTATAATAAATTAAGGATCAATAATATGAACTTGAATCTGGACAAAAAAACGGTGATTGTCACCGGTGGCAACAGCGGATTGGGAGCCGCCGTTTGCGAAGAGTTCGCGCGCGAAGGTGCAAATGTTGTTATCAATTACCTGTTCGATCCTGAAGCCGCAGAGAATCTCGCGTCAAAACTTGCTCATAAGTATAAGGTAAAAGCGGTTCCGGTTAAAGGCGATATTACCATTGCTGACGATATTGAAAGCAATATTGCCGCTGCAGTGGAACATACAGGTCGTTTTGACATTCTGGTTAATTGCGCCGGAGTGTGGCCGACCGCTTTTGTTAAAGACATGGACGATGAAGCTTGGGAAAAGACTATTAAGATCAACCTGACCGGTCCGTTTATGTATGCAAAACGAGCAATCAATCATTTTATCGCTAACAACGTCAAAGGCAAGATAATCAACATCGTATCTCAAGCGGCTTTTCATGGTTCCACCAGCGGTCATGCCCATTATGCGGCGGCCAAAGGCGGACTGGTCACTTTCACGATTTCGCTGGCGCGGGAAGTCGCGAAATACGGTATTAATGTAACCGCAGTGGCGCCGGGCATGATGCGGACGCCGATGAATGAAAAAGAGCTGGCGGAACGTGAAGAAGAATACCTGAAACGTATTCCTCTTGGCCGTATTTCCGAACCGGAGGAAGTAGCCTATGCCGTAGCTTTCCTGGCTTCGAACAAGGCAGACTATATTACCGGAGCGACAATTGACGTCACCGGTGGAATGTTAATGAGGTAATATATCATGGATACAATAAACTGCGATGTTGCGATTATAGGAGCTGGCAGTGGCGGAATCGGGGCAGCTATTGGAGCGGCAGAGCGCGACGCCAATACTCTGATAATAGATCGTGAGCGCTTACCCGGTGGAGTTGTAGCTTCAAGTTGGGTACATAATTGGGAGCCCACCTGCGGCAACGGTCCGCTGACTCGACGGTTATGGAAACGGATGCGCTCCATGCCTCTTGGCGCAGCGGATATGGAATTTACTATCAGCCGAACCGGGCAGAACGGTCAACGTCTACCAACTATGCCGTTTGAACTATGGGCTTATCGCCAGGCAGTGCTGGACGAATTTGCTGGATTTGACAACTTGCACTTCATGGGAGGGCACACTTTCATATCCGTCAATACTGACAAACGCAGAGTTAAATCTGTGGTTGTTGAAAATGAAGCTGGTATGACGGAAATTCATGCAAAAATATTTATAGACGCTTCCGGGGCTCTGAATCTGGCCAGAAAATGCGGTTGTGCAAACATGCTCGGCACCGACTCCTGCCACGACTTCAACGAAAGCGTTGCGCCTGAGAAGGCTGACCGTAATCAGTTAAACGAGGTCAACTGGATTTACCGGGTACGCCCGGGTGGCCGCCCCGATATTTCCGTCGATCCAAATTCCATCCCGGAAAACGCGCATCGAAGCGGTATATTTCAGGCGGTCATGCCTAACGGTGATATTCTGGTGAATATCTGTGGTTCAGGGAATTATTCGCCTGAAATCCCCGGAGATTATGAACGCGTTGCAGCCGAACAGTATTCCCTGGCACTGAATACTTATTACTGGAGGGTTGCATCCGGAATGAATCCTGACTGGGAATTAGTCGGAATGGCTCCCTCTCTGGGGATCCGCGAAAGCTACCGGTTGCGAGCAAGGTATGTGATGACGGTCAACGATGTTTTCAAATTCGGAAAACACTATGGGAAATATTTCATTGGGATGACAGATCATCCGTTAGACGTACACGGGACTGACTTGGAAGCCCGTCTTGGCAGCATTCCTTATGGGATTCACTATAATAGCCTGTTGCCGGTTGAATTCGATAATTTGCTGGTGGCGTCACGCGGAATAGGGGCGACGCATATCGTTGCCGGTTCATGCAGGCTGTCGCGCACCCTGATGACTTGTGGGCAGGCCGCAGGCAGGGCCGCGGCAATTTGCGCATTGTCCGGAAAGTTGCCTGAAGATATCAGAGCTGGAGAAATCGCTGAATTTGAGACTTGTCCTGATTTTGCTATAGAAAACGCAAACCGGAAACTGACTGACATGGGGTTGCTATGACAATATTGCGGTTCTCCCCAAAAGCTGGACAACTTGAATCAGTGTAAAAGGCCTTGTAAATTAACTCAAAAACAGGAGAGTTACACGATGAAGAAAAGTTATGACAGCAAAATCCCGAGCACGAAAAGTATCCGTATCTGCTTCGTGACCTGAAAATAACGCGTCCGAATCAGGTGTGGGCGACCGACATCACCTACACGGCGGTGTCGCGCTGCCGGGTGTTCGTGATCGCAATCATAGACCTCTATAGCCGCAAAGTAATGG
>CALABZ010000048.1 GCA_937888615.1 uncultured Lentisphaeria bacterium | reverse complement strand
CGCCGTTCACCGGCCCGTGGGACCTGCTGGGCCTCGATGATATGGGAATGGGCGGCGGTAGCGATATCCTTCAGACGTACACTGGTAAAAGTTCCGCCAGTTTGACTTTGGCGGTGTCGATGAATTGGGATAATGCGTATGATTGGGACTCATTGAGTAGAAACAATTCAACGATACATAATATTCAGTGGGGAAGATTATTGGATGAAAATAATGCATCAAACAAAAATTATCCTGATGGCGACCCGATCTCCGGAACGTGGACACCATACACTGATACAGTGTGGCCCGCTAACAGCTTGACAAAAAGATATGAATGGTATAATTCAGCCACCGGGATGTATGCAGCGGAATTAAGCGGTACCGGTTATTCTTACTGGTGGTCACAGCAAACCTGTGGATTAATGTTTATGCAGCGCCCGTTGCCGCTGGATTATGGCCAGGCTCGAAATGATTTAGCCGCGGCAAATGTTTATTGTTCATGGGGTAGAACATGGTTTCCTGTATACAGGATGCGTTCTATTACAATTACAAATGGTGGAAGTGGTTATCGAGTTGGTGATTTAATTCGATTCAACTACAGAATATCAAGACCCTGGGCTCCCGATTCGGATGGAGTTCCTGGAGTTTATTTTTTCACCGAGGATAAACATATCAATGTTGTCGTTACCGACGTAGATGAAAATGGTGCCGTAACAGAAATCAGTGATATGTTGTACTATAATACCGGACGAACCACCGGAACTGGTAATGACCAGCATGCGTGGTGGGCATGGGAAAGATTTCTGTTGACAGTCGCGTCAGAAGGTGGTGGGACAATTCAACCAACATTCGTCCCGGATTGGAACATAACCAATAGTGCATCCGGTACTGGATTCACTTGCGAATTACATAGCAAGATGTTTACTGAGAACCCGGACTATGAACCGATTTTTGGAACAGAACGGGAGGTTTACTGGTGCTCCTCATATGGCGATAATTCCAGTGGAAATTATAATGAGACATCGCAGTTCCCGAAAATCTACGAATTCTACAAACTCACCACCAGTTTAAGCCCAATTGAGGAGCCATAAAATGTTTAAAAAAGAAATGAAGGGCAAGAACGTCCTGTTCCACGAAAACACGGTTGGGATACTTGGATTGAATCATGACAACAACGTTCCGGCGCGGATCACCATTCCGGCCGCCCGGATGGAGGGCGTGGATAAACTGGTCCTTTTCGTGACTTCGGACACGGATGTATATCCGGTTACCCTCAATCTGAACGATGTCCTGCCCGACGGGGATAAGGTTGCGGTCCCGTCACAGGAGTGATATTGATCGGTTAATGGAGGAATATCAAGTTCTTTCTTTCCGAAAAAACATGATGTGCGGCGTCCGCATTTTCCTGAAACATACGGTGCAATAGGTTTGCAAGCTCCTGCGGGACACGTTATATTAATAGCGTTCATATCAAAATCCGAAATGGAGTATTTATGGAAAGCTGGCAAATCATCCATTCCTATGGCGAAAAATGCGGGCTCTCGCACGAACAGATCGAAGAATTGCACGATTGCTTTGACCGGGTTGAAGGGAATCCGCATACCCGGATGATTTTCGAACGCAGCCTGGAGCGTTCCAGAAATCATCAAATCACTCCGACCGAACTGGAGGAACATTTTTCCCCGTACGAATTGCCCCGGGTCTATTTGCTCCTGATCCTCTCGCTTTTTCCGATGGCCGAAGCCCTCTACCGGGAACGCCACTGGCCTATGTCCATGTGGGAGGAAATCCGTACCGATGTCGCTATCTGGGTGGCTCACCAGCAGGAAAATTACGGGTTCGTCGGACTGCAATGGCGTATCTTCAGTTGGGAAGTCGGCGTATTCACCGGAAAGACTGTCCAACTTGGACGGCTCCAATGCAATACGTCGTACACATTTGAGGAACCGTTCAGCGTCTACCGCAACCCCGCGGATGGGGCGGTTCGACTGGCCGAGCAATCGCCGGGAAGTTCGTGGACGTGCGAATTGGCCCCCGGCGATCCGGTGATCAACCTCCATATTCCCGCTTCCGGCGGGATGGATATTGATGCCTGCCGCCAGTCCATTCGACGCATGACTGAATTTTTTGCGCATTTCCTGCCGGACTACAACTACCGGGCGTTTTTCTGTGAATCGTGGCTTCTGGACCGTCAGCTTCAGGATTTGCTGCCGCCGCATTCGAATATCGTCCGGTTCCAGCAGTTGGGGCACCTCTTCGATCATTCGCCCGAATCGGAAACCATTTGGCGGGTTTTCGGCGAAAAAGGGGTTCGGGAAGGGGTTAACGCGGTTTCGCACCGCACTTCCATGCAGAAGAGTCTGGCGGAGTTCGTCAATCGAGGCGGCAAATTCCATTCCGGCGGACTGATCATCCTGCGTGATGAGGTCGACTCCGCTATCCTTGATGCGCCGCGCCAAGGAGCAACCGGACAATCGCGGTCAGAATAAACCCGGCCAGAAGCAGCAGAAAATTGCGGCGGCAGTTGCAGTGTGTGATCAACGGCGCGTGTTTGAGCTCGTGAAGTGTGCCGAGATAGAGGAACGTGCCGGAGGCCATCGACAACACCAGCCCCTTCGCCACCTGCATCACATGGCCGCCCAGATAACCGTGGAGCGTGCCGCCGAGTACAATCCCGGTCGGCGTGGACAGGGCGAAACAGGCAAACAGCAGAAGCCGTTGTTTCGGCGTCAACCGGCTTTTGACCATTTCCAGCGCCAGGGCGAATCCGGCGGAACTTTTATGGGCCATGATCGCGATGAAGATAAACCATTCGAGGCTTTTGCTACTGACTCCGAGAGCGGTTCCCATGAAAAACGACGGCACGGCGATCATGAATGTCATGATGATCGAAATCGCCGGCGTATTCAGCATCGAAGAGTCATTCGTCTGCAGGCGCAAGTGCTCAACCGCGTGTTCGATGCTCAGCAGTACAAAGAAAAAAAGCACCGAAATCACCGAGGCGATCGGATATCCCGTATGCCAGGCGGAACCGAGCAGTCCGGTCGCCGCCGGCAGCATGATCACCAGCGAAAGCGCCAGGAATATTCCCGCAGTAAATGCTTCGGCTCCCGGGTACGAACGCACCTCGCCCATGCTCTTGCCGAACAGCGGCGCGTAGCCCCCCGCAAACGTTACCAGCAGAATGCACAACAATGCCAAGCTGTCAAATAAACTCATTTTTCATTTCCTCCATTGCATGAAGGATTGACGCTTCCCCGGCTCTGCCCATCCGGGGACAGCAGTTGCACCGATCCGGTCAGGTTGTTGGTCACGGTATTAAAGGCAAAAGAAAGCCCGTTTTCATTGAATTGCCTGACGATTTCCAGGTTTAATTCGGTCCGCAGTTGCTCCTCCATATCGAAGCTGGTGGTTTTGAACCACATGAGTACCCGGATATTCAAGGACGACGCGCCAAAACCGTCGAAGAAAATCCGGGGGCGGTATTTCGGCACGTCCGGCCCCTTGAAATTATCGGCGATTCCGTGAAGCAGTTTCATCGCCAGCGTCATTTGTTCGGCGCTGGTTTCATAAACCATCCCCATCGTGAACATATGGCGGATCACCCCGCAACTGCTGATGTTTTCAATCGCAATTTCGGCGATACGGTTGTTCGGCATGCTGATGATGCTTTCGTCCGCCGACAGTATCCGCGTACTGCGCATTCCGACCGAGAGAACGATCCCGTTCACGTCGCCGGCGCGAAAAAATTCGCCAGCGTTTCCCGCGATGCGAACGCAATCGCCAACCCCGCCACCCCGGCGCCGGCCAGCAGCGTCGTGATATTCAACTGGAAGATGCTCTGCCCGATGAAGAGAAGCGTGGTGACGACCAATATGACTTTCATCAGTTTGCGGATGATGTCGATCATCAATCCGTCGAGGCTGTTGCCCGTGCGTTTCGAAAAATCGCGCATCCGGGTGTCGCACAGCGTGATGAGCTGAAATCCGCCCCAGGCCATCAACAGTGTCAGCCAGGTAAAGAAAAGCCGCGCGTCAAACAGGTACAACTCCGGCAATGAATGCAGTACCGGCAGCAGGAAAAGAAAGATCACCGCGGATACCACCATCAGGATTACCGGTCCGGCCAGCGCGGAAATGAGTTGCCAGCGCAGTTTATGCTTCTGGTGTTCATTGCGCGAAACCAGATAACGCACGAATAACGCGAGCCCGATACCGGCCAGCATTGAAATAGCCGAAGCCATCATAAACGTAAACAGCGCATCCTCTTCCTGTCGGAGCCAGGAGCGGAAACGGGAAAGACGGCTGTGAATGCCCTCCGCCAGCTTCTCCCGGTCAAAAACCGGAAGCGCTTCCTCGCCGGAAATAATTTTATCCAGATCGGACTCCACCTGGGCAACCGACTGTTTTTCGACATTTACCGTTTTCTTCGTCACTGCGATGCCGGAAAAATCCGTGGCCTCGTCCGCACAGGCGAACACGGCGAATATGGCAATCAGCAAAGTCAAAATCAATTTATGCATATCAGCCTCTCTTCTCCGAAACACTGTATCCACTTGCTTCCCGAAGGACCGGAAGCTGAACGTTTTTTCGATTTTCATGGTTCATTCGTCTGCGGCTCCTGTATATTTTACCGGAAAAATCCATAGACTAAATGTAACACCACTGGCCTGATCTTGCAATTCGAAATTCGAAACGATTGCCGACAAAAAACAGGTTCTCTGGCGATGTTCTGGAAAAGCCGGGCCGAAAAACGGTTTCCGTCCGTTCTGCCGCGCTTCCCTCGCAAGAGCCGCTGTCCTGATTGTCAATGGGCGTCTTGAGTTTGCGGTCTGCTGATTCATCGCATAGTGAGGCTATGCGCCTCGTCGTCAATGCCACAAATCATTTCAAGATAATTTACACATCTTTTATTTTCAAATGGCCCCTAAGGGGCCGTAAAATAATAAATATTACAACTGCCGGTGCATAATGACATAGTTCCACTCA
>CALABZ010000047.1 GCA_937888615.1 uncultured Lentisphaeria bacterium | reverse complement strand
GCGCCACTGCGATGCCGTCCTGCAGCAGAATCCGGCAGAACGCCGCTGTCAGGATGCTTTTGCCGGCATTCGAACAAGTCCCCTGAATCATCAGTGCCGGGGTCTTGCGTCTGCGGGCGATGTACGGCGCACCGGAAAGTGCGCGGAGCAGTTTTTCATTGTCCGCCGCGGAACGCACCGCTACCCGGAAATAGTGTTCGTCCAGTCCCCGGTAGTTGTCGCAGCGGCGGACGGCGATTCGGTGATGTTTCAACAGCCGGACGCGGAGGGCGGGATCGGCACTGCGTACCAGCAGATAGTTGGCCTCGGACGGGAATACCGTCAGCCCCGCCTGGCGCAACCCGTCGGAGAGCGTTTCGCGGAGACGACGGACTTCGGTCCGGCTTTGTTCCTCGAACCGTCCGTTCCCCGTGAAAATGTGTTCGGCCACGGCGCGGGCGGGGGTACCGACCGACCACGGCGGCAGGTGCTGTTTCAGCAGTTCGATGACCGGCGCGGGAGCCGCCGCGTAACCGAGGCGCAGTCCGGCCATCGCGTAAAATTTTGTCATGGAACGCACGACGATGGCGTTCGGCAGGAGCGGGCGGTTCAACAGCGTGACGCCGGAGAAGTCCGCGAACGCCTCGTCGACGACGAAACGCTGGCTCGGATGGGCGGCGATGAAATCGTACAGGTCATGGCAGTCGCCGGTCGGGTTGTTCGGATTGCCGAGGATGACGAGGTCGCCGTCGCGCAGGGAATGCGAAAAATCGTTCAAGTTCAGGGATAAATCGGACGGCAGTTCGAAGAATGCGGTTTCCTGTCCGGCGCGATGGCAGGCCGCCTCGTATTCCAGGTAGCAGGGGGAAATCAGGACGGCGCGGGGAGCGCGGCAGGCCTGCGGGATCAGGTTCAGGAGTTCGCTGGAGCCGTTGCCGAAGATAATTTCCGAGGGGGCGCATTGCCAGTGTTTGGCGGCGAGACGGGATAAAGTTTCGGCATAAGGTTCGGGGTAGGGGGCCAGCTCGTCAAACGCGCGCGAATAGGCGGCGAAAAGCCCGTCCGGCATTCCCAGCGGGTTGAGGTTGACGCTGAAATCAAGGATTTCATCGGGAGGACAGCCGGCTTCCTCCGCCAACGACTGCCTGTTTCCGCCATGTTCGATCATAAATCATTCACCATTTGTGTTGCGCGCACAAACCCGGGGCCGCTTTTCCCGGATTGTATTTTGCACCAGCCGCCGGAGGATCTGACTTACCGCCGGGAGGGCGGATCACAGTTGCGCGACAGTTTCCGGCTCGCACGGAATTCACTTCGACGGTTGCGTATCATTTACTATAATCGTTTTTCGGGGAAAAACCAGTGGAAAAATGACAACTTTCAAGGAGATGGGGAGAGTGTGCTGTGAAAAGTTTCGATTTTATCGGGAATGCATATTGACAAAAACCACATTTGTTGTATAATTAATAGAGGAAAGTGTAACAATATGTAACAAGTTATTGATTTGAGCTTATGCCGAGTAAAAAACAAATCGTTTACGAGCATCTGAAAAAGGCGATCTTCCAGGATCAATACCCTGATCGGCGGATACCGCCCGAACGGGAATTGGCGGTGGAACTGAACGTCTCGCAGGGAACGCTGCGGCATGCGCTTGACCGCCTCGAAAGCGAAGGCTTGATCGAACGGATCCGCTCCCGCGGGACCTTTGTCCGGGAGACGCCGGAGACGACCGGAGCCGGGCGCAATTTTCTGTGCATCATGCACAGCATGCGTGAAATAGAGAATCCATTCGTTTATGTTCAGTCCACCATCGACGCCGAAGCGAAGCAGAATGGTTATGGCATCGTGCCGCTGGATTATGACCAGGTGGCGGATATGAAACCGGCGGATTTCAACCGGATATTTACCGGCAAAGACTTTTCGGGCATTCTTCTTTGCGTGGACCAAAGCAAAATCACGCCGGGCTCCCCCTGGTCGGAATCTCCGTTGCCGACGGTTGTCGCCTACTCGCACGGCAATCACGTCTTTCCGGATAATCTCGGTGTGATACGGGTGAATAGCCGCGAGGCCTGGCGGATGGCGGTAGCGCACCTGCTGGAACGCGGACACCGCCGCATCGGCTGTCTGACCAGTATCAAGGTGGATACGCTGCGGGGCATGTCGTTTGCTGAATATGCAAGATTGCTGGCGGTGAACGGCGCGGACCCATCGCCGGATTTGATTTGTTCCACCCATTATGACAAAATGGAAATCACCCGCGCCGTGAACAGACTACTGGACATGTCGCGTCCTCCGACCGCGCTGCTCTGTTTTTCCGATTTTTTCGCCATTTACGCCTGTGATGCGGTCAGGCGGCGCGGCTGGAATATTCCGGGCGACCTGGCGGTGATTGGGAACTGCGGTTATCCGGGGGCCGAATTTTTCGAGGTTCCGCTGACCACGGTCAGCTATAATTACAACGAATGCGGGGTCAATGCCGTCAAACTGCTATTGCGCGCGGACGAGTGGTACGGCCGCGGCGGTACGGCCCCGCGCGTTTCGATACCGCCCACCCTGATCGAACGAGCCAGCACCGCCCTGCAACGGGTCGTGCTTCAACCCATTAAAACCGAGGTATAACATGAAAGTCACGAAGTTGGGGAATTTTACACTTATAGAGCTCCTGGTTGTAATTGCCATCATAGCTATCCTTGCGGCGATGCTGCTGCCGGCTCTCGCCAGGGCCCGGGAGAAAAGCATCCGCATCAAATGCATGGGGCAGATCAAGGAGTGCGGCATGGCGTTGACCGCCTACGCCACGGATTTCCAGGACCGCCTGCCGACAACGCGCCATTCCAGCCGGATTTCGGTCAACTGGGGTTACGGACTGGTACAGGCAAACGTCGAGTTCGTCCCGAATTATCTGGCGCAATGGACGCTGATGGATTGTCCTGCCGCCCTCGCTATCAGCGAACCCTATGCCAGAGCCGACCGGTGTGTGGCCGACATCTGTTATATGGGCGGATTGATGCCGGCATGGTATTATCAGCCGCCGGAACGGCTTACCGACAAGGATCCCTCACGCCGCGCCCTGACGGGGGACCGTACTTATCACCGGGCCGATGCTCCCGATAATATGTCGAATCACCGCGACGGTGCCAACTGGCTGATGCTGGACGGACACGCCAGGTGGTTCAACTATCCGGAATTGGGTTATTACAATCCTACCTATAGGGATCGAATTTACTATACCTTGTACCCTTTGCCCGAAAACCTTTAATCGATTTCTGGCGGAACCCCGTCAATTTACAGGAATAATTATTATGAATACTTTGGTCTGGGACCGGAGTCAAACTCCGGGGGAACTTGTTTGCGCATTGAAAACACTCGCCGATGAATATCCGTTGTCGGAAGGCGACGGGGCCAATCTGGCTTTCCGCAAAGATCAGTTTGCGGGAATGGAATTTACCGATTCCGTTTACAGTATTGCTTACAATCAAATATCCGAAGCATTGCGCGGGGTGGGACTGGCGTTGGCCGGATTGAACGGACCGCTGGATAATTGTATTTTTCACACCTTTGGCGTGATGGTGGATTGTTCCCGTAATGCGGTTATGACGGTAGAGTATGGTAAATCGCTGATGCGCAGACTTGCTTTGATGGGTTACAACCGGATTATGTTTTATACCGAGGATACTTATGAGTTGGAAGATGAACCGCATTTCGGGTTTTTGCGCGGGGCTTACTCGGCGGCTGAAATCCGGGAGTTGGACGATTATGCGTATCGTCTGGGCATTGAGCTCTGCGGCTGCATTCAAACGTTGGGGCACCTTGAGGTTTTTTTGCGTTCGGCGGGTACTGCCGGAATCAGGGATACCAGCGACATCCTGCTGGTGGATGAAGAGAAAACCTATGAACTGATCCGCAAGATGATCCGCTTCTGGCACGACAACTGCCGTTCCCGTAATCTGCATATCGGAATGGATGAAGCCCATAACCTGGGACGGGGAAAGTTTCTGGATAAATACGGATACCAGAATAATTTTGAGATATTCAACCGGCACCTGAACCGGGTGAACACCATTTGCTCCGAGCTGAATATGAACCCGATGATCTGGTCCGACATGTATTTCCGCATGGGAAGCGAAACCGGCGATTATTACGACTTGAATACCGATATTCCGGCAGATGTCAGAAAATGTATTCCGCCGGAGTGCAAACTGGTTTACTGGGACTATTATCACCTGGACAGCGATTTTTATGACAAAATGATCGAACAGCACCGAAGCCTGGGCAAAGAACCGGCCGTGGGTTCCGGCTTATGGACCTGGTACCGGCTGTTTTACGACCATCGTCAGACGGCGGACCGGGTCCTGCCCTGCATCGATTCCTGCCGGGAAAACAAAATCGGCGATTTCTTTTTCACCATGTGGGGAGACAATGGCGCTTATTGTAATTTCCCCTCGGTCTATGCCGGGCTGGCGTGGGGGGCGGAATCCGCATATGGACAGCAGCCCGACGCGGACCGCCTGGAAGCTCTCAGTGCAGCGTTGAAACTGCCCTCATACAAGGAGACACTGCGGATTTCGGAGATGAACCACCAAATCGCCTGCCGCGACAATGGCGTCGGCACGCTCTCCATTCTGCTCTGGGACGATCCGATCCTGAAAAAAGGCTGGCGACATTTGAAATTGGACGATGAAAACATCCGTTCCGAATTCATGAATACGCTGGAAGCTGTTCTGGCGCAAATCGCCCCCGGCACTTATTTTCAGCTGACCGGCCGCCTTCTTTTAGCGAAAATGACCGCAACCGTGGAATTGGAGAATGCTTACCGTCGGAAAGATTTGCCGGCTTTGCAAAAAATCCGGCAGGATACCCTCCCTGAAATCATCCGTCTTTATGAAGAATTCATCCGTGAATTCCGCAGCCAATGGAAATCCTGCTGCAAACTGAACGGGTTGGAAACGATTCAGATTCGTATCGGCGGTCTTCTACTTCGCTATCGGGAATTGATTCTGCAGTTGGAGGAATTCGAGAAAGGCATAATTCCCGAAATCACCGGGATATGCATCCAATCCGACAGCCGGTGCAATCCTGCACGCTCGTGCTACCTGGACTATGCCGTGACCGGCACCCATTAATTTATTTCCAGAGCAACGGTTGGAGGACAGCCATAATTTAAAATAATAAAAGTTCGCTATCGGGAACGTTCAACAGTTGAGCGCGGCAGCTCACCTGGTAACGGGAAAGGAGGCTAACGCGCAAAACTTGATTTTTTTACGGCTTTTGCGAAAAAAGTCGTGCCGGATGCGTCATGATCGTCTTGACGTACAAGAAAACGAGTTATTAACAGAGAAAAGCCGATTTTTTGAAATTGGCTCTTGAGGGGAAAATGCTGAAAAGAATCATCTTTCTGGCGGTAATCGCCGCCGTCCGGCTTTATGCCGGAGAAAAGCTCATCGTGAACGATGAGTTCCGACCCGGACTTGAACGTACTTTCTGGATTAATATTGACAAACCGGCGGAAGCATGGAAAATCGAAAAACCGTTGCGGTTTTCGCAGGAACGCCTGCGTTTCCGGTTCGTCTCCGGTTCGGAAATGCTGAAATCTCTGGAATTGATCGACGCCGCTTCCGGAAAGGTCGTCTGGCGTCCCGCCGGTTTCGACAAGGCGGCAATGACTCCGCCGATTCCGTCCGCCGAATATATCATTCGCTGTTCCGGGACGGCGGGGACCGGTAAATTCAACATGGCGGTAAACTCCTACCGTGATTCCCTGCTGATGCCTTCCTGGGCGGTGAGGGATGCTTCCGCCCGGTTCCCGGATTCCGGCGGCTTACTGGTGGTTCCCGATTCCGGCAAAAATCCGGGAATGCTGAGCGCCAGGATTTTTGGGCTGGAGCCCGGAAAGTTCTATCGGGCCGAGGTCGTTTTGAACAGCGATGCTCCGCAGGAACTGTTCATGCGCTACGTCCAGCGCAGCGGGGGGAGGAAGCATGGTGACTCCACGTTCAGGACCGGCGGCGGGCGGGAAGAACATTGGAGCATTGATTTCCCGTCGATTGCCGCGTCGGCGGATTTTTCCTTCCGCATACCGCAGAAATGTCTTTTCAAATCCCTTACCGTAACCGAAATTGCGCCGCCGGAGCGGACGAAAAACGTCAACGGCAAAGTTATGTCCTTCACCCCGCGCAATGCCGAACCAGACCCCGCAAATCCGGCGTTGAACACACCGGTTCCGTACCGTCGCAATCCGCGCATGGCTTATGAGGACAGCACGCCGCAGGATTTCGAAATCATCGACCGTCTGGACGCCTTTGCCACCCCCGGCGATTACGGGGTCTGGTATTTTGGCGTGCACAATCCGGGAAAAGAGCGAAAACTGGAACTGTTGAAAGTCAGTGAACTGCGTTCCGGGGATCAGGTGATCCCGGCGGATGATATTGCCGTGTCGTTTGTCCGCTTCTGGGATTATCCGCGCAACCCTTATAACTATTACAACATTCCGGAACTGATCCTGCCGCAGGAGACATGCACGCTTCCGGTTGGCGGAAACCGCCTGTTCTGGCTCCAGACCCGCCTGAAAGATGATTGTCCCGCCGGAGAATACACCGGTTCCGTCCGTATCCGCTGCGGCGAAAAGGAAATTGTCCTGCCGCTCCGGCTGAAAGTCCTGCCGTTTAAACTGCTGACACCGCCGAATATGGTGTGGGGAGCTTACAGCCGGTTGCACGTGCCGCCTCAGAGTCGTTACCCGATGGAGCTGATGGTGCGCTATCTGAAGGATATGAAGGATTACGGCGTCACCGCTTTTCATTGCACCATCGGCAATGAAGCCGGGGTGAAACGGTTCCAGGAGGCGCGCCGCCGGGCGGGCATGAATGGCCCGATGCTTGTTTACGGCATGAACGCGGAAAAAATCGCATTGCAGCGTTGCGGAGCCGATCCGAAAGATAAACGCTGGTTCGATAACCCGAAAGTCCGTGAAGCCTTCACCGCCTATGTCCGGGAATTCGATTCCTGGATCAAAAAATACGGCGCGCCGGGTTATAACGAATGGTATTACATGGGAGCGGACGAGCCGCATATTCGCAGCATGGAACTTGCCGTCTGGCAAACCCGGTTGGCCCGAGAAGCGGGCGTTCCCACCGCCTCCTGCGTTTATGCGCCGCGTTATGTCGCGCAATTCGGGGAATACCTGAATTTGTCCTGTAACTCCTTTATCGGCAACAACGTCGCCACCTGGCGCGAGCTTTGCAAGGTGGCTGAAGGGAAAAATCTGCAATACTGGTTCCTTGGCGGCGGCTGTTACACCGGGCAGGAAGGCGGTTTGATGCCCAACCGGCTGTTGAGCGGACTGATGAGCTTCAAGCTCGGTGTGACGGGGCATCTCTCCTACACTTATCAGGCTTACCGGAAAGGAAAAGACGGCGATCCCTACGACAATTTTACCGATGGCAAAAGTTACGGCATGACCTATCCTGTTTCCGATCCCACGCCGGCAAAAGTAACGGTATTCAGCCTCGAATGGGAGGGCCTCCGCGAAGGGATCACCGATTATAAATATCTCTACACACTGAAACAGGCTATCGCGGACGCCCGGAAAAAGGGGAAAAACGCCGAGGCGGACGCCGCCCAGGCGGTGTTGGACCGGATTCTCGGCCTGGTTCCCTGGAACGACGATTTCAAACCCGGCAACGGCATCGCCGGGGAAACTAATTTGGACAACGCCAAAGCCGACCGTCTTCGTGCAATGGCGGCCAACGCGATCCTGAAACTCATGGAGGTGCTGTGATGCGCTATCTCTGCATTTTGCTTTTTTTCCTGTCCGTCGCGGCAGTGGGGGCTCCGTTGCATTTCAACGGCGGAGACGCTCCGAAGATTGACGGGCGCGAGGACGCCTGCTGGGCGAATGTTCCGGCGCTTGCGCTGGACTCCTGTCCGCCCGGAAAACCGGTCAGCATGGCGACGACCGTCAAAATCATGTACGATCCCCGGAACCTTTATTTTTTCATCCGCTGCCGGGAAGTGAACCTGGTGGAAGCCCGCCAGCAGGAGCGTTTTGCCGCTCACGACGCTGCCGTCTGGAACAATGATTGTGTGGAAATCCTGGTCGATTCGAGAAATAACTCCCGCTCCTATTATCAGTTCGTGGTAGATGTTCACAACATTGCCGCCGATTTCCTGCATTACGACCCCGAGTGGAATCACGATGCCCTGGCGTGGAACGGCGTGTGGCAGCATGCCGTCGGCACATACGACGACGGCTGGACGATGGAGGCGGCGATTCCATGGAGCACGTTTGGCCTCGGAGTTTTCGATACGGGCCGGATTGGCCTGAATGTTTCGCGGGTGCGTCGTATTGCTCCGTTTGAACGGCTTGTGCTGGCTTCAAACAAACATAAGTTTCACGATCTCGGCTGTTTTGCCGTATACGACGGGCTGAAACTGGAAAAGCCGCCTCTGAAAGCGGAAATCGCTTCCGAGACCTTATTCCTCGGCGACAACCAAGTGGCGTTGACCTTGAAAAACACGGGTGATAAGGCGGTTTCCGGCCTTCTGGAATTGAGCCTGACGGACATGGATGGGAAGACGCAGGACGCGGGTTCTTCGCAAATCACGGTCGAACCGGGTGGTTCCGCCGCCGTTTCGCTGCCCTGCCGTGTGACCGGTTCCGGCGATTACCGGCTGGTGCTGACTCTGGGGGGATCCATCCTGTCCTCGCGTCATTACACCGTCCGGCAACTGATGGAGATGAATGATCCGCGCCCGGTGGTCATGGCCGGTAAGCCCTGCCATTTTTTCCTGCGGATTCATTCGCAGGAACCTCGGAAAACGGAGGCTGTGGTGAGCGATGCTTCGGGGCGGGAGGTTCTGCGAAGTGCGTTGCCCGACGGTGAGCGGCAGGGGTTCCGGTCCTTGTCAACGGAAAAATTGGCGGCGGGAGAATATACGCTGCGGATACTTTACGGGGATCAGGCGGCGAGTTGGCCATTGCTGATCGTTCCGGCGTTGTGACGGTCCTGGTTCCGTACTTTTTCATGAGGCATGCCGGAAGGAAAGAGGGCAACCGCGCAAGTTCCCGGCATTCCGGGTTTGCAAAATGGGGCGGGGCGGTGTATCTTCTTCTCTGTCTATCGAGAGCATAAATTAAATGATGGAAGGTAAACAATGACGTTGAAGATTGCATTTGCCGGATTCAGGCATGGTCACATTTTCGGGCTTTATAATAAGGCGAAGGAATCGCCGGAGCTGGAAATCGTCGCCTGTTGCGAGGAAGATGAAGCCACCCGCGCCAAACTGTCGGTTCAGGCCGACTGGAGCGATTACGACAAGATGCTGGCGGAAGTTCCCTGCGATATCGTCGCGGTCGGTGACTACTATGGCAAACGCGGTTCGACGTTGATTCGGGCGCTGAAAGCCGGCAAGCATGTCATCGCCGACAAACCGATCTGCACCAGTCTCGAAGAGCTCGCCGAAATCGAAAAACTCGCCCAGGCCAACAATCTGAAAGTCAGCTGTCAACTCGACCTCCGTACCGCCGTCAATATGACCGGCGCGCGTAACCTGATTCAGAGCGGGGCGCTCGGCGATATCCAGGCGATCCAGTTCGGCGGACAGCATCCGCTGATGTACGGCACCCGTCCCGGCTGGTATTTCGAAGAAGGCAAGCACGGCGGCACCATCAACGATATCGCGATTCACGGGATCGACCTGATTCCGTGGATGACCGGACTTAAATTTACCGAAGTCGTCGCGGCGCGTACCTGGAATGCCTTCGCTACGGAATGCCCGAAGTTCAACGATGCCGGGCAGTTCATGTTGAAAATGGATAACGGCTGCGGCGTTCTCGGCGATGTATCCTATTTCGCGCCGAACAGTTGCGGTTTCAGCCTGCCGTATTACTGGCGGTTCACGGTCTGGGGGACCAAAGGCGTGGCCGAGTTCAATTTGTCGGACGCGGGCGTTAAATTCGCCGCCAACGGCACGACCGGGATCAGTATCCTGGCCCAGCCCTCGTCGGTGGGACCGGATTACCTGACGGAATTCCTGGCCGATATCGCGGGCCGTCCGGGCGAACTTGATACCCCGACCGTTATCGAATCCGCCCGCAATACGCTCAAGATTCAGCAGGCCGCCGACCGTGGAAATCAATGAGCAGCAGGAACGCGGCGGCGAACAACAACGCGAATATGTAGATCAGCAGCAGGCTTTGGTAACGGCTGACCGTCACGGTCCCGAAACGCCATTCCGGGGCGATCAGCCCGCAACCGAGCAGCAGCGATGACAATAACCGCGAAAGTCCCGCACCGCCGCTGGCATATGCACCGTTCACCGCCATCGCCATGACTTTGTTGCCGGGCTGTGCCAGCGCCATCATTTCCGCCGAACTTGCGATCGAAATCGCCGCGATCCCGAAATTATAGGCGAACAGCAACGCGGCAATCAGCAGGTAATTCAGCGGATTGCCGTGATCGAAGCAGAACAGCGCCAGGTTTATCAGCAGGAACATCAGGTGAAAAACAATCAGGAAGTATTTTAAGCCGAGGCGGTGGAAAATACGGTTGGCGCAGAGATAACCCGCCAGCATCCCGCACAGCGTGGCGGCGGAAACGAGCACGATGATGTTATCCGGGGCTTCAAAGCGATTTTTCAACGTCAGGATCATCAGCGGAATCGTACCGAAACAGGCCAGGTTCAGGACGGAAATATAGGTGGAAAATCCCATCAGCGGTTTGTTCGCCACAGCTCGGGCGAGGCCCTCCCGGAGCCCGCGTTTCTCCCGGTGGGGCGGCGGTAAATCGGGAATCCGGGCGATACACCATCCCCGTCCGGTGAAAATAACGCCCGACACCAACAGTACCGTCTGTAATGCCGTCAGGGACGGCGCTTTGCCGATAATCAACCCGACGATCAGCAGAAAACCGGTGGCGCAAAGCTGGTGGCAGAAACGCATACGGCTGAAAAATACGGTACGGTGCTCGGACGTGAGAAACGTGTCCAGCATCGGATACCATCCGGCGATGTAACCGGTCAGGCTGAACGCGAAACACAGGATGGCCGCGATCAGTACGCTTACGTTCCAGTTTCCGAAAAAAGGCGAGGCCGCCGCCGCAAAATACGCGGCGGTGGATATTCCGATGGCGATCAGGATTTGCCGCCGGATGCCGATCCGGGCCGCCAGCGCCGCCATCGGAATAATGCAGACGCCGGTCAGCAGCGGCAGGAGCGAGGTCGTAATCATGGCCAGCATGTCCCCGGCGCCAAGCATTCCGGCGAACAGGATGATGATGGCGCTGTCGGTGAGCGTGACTTCGCCGATCATGCCGCAACAGGAGGACATGGTGGCATAGGCTTCGGCTTTGCGGCGAAGCCGGCGGGTGGGGATCAGCGGTTCGTTCATGATCGGTTTCAGACCTTGGCGTAGACTTTGACGTAGTCGATTTCGAAGTCCTTCGGATAGATCAGGTTCGGATCGACTTCTCCGATCCAGCCGGAGTATTGGAACAATGCGATCAGGATAAACATTTTTTCCTGTGGCGTCGGGCCTTCATACATTTCCATCAATTCACCGTCCAGGTACCAGCGGATACGTCCCTCTTCCCATTCCATGGCCCAGACGTGGAATCCCGTCGACACGTCGACCGGCACCGGATGCTGATAATGCCCCGTTTCGGTGAAGTGGATATTCAGGTCGACCTTGCTTCCGGTATCGGTGATGTAACGGCCCTGCTGTTCGAAAATATCGATTTCAAGCGCGCCCGCTTCCAATGATTTCCGTTCTCCCTCCGGCGTATACTCCTGTTTCAGCGGATCGACCTGATGGAGCCAGAACGCACTCATCAGCCCGCTGCCGCGCGGACAGCGGGCGCGCATTTCGAACCAGCCGTATTTCTGGGAGAACTTTTCCAGCACCTGACATTCACGGGTGGTGGCGCCGAAACGGTGGTCGGAGGTGGTGAGACAGCTCACGCACGGGGTGCTTTTGTTGGCGCGGAACGGCAGGGTTTCCGAAAGGCGGAGCTTCAGCACGCTGTCTTCGATCACGTAATGCGCGTTGTGGTCTTCCCAGCGGCTGGGCACACCGATACGCTTGAAGTAGTCCTTGCGCCCGGAACGGTATGCGGGAAACCAATACATGTCGTTTAGTTGCGGGCGGTCGAAACCGTCGTAAAAGGTCAGTTTCCAGCCGTTTTTTTCGAGCGGGGTGGCGGGGCGGTCGTCGGGTTGGTGCATGATTTCTTCTCCAGTTTTTTGACGGACCCGGTGGTAACCAGG